>OMIX01000083.1 GCA_900299195.1 Deltaproteobacteria bacterium
CCCCAAATGGCTCAAGAGATTAAAAGCCGCTATCCTGGATATGGATTGATCGTAGGCCACTACGCACAGAACATGGGAATTTACCTGAAAGACTGGGGCTATCACGGTCCTGACTTAACTAACGGGTGCATGGTAGCTCATAGTGCCCATCTGAAATTAAATTGGCTTGTAGCTGATGCCGAAAATGCAATTCGAGAGAAAAAGATCACAGCTTTAGTAGATGCCAATCCCAACTGCGCCTTAGGCCCTTCGCTCAATGGAGAGTGGTTTCCTTACTTTCCGAAACGAGAAATTCTGGCCGATTGGCTTTGTGTTTACCACCGGAACTAGACGATGGGGAGAACGCCTGGATAATCCCTTGAATACATTTCAATAGACTCTTTGACCACTTGAATAGCTTCTTTGGGACCTAGAAATTCATTCACTTTAACAGTTTTCATTTCAAGAGCCTTGTAATCCTCAAAAAAACGTTTCACCTGTTTTATCCAGTGCGGGGGCAATTCTTGAATGCTTCGAAAATGTGAAAATTCAGGGTCGTCCGCATGAACTGCAATGATTTTATCATCGGCTTCCCCTTGGTCCTCCATTTTCATGACACCAATCGGCCGAGCTCTCATTAACGCTAGGGGTACGGTAGCTTCTTGACCTAAAACTAAAATATCCAGAGGATCCCGATCCTCGCACAAGGTTCGGGGAATAAAACCGTAATTTGATGGATAGTGAACTGAGCTAAAAAGAATTCGATCTACTTTGATCAAACCACTCTTTTTATCTAGCTCGTATTTAATTTTAGAGCCTTTAGGCACTTCGATGACAGCTGTCACTACTTCCGGTGCTTCAACTCCAATTTCAACTTCATGCCAAGGATGCATTTTTAAACTCCTAATTTTTTAGTTTTAAAATCTTTTTGCCGGCAACTTTGGTAACTTCCAAATATTGGCTCGAAAGCCAGTTCCTAAAGAGATCCCCTCTTAGCCAAACGGACGTATCGGGGGTGACAAACCAATCCAACACTATCATTTCGGGAGGATGTTGCATCCAATCTTTGACTAGGGACTCTTCAATCCGTGAATTGTATTGATCAAAATAAAGATTACTCACATTCCTCACGGGAATCGCTTCACTTAAAGAATGAGGCCCTCCATGAACAAGCCAAAGTGTTCGTTTGCCTTTAACCCACGGTTTCACTTTTTCAGTGTAAAAAGTAACAAAGTCTCGTTCAGACTTAGAAAAGAATAGTCCCTCAACTGAATACCCTGGAATCGTATCCATCTGACTGACTGAGTGAGTTGGATAAAAAAAGAGTCCCAAAAACCACATTAAAAAAACCCCAGTCAAAAATTGTTTTCGACTCCAAACACCCAAAATCAAACCCGTTATAAAAAACAGAGACAAAAACAGGGGTGTATTTAGAAAAAAATAGGCAAATCTGGAAGCACAGATCCAAACATTCATTCCCAAACTAAAAATTAACAAAAATAACAGAGCTAATGAGTCTTTCACGAACAATTGTTGTCTCTTCCATAACACAAACAAATAAAAAACTAGCCCAATGATCACATACCAAAAACAAGAAGCAAAAATAATACTGTTCGACCTGTAATCTTCGTTTAGCCAAAAGTATTTTTGTCTCCAATAAAACACCACGTCAGGAATAATTAAAGGAATGACAAGAAAAAAAACGAATCCAACAAAACACCCAATAACATCATTTTGTGTTGGAAAAGATTTCTTCTCTCCTGAGTTCTGTGGTTTTTTGGACCAAAACTTACGGTAGCAAATTAAGTTAAATCCCAAAATGAGCCCATAAGAAAAAAGCTCTCCTATATGCTGAATTAACCAACGAACATCTCTTTGATTGGATTGGCCAAAGGAAATTCTAGGCACTGCGGTCTTAAGCATATTAAAAAAATTACCTTTTGCCGAGGCAGCATCAATGAACATCAATGTATACAATTCTTTGAAGCTAATGTTTCTAGAAAACCACCCAAACAGAATGGCATTCAAAAAAACAAAAACGAATCCAAAGGTCAGCATTGGTTTTATGAAGTCTATCACCTTTATATTTTTACGGAGACATCCCTCTATGATGATTAAAAGAAATACCAAAATCGCAACTCCCAAGCCCAAATTTTGTTTGGTAAACAAAGAAAGAGAAGCTAGTACAGCGGCCGGCACTAAATACCTACAACGACCGGAGAACAAATAATTGAAACAAAAAACCCCACACCAAATGCTCAAACAATAACTGAGGCAATTATACAAATGTAAGGCAACTAAATGAGGGATACTTAACGGGGCCACTATCATGAGAACTAAAGATAAAATCTCAATCCTTGGGGTCAATCTTTTGAAAAGCAGAAAAACCCCGTACCAACTTAAGATCCAACATCCGTAGTACAAGGGGTAAATTAAAACCCACCGCGGTCCAAACCATCTAAAGACTTGTCCTATCACCTCATAAGACAAGGGTCCTAAAGCGGTATAGAAATCTTTTCCGTAGATTCCGCCTTGATAAACTCGATACCCCGTCTCGTAATCCCAGCCATAATCAAAACCGTTAGCGATAAAAACCCAACGTAAAGCACACAATAAAATAGCCAAAGCAGCTAAAAAAAGGGGTTTTTCAAGCTTCACATTTAAAATGGGCATCAAATTTTTCCTTAAATTTCAGTCAATTGTATCAAATTTTCATCGCTTCACAATTCCATCACAATTTTTGTGTATGATAAGAGTGTTGTATCTTAACCCCTGGATTTAGTGGAACGTATGTCGAGAAAGATATTGATTGTCATTTGGCTCCTGATGGTCCCCTGGCCCGTGAACGCCCAGTGGATTGAGTCCTACTACGAGTGTCTTTGCCACGGGGGAACGCGGGAAACCTGTTCCGCTAAACTTGAGGACTTTCCAGAGTTTCAAGAGTTCATGAGGCTTTACTCAAAGTCGGAGCCCAATCCCAGACTCGCCACAGAACAAGTTCGCAGAGCCGATATTTTCATAGGGGAACGCTACGAAAGGCTGACTGAAGAGAGGTCTTGTTTGGACTACATTAGACCTACGCTGAGAAAAGTCATGATCTATGCCATCCGAGAAAATTCTATCGGAGGCCCGGGAGCCCCCATTCGTATCGGAGGGCTTAAAGAGTTAGCGGAACTTTTATACCGTTGGGCAGAAGAGTATTGTTTCGACCACTCTACTCCCCCCTCTCAACCCATCCAAACCAGTTTACCCAACCCTGACCTGTGCAAATTCAGATAGTCCCTAGTTTAAATATGTTAGAAATTCTCGATCAAGATTTTAAGCTAATAAAATAACGGTCTTTAGCAGCTTCAAGCTTTCTATAGGCAGCATCATAAAGCATAAAACGATTACCAGCTTGAGTCAGATCGGGATTGAGATCAGGATGAAATTTCTTCGCCAATTCTCGATATCGCTTTTGAATCACTGACCAATCTCTTGCTTCAGGAATTCCCATGATTCCCAAAGCATTGGTTAGCTCTCTGGGGAGGCCCGTGCCCGTCTGAGGGAAATCAGATAAAGGTTGGGCCGAACGATTATGATGCCCTTGAAAGCGGGTGTTTCTCCCGGTTCGAGTTCCTGAAGAAAAATTTTGAGGTTGAGATTTTGAATTCATCTTTCGTTGAGCTTTAACCTTCACAGGCTGGGGCTTAAACACTTGAGATAAAACCTTCTCAGTTAACTCGACGAACATTATCTTAACAAACCAAATGCAACTTGAAAGAATAGTCAGGGGAATCCCTGAGAGATCCCATTTGTTTTCACTGGATAGTGTTTTCTCTAAGTGTCCCGGTTGATAGTAAGTGTAATAAAACGCCCAAAAGAAAAGAAATCCTGCTGGGAACATTAGACCCGAGGGAACCTTCTCTAATTTGAGTTCGAAAAAGTACTCAGCCGCTATAAAAGCCACAACAGACAAGTAAATAGCGCTGCTGTCAGTGGCGCTTTCGATAGTTTTAGCTTGATGAGGATGGGAACGATGTTGGTAGAGATGTTCTCGATAATCACGTGCATTCATAAAATAGTCTCGCTTTAACCCTGAGAGATGCAAATTCGTGCCCAAATTTTTGTGTGTAAAAAGTTTGAAGAGTCGACAAAATTTCAACTAGCACTGAGCGGGTAGGCCTTAGATTATTGAATTTCCACAGATTTAGACTGTCCTAATTCAGTACAGGGGGATGTTTTTCATCTAAGTCACTGAAAGGACTCAAATTAAAACTGAATTCACTGAGTCTTATGCTTAATAATAATACGTGAGCCCTAAAAGAATCCCCTTAGTCATTTGACTGATAGAAGATATCGCTGCAGGCCCGGTTTCGCCGCCGGAAATATCTGCTCCAAAACGTTGGAACATCAACTTAGCATCAAAATCAAAGTCCTTTTGATAATTGTACGTAGCTTTTAAGAGTAAGGTCCATGCTGCAATATTACTGTAAGAAACGATGGCCGTTGTCGGGGTTTCCGATAAAGAGGGGAAAATGATTGAACTAATATCAGCGCCCACTCCTAAATTTTCGTTGATAGGAAAACTCACTCCTCCACTGATCATGGGACCTGCATAAGAAGCACTATTAAAAATCACCGGGTCTGCAATCGAAGAAATTGAAAAACTTTGATTTGCATAGCCACCACGCAAATAAACAATGGGTCCCGTATTAGGTGCAAAAATATTCAGTCGATAACCGACCAATAACTTTAAAGCTGACACCGACATTCCTACCGGCTCAGCCCCTGCTGTTTTACTGTTTACGATCGAAGCCACTCCGTAGTTAAAGCCTAAATTCAAATAATATTTACTGGTAAGCCAAAGCTCTCCATTAAAAATTCCACCCGTCACCAATTTAGTGGAACTGGACTGTGCTCCAGACACTTTAGTGTTCTCGAATGTGACCAAGGTGGGCCCTAAATCCAAATTAACAATACCTAACTTACCTTTTTTAACTTCAAACTCATTGCCCCAAAGAGATGCCGGTTCTCTGCCCTCAGAAGCATCTAAAAGATTTCTCACTTCCATCGGAGGGCTATCTGAAAACTGCACTTTATTGCCTCGAGCTACTTCATGAGGTCGCTTCTCAACCATTATTTTTCCAAAAGTCAGATTCTCTTCTACTTGGGTAATTCCGACGAGTCCGGTTTCTTCTAAAATCAACTTCCCGTCTCTCATCTCTGTCGTAAAAACTGAAATTTGAGTCCCCGGCCGAAAAACACGAGCACCTCGGTCTAGAACTACTAAATAACCATCGCGTTTTAAAATCGAGGCATCAAACGGAATTTTTTTAACCAGCTCGGACATGGCCTCTCGAGTAGCCATCGCAAAACTATCTAATGCTTTTGGATTTGAGACGGGTGCAGTCTCATAACTAATCATTTCACCCGTAGAGGTAATGACAAGGGTCAGCCCGACTTCATACTCTTCTTCTTTTTTTAAAAGTTCCGCTAAGACAACGGCTCGAGAGCCCTTCACATATTGGTCCTTAAAGACCTCTTCAAAAACCTTAAGTTTCTCAGTCGTAGCTGGATGAATGGCCTGAGTTGAAATTTTACTTATTCCCTCTCTGAACGAGGGCTGATTCTTTTCTGAAAATTCAAATCGGGGATTAGCTTGAAGCAAAGAAATAAGTTCAGTTTCAATTTGCTCAGAAAAAACTGGCTGTTTTTTGGCATTGATGCCCCCCGCCACAAAACCTTTGTAACTATACTGGTCATCCAAAGAGGGAGAGCCCCAAACGAAATTCGAACCCAAAAGAAGTAACAGTTGAAATAGTTTTATCATGATCAAAAGAGTTGGAATGAATTATGTGAATATGGCTACTTCTTCTATTGTAGGTGAATTTTCTCCTAGAGTCACTCTTTGGCGAGGCCCCACTTAACATCAATAATGCTGCGTATAAAAGCATATCATTTCAGCAACTCTCACCTACGCTAAATTGCGTCGATAGACTCTTTCTGTTATCGTGATGCCGATGTGGTGGCAGGCAGTTAATAAAAAACTCTTCCTTTCGTTCTTTTTAGGGTTCTGGTTCTTATTGGTTTGGCTGTGGCCAGCTTCTTCTGACCCAGTGAATCTAGATAGCAATACTGAGTCTTTATTTAATCAGGAAGGACTTTATCGCTCCGACCTCACTCAAGCTAACTTCGGACTTCTCGGAGTTCGTTTTTATGAGTCAGTGGAGGGGCAACCCCGCTGGCAAATCGAATCCCAGTTTGCTGAACTTCACAGAAAAGAAAATTATGCCTTTTTAAAAACGGTAACGGCCCATTTTTTCTCAGAAGCCACTCGGAACAAAATTTTAACAAAATCAGATTATGGGCGGTCTTGGACTGAAAAAAATTATGTCGAGTTAGATGGCCATGTTTCTATTGAATCGAGCAACGGATATTTGTTTTGGATGAACCATCTTAATTACGATGGAACTAAACATGAATTTCATTCTGAGGATCCCGTTCACATGAAGGGGCCCAACCTCCAACATCCCACCATGTTTCTCAATGGCACCGGCCTTCACGCACAAATTAATAAAGAACATTTCGTACTCAATCGTGATGTTTCCTCTCAAAAGCGGTTAAAAAGTGGGGAATGGCTGAAAATTCTATCTAAAAGTGGTGAGTTCTTTACTCAAGAGTCTCGAGCCGTTTTTATAGGAGGGGTCAAATCCAATATGCCTTCGATGACTATTTCCAGTGACATCTTCGAAATCAGCTCCCAAGAAGGAGAGGAAAACGTGAACGCTTTTGGAAATGTCGTTATTCATAGTAAAGATCGTGTAGGCTATGCTCAAAAAGCCTATTTAGAGGTTGGAGGCGATGAGATCATTCTAGAAGGTAAGGCTCGCCTTGAAGCCCAGGGAAATGTTATTGAAGGGAAAAAAATTAAGCTCTTCTCTGACGATGATAGAATAGAGGTTGAAGAGGCTGAAGGAAGAACAGTACATGATACTCCGCGCTGAAAACTTAAGAAAAAGTTTCAAAGGTCGAACGGTAGTGTCCGATGTGTGTTTTGAAATTAGCAGCGGAAAAGCGGTAGGACTTTTAGGTCCTAACGGAGCCGGTAAAACCACCACTTTTTACATGATGGTAGGGTTAGTCACTCCCGATTCGGGCAAGGTCACTTTGGATGGAATCGATCTAGCGCAACGTCCCATTCACGAACGGGCCAGAATGGGTTTAGGCTACTTGCCCCAGGATCCCTCTATTTTTAGGAAGCTTAGTGTCGAAGAAAATTTATTCTTAGTTTTGGATAACTTGAAAATTAGCCGACAAGAAAAGAGAACACGAGCGGAAAGAGCCTTGAGTGAACTAGGCATTGCTAAGTTGGCGAAAAGCCAAGCGCTCACTTTAAGTGGTGGAGAACGGCGAAGACTTGAGATTGCTAGAGCTTTGATTTTGGATCCTAGGTTCTTACTTTTAGATGAACCCTACGCCGGAATCGACCCACTGGCAGTGCAAGAAATTCAAGGTATTATCAAATTGTTAGTTGAGAAAGGGATCGGGGTCGTTATCACAGATCATAATGTAAGAGAAACTCTGAAATCTTGTGATGAGGCCTACTTGATTAAAGAAGGAAAAATTTGGATTCATGGAAAACCGCAAGAAATTGTGGAAAATGATTCAGCTAGGAAATTCTACTTAGGAGAAAGTTTTAGGTTATAACTATGGCAATCGGTCCAAAATTATCTCTCAATTTAGGTCAGCATCTCGTCATGACTCCTCAGCTGCAACAAGCTATCAAGCTTTTGCAGATGAATCGAATGGAAATGGAGAATTTGATCAATTCAGAGCTAGTTGAAAATCCTACTCTTGAGGAAACTTCAGATTCGGAGAGTACAGTTCAGGGTATGGATGAAGTTCCACAGGAAACTTCAACTCCCACTGAGGAAAACCCTCAGGCTAATGAAGACTTCAACTGGGAAAATTATTTAGAGAACTTCAAATCTACTCCGAATCTTCCCGTCTATCGAGGAGGAGATGAAGACCTTCCCTCTTATGAAAACACATTAACTTCAGCCCCCGACCTGCCAGAGCATTTGATGTGGCAATTGAAAATGAGCGAAATGACCCAAAGTCAAAAAGGCATTGGTGAGGTCATTATTGGAAACGTGAATGAAGACGGTTACCTTCAGTGCTCAATTGAAGAAATTGCTCAAAAAGAAAATTTTGATGTGCACGAGGTCGAGGCGGTTCTCTATCGAATTCAAGAATTTGATCCTATTGGAGTAGCTTCAAGAGATTTAAAAGAATGCCTACTGGTTCAAATTTATGATTTAAAAGAAAACGATGACCTCCTTGAGGCTATGATCGAGAATCATCTTTCCGATCTCGAAAAGAAAAATTACAGCGCTATTTGTAAAGCTCTGAATCTTTCTATGGAAGAAGTCGTCGAGCGAGTCAAAATTATCGAAGAGTTGGAGCCAAAACCCGGCAGGGCTTTCGGCGGTTCTCCGGCTCACTACATCATCCCCGATATTTACGTTGTAAAAC
Source organism: Deltaproteobacteria bacterium (assembly GCA_900299195.1). Lineage (GTDB taxonomy): Bacteria > Bdellovibrionota > FAC87 > UBA2466 > UBA2466 > UBA2466. Next base: position 8,497 of record OMIX01000083.1, read on the forward strand.
GAGGTGATGAATATGTGGTCATGCTCAACGAAGATGGTCTGCCCAAATTAAAAATTTCTTCTTTTTATAAAAATCTTTTAGATAAAGAGAGCGAAAATCAGCAGATCACTAAAGATTATGTTCAGGGAAAACTCCGCTCCGCAGTTTGGCTTATTCGCAGTATTCATCAGCGACAAAGAACTATTTATAAAGTCACCGAAAGCATTGTAAAACAGCAATATGACTTTTTTGAAAAAGGCATTTCCCATCTTAAACCAATGGTTCTTAGAGATGTCGCAGATGACATTGGAATGCACGAATCTACCATCAGTCGAGTGACCACCAATAAATATGTCCACACTCCCAGAGGAATTTTTGAGCTTAAATTCTTTTTCAATAGTGGTATCTCGAGAGTTCATGGAGCTGATGTCGCCAGTGAAACGGTCAAAGAAAAGGTCAAAGCCATCATCGCAACCGAGCCTCCAGCGCATCCGTTTAGCGATCAAAAAATTGTGGAGCTATTGTTGAAAGAAAACATTAATATTGCTCGCAGAACCGTAGCAAAATATCGAGAAATGTTGGGAATACTTCCTTCATCTAGACGCAAAAAAGTCTTTTGAGACTTAGGCTTTCTTCCGATACTGAATCTAAGAAGGAGATCCTATGTCACTCCATTTAAACTTCAGAAATATCGAGTCTACAGAAGCTATCAAGGAACACGTTGAAGATAAGGTGGAAAAACTGAAAAAGTTTGTCACCTACCCCATGGAAGTTCATGTGATACTAAGCCTGGAAAAAAATCTTCAGTGCGTTGAAATCACTTGTCACGCCGAACACAAAGATTTCGTTGCTAGTACGAAATCCAAAAACCTTTATGAATCGATTGATGTCTGCTGCCATAAAATCGAATCTCAACTCAAAAAGGAACGAGAAAAAAAGAAGGGGCACCATACCGCCCACAAGCTCCAAAGCCGACATGCTGAAAAGCTTGGCGCCGATGTTCGAGCCATTCTGCCTCACCAAGGTAAAAGCTCCAACTCCAAACGAACCGGCACCGATCAAGAGTAAATATTATCTACTTTCAATAACTTAAAAGCCTAACCCGTTCCAGGGTTGGGCTTTTTTTTTGGCTTTCCGAACCAAATTGACTCATTGCGCAATAATTGATATAAAGCCGCAACTTTTAACCCATAGGAGTTGCTATGAGAGCTCTAGTCTTTTTGATTCCTTTCCTAATCATTCAATCCCTTTCCGTGGCGGATGATTCTGCCGCTAGAATCATCGAAGGTTCGTGCGGGGATCATTGGTTCAAAATTCACTTTAAAGCGAGTGAAGAAACCAAAGCTGTGACCTTATCTTTTTCTGGAGATTCCGGAGAAAACGCTGAGTTCACAGGAACTTTAATTAAAGAAGAGAACGATCCCTCTTTTCAAATTAAATTCAACTCACCCCAACCCGGGTACTTGAATATTGATGGTACCGACTATTACCACAATATTTATTGGGGAACTTTATCTAGAACCGGCCGTCCTGAAGACTCTCAAGGTATGGGTCTTTGTTCTATTATGTAAAAAGATTGCCGGTTTTAACGGGATTCTTTTGAAAAGTAGGGGACGAGAAATTTTTCAAACAAATTTCCGTCCCCTGTTTTTATTTGATAATCACATTGAGCCAGAAGATTTAAGGTTTTCCCCACACTTTCTTCGGTGTGTTTTTTCATTTGCTCAAAAATTTTAGAAACAAAAAAAGGATGAGCTCCTATTTGAACCGCTACGGTTTTGGGATCCGTAACTCCCTCTTTTGAGAGCCGAAGCGCCTGCTCAATCATTCGAAACTGACGAACAATAATAGATAGTAATTTAATATCGCTCTCGCCATTTCTTAAAAGCAGATCATACTTACGAAGAGATACTCCCTTGCGCTTCATAGCTAAATCTTCAACGAGAGAGAAAATATCATCACCCGTAGAATTAGCTCCCATCGACTGAACATCCGATAATTGAATTGAAGATTTTTCTCCTACAAAGACGGCTAATTTCTCTATCTCGGTGGCTAATAAAGATAAGCATCTTCCACTTCCCGACACTAACATTTCCCATGCTGCGGGATCGACTTTCAATTTGTGTTTTCTTTCAAAATATCCCGACCATTTAGGCCACTCTCGATCGTAGGGTTCTCTCACCTCTAAAACATCACCATGCTCTTCAATGAGCTTATACCAAGCTTTCCGCTTGTCTATTTTCTCAGCCATCATCACAAACACCGTTGATGGCGAAGGCTCACTGAGATACTTTTGTAAAACTTCCATATGGCTAGGTGCAATTTTGTCAAATCGCTGACAAACGATAAGTCGAATCTCCTCGTCAGAGCTAAAAAGGCCCGGAAGCATTTCAAGCGAATTCAATAAATTGCCCGCATCTAAACCTTCGCCATCCCAAAGTTCATAATTTAAAGCTTGGGCTGTTTCTTCTTTGATAAACTTCTTTTTGAATTGGTTTAAGATTTCGTTCGACTGAAAAGGCTCGGAACCGACCACCAAATAGAGGGGGTTCCAGCTTCCCGAATCTAGATCTTTAAAAACCTTTTGAGCTGTAACTATCATTATAAGGTTTCCAACATAGCATCGTACAAATCTCTCACCAAATCTCGCGCAATATCACTGTAACGAGAATCAATCAAAGACTGAGTGTAAGTTCCAAACCCACTCGCAGCTTCTTTATCTCCCGTCCTTGCCAAGTAAGCCCCCACTATTCGAGAAGCGGTTGCGCTTTGGGTCCATAAAACCTTCTTTGAATCACGGTCGAAAAGTTCTAATCGCACCCGAGCCACTAAATTGATCTGGTCGGGGACATTCGAATAAGACTGAAGCTTATTCACTCCCGCGTTGGGTGCGTAAAGAGCTGTCGGTTGATAATTGATCTGTTCAACCACACCCCGCAGCTCTAAGGGAGTTTCCTCTTTTTTATGAGCCACTCGAAAAGTTTGATGCAAAGTTAATTCTCTAAGAAGCGCATTGGTAAAGATCATTTCGGCACCGAGTTCTTCGGTGTCGTTGGCAAAAATGGGAACAAACAACCCTTTAGGGTGATCAAACACATTTTGAACTCGATGGGAAAGGGTGTAACCACATCCCGAAAGAATCACTAAAAGGAATGACAGAAAAAATCTAAACCACAACGACATTCGCAATTCTTTCCGGAACGTAAACAAACTGTTTTAAGGTTTTGCCTTCCATAAAGGGTTTTATCTTGTCCATTCCCAAAACCAACTTCTGCACGTCTTCTTTGGTGATACCTTTAGCTACTTCGATTCGCTCTCTCACTTTGCCGTTCACTTGAACCACCAAAGTGAACTTACTTTCGGTCAATAAGTCCGCACGAAACTTGGGCCAATCAGCACAGGTCACAAAAGTTTTATTTCCCATTTCATGCCATAACTCTTCCATCATGTGGGGAGCAAACGGCGCCAAACACAAAAGTAGAGAATGAACCGCTTCTTGGAGGGTCCACTTGCCATCGGGAGTTGAAAAGAACTTATCGTGATCAGTTAAGGCTCCATAAAGCTCATTCACAAGTTCCATAGCTGCTGAGATGGCCACATTGAACTTTTCAGATTCAATATCTTCAGTCATTTTTTGAATCATCCAATGGGTTTTTCTTCTTAAGGCTAAGCATTTATCGGAAAATGTGATCTCTTTTTCAGCCACTTGAGCTTCTGCTAATAACGATTGGTGCTGATAGAAAAGTCGCCACACTCTTTGCAAAAATCGATGACACCCTTCTACCCCTTTTTCATTCCAATCAAGATCCTTCTCCGGAGGAGCCGCAAAAAGACTAAACAGCCGAGCTGTATCTGCGCCAAATCGATCTAAGATCGAACCCGGGGTAACGACGTTACCTTTCGATTTTGACATCTTAGCGCCGTCTTTAATGACCATGCCTTGAGTGAGAAGACGACTAAAAGGCTCATCCCCTTTCAAAAAACCCCAGTCTCTTAAAATTTTGTGAAAGAATCTAGAATAGAGCAAATGCATACAAGCATGTTCCACTCCTCCGACATAATAATCGACGGGTAACCAATAATCGGCTTTAGCTTTAGCGAAGGGGCCAGTGGAACAATGCGGATCGGTGTATCTAGCATAATACCAAGAAGACTCCACAAAAGTATCCATAGTGTCGGTCTCTCGTCGCGCTGTCTTTTGACACTTTGGGCACTGCGTTTTGCTAAAAGTGGGATGCTGCTCTAAAGGATTTCCCTGTTTGCCCGAAAAAGTCACATCCATAGGAAGTTCAACGGGTAAATCTTTTTCCGGAACGGGAACGGTTCCACAACTCTCACAATAAACAATCGGAATGGGAGCTCCCCAGAATCTCTGACGGCTCACGCCCCAATCTCTCAAACGATATTGGATCGTTTTGATCCCCAGTTTTTTACTTTCTAATTCTTTTAAAATATTTGTCTTGGCAGTCTCGTTGTCTTGCCCATTAAAGCTTCCACTTTCCGTTAAAAATCCGGAGCCCGTATAGGCTTCTTTCATAGGCTGTGCCCCCCCCTCGTCTTTGTTGGGGACAATCACAGTCTTGATAGGAAGTTGATACGTTTGAGCAAATTCAAAATCCCTTTGGTCATGGGCAGGAACGGCCATCACGGCTCCAGTTCCATATTCCATGACCACAAAATCTCCCACCCAGACCGGCACTTTGGCTCCAGTTAAAGGATGAATAGCATAGCTTCCCGTAAAGAAACCTTTCTTTTCCTTAATCTCTTCATCTGGACGACGAAGAGCCACCGCCACTTTGATTTGTTCTAAGTGTTTTAGGGCGTCCGGCGTTTTACATAGTTTTTGTGCTAAAGGATGAGCCGCCGCTAAAGTCACAAAAGTGACGCCAAAAAGAGTGTCGGGACGAGTGGTGAAGATCTCTATTTTTTCTTGCGAACCTTCAACTTGAAACTGAATCCTGCCCCCTTGGCTCTCTCCAATCCAATGCTTTTGCATATCCAAAACCCGCTGAGGCCAACTCTTTTCAAGCTGTTGATGCCCTGAAAGAAGTTGATCCGCATAAGCGGTAATTTTCAAATACCATTGGCTTAAGTCTTTGACGACGACTGGAGAATCACATCTCCAACAGGCTCCTTCTTGAACCTGTTCATTGGCCAAAACCGTTTCACATTTGGGGCACCAATTCACTTGCCCCCTTTTTTTGTAGGCCAAACCCTTTTCAAAAAATTTCGTAAAAAGCATTTGTTCCCATCGGTAATACTCGGGCAAACAAGTGGTAACTTCTCGATCCCAGTCATAACCAATGCCCATGCTTTTAAGCTCAACTTTCATTTGAGCAATGTTTTGCAACGTCCAATCTCTTGGGTGAACACTTCGCTGAATCGCAGCGTTCTCTGCAGGAAGACCAAAAGAATCCCACCCAATAGGTTGAAGTACGTTAAAACCTTTCATTCTTTTGTAGCGGGAAATGAGGTCTCCGATGGAATAATTCCGCATGTGGCCCATATGGATGTTGCCGCTAGGATAGGGAAACATGCACAAACAAAAATATTTAGGTTTTGGGCTGTCTTCAGTCGCTTTAAAGACATTTTGTTCTGCCCAAAGCTGTTGCCACTTGCCTTCTATACCCTTCGGATCGTACTTTTCACTTACCATAATTTTTTGACTCTAAGCTGTTAAAGTCCCAGAGTCTAGCCTAAGGAGATTTTGAATGAAAGAAGTAGTCATACTATCCGCTCAAAGAACTGCGATCGGTGCTTTTCTAGGGTCGCTCAAAGATATTGCAGCCCCCAAATTGGGGGCGACAGCCATTCAAGCTGCTGTAAAAAGAAGCGGCGTGTCGCCAGAACAAATTGAGGAATGTTTGATGGGTTCAGTTTTGACTGCCGGGGTAGGACAAGCCCCCGCCCGACAAGCCACTTTGTTTTCAGGCCTCCCCAACAGTGTTAGAGCAACTACTCTAAATCGAGTTTGCGGAAGCGGTCTTAGAACGGTGATGTGGGGCGCTCAAATCATTCAATGCTCGGACGCCGAAGTCGTCGTAGCTGGCGGAATGGAGAGTATGAGCAAAGCCCCATACCTTCTTGATAAAGCTCGCGAAGGTTATCGATTGGGCAACGGAAAACTGATCGATTCGATGGTTCATGATGGATTGTGGGATGTTTATCACAACCTTCACATGGGCGATTGCGCTGAGCTTTGCGCCAAAGAAAAAAGTATTTCGCGAACTGAACAAGACCAATTTGCTTTAGAAAGTTATCAAAGAGCCCAAGATGCCTTAAACCGAGGCGTCTTTTCTGAAGAAACGACTAGCGTTGAAATCATGGTAGGAAAAGAGAAGAAACTCTTCGATAAAGACGAAGAACCTTTCAAAGCGAAATTAGACAAGCTAGGAGATTTAAAACCCGCTTTTCAAAAAGAAGGGACTATCACTGCCGGCAATGCAAGCTCACTCAGTGATGGGGCTTCAGCTTTGGTTCTTGCTTCATCCGATTATGCTAAGAAAAACGGTTTAAAACCTATGGCCAAAATTGTGGCTCAGGCTAGTCATGCGCAAGCTCCCGAATGGTTTACGACAGCGCCCGTAGGATCCATTCAGAAACTTCTCAAAAAAGCTAATTTGAAAGCTTCTGACATTGATCTTTACGAAATCAACGAAGCTTTCTCAGTGGTGGCATTAGCGTGTATCAAAGAGCTCAGTCTCGATCCTAAAAAAGTGAACATTCACGGGGGAGCAGTAGCTTTAGGCCATCCTATTGGAGCTAGTGGAGCTAGAATTTTAACCACTTTAGTTCACTCACTAAAAACCCAAGGAAAACGTTATGGAGTCGCTAGCCTCTGTATCGGTGGAGGAGAGGCTTCGGCTTTGTTAGTGGAAGCTTGTCATTAAATGACCTCTAAACTTTTTACGATTTTTGGAGAGCCCCAACTCAGTAGAGACCTACATACTCAAGTAGTTCGGGCTCTTAAAGAAAAAAAAGAATCCCAAGGTCTTGTGGAGAAGATCCTCCAAACCAAATCGAAGGCTTTGGGGAGACTTCATTTTCTGAAATTTCATTTGTTGCATCGGGAATTTACTGGCCGGGAAATCAAAGCTCTTAGGTTTGTTTTTGCTTCTACCCGTTTAGCGAGACATAATTTCAGGCATTTAAAGAGCTGTTTTTGGGAGAATCGATGAAAAGGGAAAATCAACAACCCTTTCGAATTCACCAGTACCATTACTCGGTCAGTCGAGCCGATGGAATTAGCCATCAAATGTTTTTTATCCAATCGGCTTTAAGTAAAATAGGAATTTCAGGGTCTATTTTTGCCTCTCAACTTAATCAGATCAAATCCCCTCATGCGTTTCAATTAAACTTGGAGCAAATTTGGAATTGCGATTTGCTTCTCATTCATCACTCTCACGGAAATCCTGATTTGCGAAAGCTCGCTCCCATTGAGATTCCGAAAGCTTTGGTTTACCACAATATTGTTTCTGAAAAATTTTATCCGCATGATCCTTTCATGGCAGAATTAAGCCATCTGGGCAGGCGACAACTAAATAGTTTAAGAAAAGAAACTATCGCCTCATTTACAGGTTCTCAATTTAATCTTTTAGATCTTAAGCACCATCACTACCCTAACCCTCAATTACTACCACTCATCGATTTTTCAAAAGACTTAGCCGAGCTCAAAACCCCATCGATTCGCTTATTAAAAACAGAGCCTAAAAATCTGCTTTTTGTCGGCAGACTCACTCCCCACAAAAACCAAGCCCTTTTGATAAAAACATTTTTCTATCTCAAAAAATCCCTCCCCAAAGGGTCTAAATTATTTTTGGTGGGGACCCAAGATCCTACTTACACCGAATATCTTAAGTTGCTCACGAAACAATTAGGACTGTCTCAAGAAGTAAAAATCACAGGGCCAGTGACTAGAAAATCGTTAGAAAATTATTACGAAATTTCAGACGCACTAGTTTGTTTGAGTGAACAGGAAGGTTTTTGTATTCCTCTGGTAGAAGCCATGAGCCGACATCTTCCCATTTTCTTTCACCCCAATACTGGAGTTCAAGAAACCATGGGAAAAAGCGGCTGCGCTTTGAACACCCAAAACCCCTGGGAAATAGCAGAAATTATTTCAACTGTATTAAATTCCAATCAGGCGATGAATAGCTTAGTCAAATCGCAGCACCGACGGTGGGTCGAATTGAGCCGGGAACAGAATTCAAAAAAAGTGCAAGATTTGCTTTTAGATTTACTGATGAAGTTAAGAACAACTCCAAGTTTGCAAATGAACAGGAGAGGGGCTAGCCATTTTCTCACCCAGGGGTGAACCTGTTGCCTCCCCTCCCCTGCTAAAGCCCTTTTCTCTGTACTACTGATCTTAGCCGCAAAATTCACAAGACAAGGGCTTTAAAGTTTCAATACTAAGCCGAAAGGGGTTGCCAATCGGGTTTATCCGAACCTGAACTCTGTGGGGACTCAGTGGGCGATTTTTTCTCCGAAGACGCAGCCTCTGGGGGAGCTGTTGTTGCAGATTGAGACTGTAACAACCGCAACTTGGCTTTTTTAGCTCTCATGTGGCCCCCCTCGCGACCAATGGCGACCATGTGGGCACGGTCTCGACTGACCGCTAAGCCCCCTTTTCTTCCTGCTCCTCGAGCCTCCTCTGAAGTAAACTCATGGGCTGTGCCCTTAGCGTGGGCGGCTTTTCCACCGCGGCTTGCAATTTCTTTTTGTTTAGCAGGATCCATCGAAGCAAAACCTCTTTTGCTCTTGTGGGGTGTTGTTTCCATAGCGCATACCTCTTTCTTTCCGTTGGATTCAAATTCCGTTTCAATCCAAAGTGAAATGCAGCCTTTGTGCCAGATTGAACTCTGGAAGCATCGCTTCTTTTCTTTCTGACGAAGTCGCTTTACAACTACGGACCACATGGCAGTTTCTAAATCTTACTTTCAACTCTTCTTTTTACACTTAGCCCTTTTGATATTGATGCTTTCAGGTGCTCTTGGCCCTGCCACGGCTCTCGGGGGAAATTGGAATTATGAAAAGGGAGGCTCCATCAAAACTTTCTTTGGAGTCAGAGACTTAAATCAACGTAACGTCTTTGAAAGAAATCGGATTTTATTTAATGAGGAGAGATTTCGGGTTCAAGGAGCTCTCACCCATCCCAACTTTAGATTGGAATTTGCCGATGAAGCGTTTGTTTTCGTAGAAAGAGACAATCCGTCCCCTCTTCCCCTCCCTGATTTCACCCCAACTTCGGCTTGGAAAGCGAGATGGACATTATTGGAGAGAAAAGATGTCTCAATTGTCGGTCGACTCGATCGGTTCTTTGCCCAGTTTCAATTGGGGGATGTTCAGTGGATCATCGGCAAACAGGTGATTGCAACAGGCGTGGGACAAATTTTTACAGCAGTGTCGCAAGTTCAACGGTACATGTTCGACTTTATTGATCCTGAATTTCCAAAAACTGAGGATGCGGTAAGTTTTATCTGGAGTGGTCCTTTACAACTAGAAGCCCGATTTCTCCCTAAAGTCGCCGAACAAAAGGAACAAAATTTCCACATTCGAGTGAAAGGCAACAAAAGCAACTTTGACGTAGCCTTAACTAGCGGTCGTTCCGATGATAAGTTTTATCTGGGATTAGAAAGTGCGGGAAATATCGGGGATGGACTTATCCGAAGTGAACTGGTCGGTTATCAGGCTTTAGAAAAAAAATATCTGCAAGGTTTGTTGGGGTTTGATTATGTTTTTTCTCCCAAGTGGAGCGGAAAACTAGAACTGTTCTACAATGGCTTTGGAAGGAATCAAAATTACGTTTTTGAAAACTTTCTTCATCGCACAGCCCCTTTTCGGGGCCAATGGTACGGAGCTCTTTTGCTTTCTTGGGAGATTCACCCACTTCTCAAAGCTCATTGGCTAAGCGTTGTTAACCTACAAGACCCCTCCACTCTGACTCACCTCTATTTTAACTATTCTTTAAGTCACAATCTTGATGTTCTGGTGGGGCAATTCTTTAATGCTGGAAATGAAAAATCTGAATTTGGAGGAAGACTTTTAGTCAGTCCGCCCAATTTTGAACTAGGAGCTCCCAACATCACTTATGCTGCAGTACGTTGGTATTACTAATTCCAAGCGTCTTTCAGTTGACTGTGAGCAGAAAAAAGAGAATTCTACGGGATTAAATCGAGGCATTTGCAGTGAATTTTGAAACTTGGCTAAAACAATCCGAACCTAACATTCCCATTTCGTCCGCTCTCGCTGTTCTAAAACTAACCGAGCAAGGATCCACCGTTCCTTTCATTGCTCGTTACCGAAAAGAGCAAACACAAAACTTAGACGAAGTGGCTATTCAAACGGTCATCGATAAGAAAGAAGAGTGGGACTCTCTCATCAAGCGACAATCGTTTATTGTGACCGAGATCGAATCGCAGGGGAAACTCACTGCGGAACTTAAAACCTCAATACTATCTACTTTTGATCTCACTCTTTTAGAGGACATTTATCTTCCCTTTAAGAAGAAGAAAAAAACCAAAGCTACGTTAGCCAAGGAAGCTGGGTTACAACCCTTAGCCGATTGGGTTTGGAATTGCGGCCACGGATTAGAAAACCCTCAAGCCGGCCAAACTTTAGAGATTTGGGCCTTCACTTTTCGTAATGAAGAAAAAGGGATTACTGACGCTGCTCTGGCCATTAAAGGGGCCCAAGATATTTTAGTAGAGCGAATAGCAGAAATTCAGGAGCTTAGACAATTTGTTCGAAAACAGCTTTTTGAGAATGGTTTTGCTAAAACCGGTAAAGGCAGCAAAGTAAAGCCTAACAGCAAGTATGAAAAATATTTTGAGTCTCAGGAACTGCTCAAGCATCTTTTACAGCCCCAAAATTCTCATCGTTATTTAGCCATGAGGCGGGGCTGGATAGAGGAAGAATTAACTTTAGAGTTTGGCGGCGATCCTAAAGACCCCTCTTTCGATACCCAACTCGTGAATGCTTTTGAAAAAGCAGCCGTTACTGTCTCTGATTTTTCTGGGGCTGAAGTTTTGCTCAATGCCGCACGCATTGCTTACAAAGCTTACGTCCGGCCCAGTATTGATAACGAAATTCACAAAGCGCTCAAAGCCGTTGGCGATGAAATGGCCATTAAAGTTTTTGCGGAAAATGTAAAAAAACTTTTATTGGCTTCTCCCTTCGGTTCCAAAGCCGTTTTAGCCATCGATCCAGGGATTAGAACAGGCTGTAAAATGGCACTGGTGGATGACTCGGGAAAATATTTAGGAAGTGCTATTCTTCATTTGCAGTCGGAAGAGGAAAAACAAACTTCAAAAACATTGCTGACTGAAATTATTAAAGCGCATCCGATTAAAGCCATTGGAATCGGAAATGGTACGGCAGGAAGAGAAACTGAAATTTTTGTCCGTCAACTCGTAAAGGAAAATGGGTTTAGCATTCCGGTGGTGCTAGTGAACGAAGCCGGAGCCAGCGTTTACAGCGCCAGTGAAGTCGCTCGCGAAGAGTTTCCAGAGTTAGATGTTTCCATTCGGGGAGCTATCTCTATTGGTAGGCGCCTTCAAGACCCTCTGGCGGAACTTGTTAAAATTGATCCTAAAAGTATTGGAGTGGGTCAATATCAGCACGATTTAAGCCCTCACTCCTTAAAAAAATCTCTGGATCTTGTGGTGGATTCTTGTGTGAATTCCGTGGGGGTTGATCTTAATACCGCCTCTTACCATTTACTTTCTCATATTTCAGGTATCGGAGATGCTTTAGCCAAAAATGTAGTCGCCTATCGAACCGAAAAAGGACTTTTCCGTTCTAAAAAAGCTCTCCTTGAAGTTCCTCATTTTTCAGAGAAATCTTTTGAGCAATCGGCCGGTTTTTTACGAATCCCAAATGGCGATAATCCCTTAGACAACACTGGAGTGCATCCCGAAAGATATGAAGCTTTACAAAGAGCCAGTGCTCGCTTGCAAAAAAACATCACCGATTTAATCGGGGGTGGCGCCACTGTTTTACGAGAAGAAAAAGACCTTCTAGAAGAGGTGGGGAGCTACACTCTCCAGGACATGATTAACGAGCTTGAAAAGCCCGGAAGAGATCCTCGTGAAACTTTTATTCCTTTTTCATTTAGAGAAGATATTTTTGAATTAAAAGATTTAAAGCCGGGTTTAGTTTGCCCCGGAATTGTCACCAATGTGACCAACTTTGGAGCTTTTGTTGATATTGGCGTTCATCAAGATGGATTGGTTCATATTTCACAGCTAGCCAATCGGTTTGTGGATGATCCCCAAAAAGTAGTGAGCCCAGGAGACAGAGTTTCGGTGAGAGTTCTTGAAGTGAACATTGATAAAAAGCAGATCTCTTTAACCATGAAACCAGAAGCCGCTCCACGGCCAGTGGCCGCACCCAGAGCCGAGCAGAAAAAAGAGTTCTCGGGCCCAAAGAAATTTTCAGGCTCGCGGCACTCCCATACCTCCAGACCTCAACAACCGCAACGTCCTGCGAGACCCGCTTTTAAAAGCAATGCTTTTGCTGCGCTAGCGACTTTAAAACAACCTGTTTCTGAAAAAAAGAAGTGATACAATTTCACCATGATTACCTTTTCATGGATTGAAATCCTATTATCGTTATTTTCTTGTTTATCAGTGTTTCTAACCCCCACGGTGGGATCGCTGAATTATCACATGGGGTTTTACTCAAATCCCTACTTTCCCATCGCTGCAGCATCCACCCTAGGATTTTTACTTTGGCTCCTGCTTCTTGTCTCTCGATTCGCTCTCCAAGCTAAAAAAAGGGAAATGATTGACTTTGTTTTCGTAAGTTTATGGATGGTGATCTTTAGTTTCTTTTTCTTTAAACACTCTCCTTTAGGCAGATACCATCCTCGGATCACTGAGGGAGTGACTCTGTTTTTAGCTTTTGTTTTGGCTAGCTATCTCATTCGGTGGTTAAATCGAAAGGACCTAGTGCGATTCATCGGGTTGCTCTCCCTAGCTTTTCTAAGCGCAGATTTTATTCAATTTAGAAAGCTAACTGTGATGGAACCCCGTCCCGCAGTATCTGCAACCCCATCAGCAGCCCCATCCCCTTCCATAGTTCACATTGTTTTAGATAAATTCAGCTATGACAACGCTGCTCTTAACCATCCTCAATTTGAAAAAAAGTCTCTAGAGCTAGCTAAAAAACATCAACTTACTTTTCACACCCAACATTATTCTAATTATCACGCAACCGCTTTCTCAGTTCCGGATTTTTTAAAAGATCAAAGAGACCTGGATGCCTCAACAGGATTTAGAGAACTTAACTCCAATACTCTGTTTCACTATTTCTTTAAAAAGGGGTACGACCTTTACTTGTATGGCCATTATTTACCCTACTGTTTGAGATTTAAAGCTCTCGCTAAACACTGCCAAATCAATAGCCGAGAGGAAGCCAAAGCAGTCTTTGAGTTTTCAAAATGGGCAGAGCTCTATTTAACTGAATTTTCTTCTTCGATTAACAGGATTTTCAACTCTGAGAACTCTTATCAGTTCCTACAACGCTATCCCGAAAACGCGCTCCAAATGTTTGACGACTATCGGCAAGATTTTAAAAAGTGGGCCCAAAGTTCACATCCTTTTTATGCTTATCTTCATGTGGTTGTTCCGCATGATCCTTTTCGATTAAGCCAAGACTGCGAACTTTTACCTCCCATAAAGAAAGGAATGGAAATTGAAGAAGTACGTGGAAGGTTACAAAGTCAAAGTTTGTGTGTGCTGAAACAATTAGACATTGTGCTAACTTCAATCAAAAGCCAATATCCGGGCCCCTTGAAAATTTTAATTCATTCGGACCATGGCATGTTCATGAGAGATAATAAGTCCGAGAAAAAAGAAAACACCAAAGACGCGGAATTAAACCAGCTATCGCACATTCCTGCTTGGGTCAGTCAAGAAAACAGTCAAAGCCCTTTACGATCTGATTCGCTGACTTCTAATAGCGAGGTGGGAGCTTTCCTCAAAGGGGAAACCCCAACTCTCAAAAGTCAAACAGACATCCATTTTTTTGCAGGCTGCGTTAATAAGCGAGACCCCTACAAAAAAAATAGATTCGGCCCTTGGGCATCCCCCAACCCCAAATCTTAAAAAGGTGAAATGGCAAAAGGGTCATAGTACAATCAGCTTTCAGGAACTCTTATGAAGCTTAGTTACTTTTTTCGACTTTTTTTACTTCCTCTCTATTTTCTTTTCATGACTCAGTTTCAGGGGAAGATCTTAGCTGAAAGCTCGGGTCCACCACCACCCATCAGCTCTGGAGTATGTGCATGCACTGGTGGCGCGGTTGCTGCATGCTCGTATCCGACTTGTTGTTGCCAAAATTGCCCCCCTAGCCTATGCGGTGGTGGCACGGGTGGTGGCGGCGGCGTCCCCGAACTTCCAGGCGGGAACCTTTATCTGCTCATTGGAGGGGCTAGTGGCGCACTATTTTGGGTGAGAAGATTCTTTAAAAGATAAAAATAAGTAAAAAGCCCCAAAAAACAAAACCAATCCCACCCAATAAACTCCCCAAGCGTATTGACTATGAAAAAGTTCGACCTGCTCGTGTACGGTCAAAAGGCTTTGAGTTCGGGCAAAGCTTTTATTTCCCCAATAAATCAGTGATCCAATCCTAAAAAAATTAAGAAAGGTCATGTAAAAAACTCCAAAAACAGCTACCGTCCAGCGCATGAAAGTAGAAACTTGTTTTCCATCAAATATCAAAATCACTCCCCAAAAGGCAAAAAAGAGGCATATTCCTTCAAAGCCACTGCACCCCTGCAAAATATGAATTTTACCCCAAGGCATCTTTAAAATCGGCCCGAAGGGATGAAATTGCACCTTCATCGAATGAAGACCAGGAATAAAATTAAAATGAGAAAGTATTTTTGAAACATAGGGGCTCAAAAAGCGCCAAAGTGAAGTGTTAAAAAGGCGATAAACCCAAAATGCAGTTCCCGCCATAAAGGCTGGACCCCAATCTGATTTTTCTTTTAAAACTCGGGCCCCAAAACCTCGAAAACTCACCACCGAAAAGAAACTTGAGAAAAAAACGGCTCCGGCCCAAAAGGCCCATATCAACCTGGGCCAACCATAAACGCTGCTTTTTAAATAAAAAGTGAATGCCACAAAACCCACAAGCAATAGAAAGTGCATTAACCAAAGTTCCTTTTTAGGGTTCCGTGGAATACGCTCTGCCAAATCCCATTTCACATAAAGAAGAGTCAGAACGATCGAAGGAACGATCAAAACGGCCGGTTCGATTCGAACCGAAAAATTGATATTCACTAGGGATCTTAAAATAGCCACTTCCAACAGAGGAAGTATCCAACCCAAATGAACCCAGGACGGAAATTGGATGTGTTTTATTTTCATGGATATCTATAGAGAACTGTTCCATTTTACCTTTTTTTTTTTGAAACGACATCTTTCCTTCACAATTGTTTGCTATTAATGGAATTGTGAGATCAAGTGGAACGTGAGCAGAAGGGCATTGCCTCTCATTCACCCTCTCTACTTTCACTTACACACACGACAATTTAAACCGGTTCGCGATTGAACGCCCGGTCATGGAAATAGTGTCAGCCTACAGGGCTCTCCTAGGGGGCCCGTAGGTATTCGGTTTTAAGGAAATACACCTGAAGCGAGCTCTCCTAGGGGGCTCGCTTTCTTTTTGTCTATAGGGGGGTTTGTGCGTAAAATGTGACCCCATGAACCCTTGGATCAACTATCACCATCTTCTTTATTTTAAAACTATCGCCGAAGAAGGAAGCGTCTCAAAAGCGGCTGAAAAGCTTAAACTGGGGCAGCCCACCCTAAGCGCTCAATTAAAACAATTTGAGGAAGCACTGGGAGTAAAGCTTTTTGAAAGACAACACAAAAAACTCATCCTCACAGAACAAGGCAAAGTAGCCTTAGACTACGCAAGAAGTATTTTTAAAATGGGTTCTGAGATGTACGAAGTGTTGCACGACCGCTTAGTTCCTCAAAAGCCTTCATTGTCCATAGGGGCCTTAGACAGTATCGCCAAACAGATCGTTTTACAGTTGGTAAAAAAAGCTCATGAGATTGGACCGTGTTTAGTCACAATTTCTGAGGGAAAAAGTGATGAGCTCATACGAGAACTTACTAGCCACAAAATCGATCTCTTATTAACCAACTTTCTTCCGACAGCTTTAGAATCTAAAAGTTTGTTCCATCGAGTGATCACAAAGAAAAATGTCGGGTTCTTTGCCTCAAGTAAGTTCAAATCACTGAGAAAAAACTTTCCGCAATCCATCTCGGGGCAACCTATGATTGTTCCCACCTACGATAGTAAATTGAGATACGATCTAGAGCACTGGAGCAAAGCGAACCAAATCAACCTAAACATCATTGCAGAAAGCCAGGATATTGCCGTCAACAAACTGATGGCCATTAGTGGGATGGGACTGATTCCGGCCGCTTACTATGCGGTCAATCGACAAATTTTAGCTGGCGAACTAGTAGAACTGGGCCAACTGCATGGTGTTTATGAAGAGCTTCTCTTAGTGACAGCCGATAGACGCATTGAAAACCCTATCGCCGCTAAACTCATGAAGAATTTCGTTGTATAACATAAAACAATAATAATAATACTATTTATCTATTTTAACTATTCATTAAAATTCCGTAACCTATCCTTGTAAGGGGCAATAACCCCCGAAAAAAGATAGGAGGAATAGACAATGAAGATAGTCTTTAAAAACCTGGAACGCTCGGAGCTAGCCAAAGAGTTAGTTCAGGAACGATTGGAAGCTTCCTTTCAACGTTTTCCCGATTTAAAGACCCAGAATGTCGCCATCACTTTAGACATGGAAAACTCACCCCAGCAATCGGGGCCTGATGTTTTTTCGGTAAAATTGCATGTTTCTGGAGGACGCTATCAAGGAATCACTTTAGAAAAGAAAGCCCCCAATTTGTATCAAGCTCTCGCAGATGTGAATGAACACTTACTAGAAAGACTCAATCGATTTGGAGATAAAACTCGAAACAAACTTCGTCGAATGGAACGAAGATTTGCTTCCTAACCCTATAACAAGAGAAGGAGTCATTTATGAAAAACCTATTACCTGGATTAAGAAAGTTTTCCGAGTCTGAGTTCAAAAACAAACAGTCACTTTTTGAAACTTTATCGAAAGGTCAAAGTCCACACACGCTGCTGATTACCTGCTCTGATTCCAGAATCGACCCCAATCTGATCACACAAACCGAGCCCGGGGAGATTTTTGTGGTCAGAAATGCAGGAAACATCGTACCTCCCTTTGGTTCGTCGTTAGGAGGAGAAGAAGCGGCCATTGAGTTTGCTATTGATGGTTTAAAAGTAACCAATGTCGTAGTTTGTGGCCATTCCCATTGTGGCGCGATGGCGGGCTTGATGGACAGGGTAAACATTGAATCTCTCCCTTCCGTTAAGAAATGGTTAGGCCATGCCCAAGCGACTCGGAGAAGAATTGAAGCGACACCCGAGGGAAAAAACACCGATTTAAAAAAGGTGATTGAAGAGAATGTGTTGGTTCAAGCCGATAACTTGAAAACTCATCCAGCAGTATCGGCTGCGCTAAGGCAGGGACGTATTCGTATTTTCGGTTGGATGTACCATTTCGAAAATGGTTCGGTCACTGTTTATGATCCCAAAAACAAAACGTTCATTCTTTCTGCCGAAGTTAAAAACGAGCTTGCAGAGGATATGACTCGGTTTGCTCTCTAAACGGTGAGGTTGATATGTTGAGCTTAACCAAAACAGTCTGGAAAGAAACAGGGTTGAGAAAACCTCTCGACCCTGTGGTTCTCACGAATCGAGGTGAAGTTAAAAATTTCTTTAGAACGGCTTTGGCGTGGAAGGGAACGGTTACGCCAAGAGTGATTCCCCGAGTTTTAATCACTGCGGTGTTTTCGGTGCTCGTGGTTTGGTGGGTTGAGACCTTTCCAGTTTTTACTCTACCCATGACCCCCTTTGAATACTCGGGAGCAGTGTTGGGGCTTCTTTTAGTTCTGAGAGTGAATGCGGGGCTAGACCGCTGGTGGGAAGCCAGAAAAATCTGGGGAAGTATCGTGAACCAAAGCCGAAACCTAGCCTTGGCGGGGTACGGCTATAGCAATATCAAAACAGGACCTGCTTCAAAATTCTTAAGATGGGTAGCAGCTTGGCCTCACATCATGAGAGAGTCCTTACGAAAAGAAAAAAACTTAATTGAAGTGACTCATCTGTTAGGTGATGTAGAGGCCGAAAAGGTACGCCGTTCGGTTCACATGCCCACGTACGCGGGCTCTCGCATGATTGAATATGTAAGAGAGCTTCGAAAAAACGGGCTAGATGATTTTGCTTTTGCTCAAGTAGAGAGAGAACGGGCTCTTTTGATTGATGCGATTGGGGCATGCGAAAGAATTCGAAACACGCCAATCCCTTTTGTACTCGCGGTCAAAACTCGAAGATTCATATTATTGTTTCTTCTTTTGCTCCCCTTTGGACTCACGGCTAAGGTCGACTGGTTCACGCCGCTCATTGTGGCTTTGGTTTCTTATCCGTTATTTTCTTTAGATGAAATTGGGGCAGAACTTCAAAATCCATTTTCCCCAAGAAACTTAAGCCATCTTCCTCTAAATGACATTTGTAACACTATTGAGAGCAACGTGATGAGTTTAGAGAAAAGTGAATAGTGGTTGTGTGAGCCTGCAGAGGAGCGAAGCGCCATCCCCCCGAAAGTCTTCGCTCCTCTTTTCCCCCTGCCCTTCATCGTCTCAAACGAAACCCTCTCAGTCCTAAGTTTTCACCCAAAATGATGACCGCTACTGTTTAAGCTTGATGGGAGACTGACACTTTTTACTGAGTATAAGCTTGATGGGAGACTGACACTTTTTACTGAGTAATAGACCCGACCCTAGAAATTTTCCAATGATATCTTTTAGACGCCCGTCAATTTCTTGGACAGTTTTTAGGGGGTGTAGTCTTAAAGTATGCGGGGAATTGTGAATTTGGGGTGGCACGGGGGGTGCAACTCTTAGAATACAAACAGTGTCTAACCGTGAGGCCTTTTATGAGATTGAATCGCGCTTTTTCTTGTTTTAATTGCTTAGCCTTTACACATAAGGTTTGGCTATTTGTGGTGTTTACCTTGGTTGGTAATTTCTCGAATCTTCATGGAAACACTACTACTTTCAACCATAAATATCCTAACGAGAACAAAGCGCCACAAATTCTTGGAAAACCATTGAGAAACTTGGTCTCCCCTCATTTTAATCCGGTTGATCCACAAGATATTCACAAAAGTGTTGCCCAGGGAAAACATGATTTAGAACTTGCTGAGCAGGGCAAAAAATTAAATGATGAAGTTTTAGAAAGATATAACAAAGAACTTGATGATGAACAGAATAAAAACGACAGAAAACGTAAAGCGCTCGATGCAAAATATACAGATAAGGACGATTCTACCTACAGAAAAGAGCTGGAAGAAATTACCAACAAAGACCGAGAAATTGCCCAAGCCAGAGAAACTGTTAAAAAAGAACAACAGGAAAATAATCTTTTGGGTGGCCAAATTGAAAAACAAAGGGGAATTTTAGACAGAAATGAAAAAGCTCAAAGAGATCTAATGAATTTAGAAGAGAAACAACGACAAGCCAGTTCTGAGGGAAAAACAGAACATGCGAATGATTTGAAAAATGCTGCAGACACGCTCAAGCAAAGTTGGTCGAAAGAAAATGAAGCAAGGAACGGTAGTCACGATGACGCGGATTACAAAACTCAGATAACCGATCAGGTTTCTAAAGCTGCATCAGATACGGCCAATCTTGGAAAACCATGGACGCCCGGAGAGAGCTTCCCAGTAGACTCTGCTACCGCAGGCAAGCCAACTACCACTGATCCCGCACCGCCCTCATCACCCAGTACTTCACCAGCGACAGATGTATTTCGTCCAATCACCGATGCTGAACTCGCCCGAAAGCCCGGCGAGTCCAATGCTGAATACAAGAGCCGATTAACTGAACTTGCAGCTGGAAATGAAGGGCTGGATATTAATAAAGTTCAGGCTATCCTGAATAACCCTGAATTGACCAAACCGGAATTGCCCCATAATAACTGGCAGCACAATGCATCCGGGAATGGCCAGTTTCAAAATCGAGAGGGAACTTTTGATCACCCGAATCCTCAGGCCTATCAGAAAGCCATTGAAAGTTACCGAAAAAATCCAAATCAAGCGAATTACAATGAGCTGATGAATCAAGTGAGAGATTTACGGCAATTGGGATCCGACGGGACAACATGGAACACTTGGAGAGGCGGCGGCCAATTAGCTGACGGAAGTTTTCAACATATGTTTGGTAACGGGAGTAATACAAACTCCGTTTGGAGTAGCCGAACGGGTTCCAATAATTCTCCATCGTTAGCACTCTACGATCCCAAGGTGCATTCCGGATTTCAAAATCCACAGTCCGGATTTAATAATTTTTACTCACCGACCGGTCAGACATTTCAGGCAGGAAAGTATGTTGGTCAAAGTGCTAATTCACTTACCGGCAGCTACGCACATCCTGTTTCCGGACGAACAACGACTGTATTGACCCCTACTGGACAAAAAGTCGTAAGGACAGGAGCTTCGGTCGTAGCAGCTGCGACTCCTGTTGGTTGGTTTGGCGGTCTCTCCAGTTGGTGGTCGACACTTTTTAAATAGAGTAGATAAAAAGTGTCAATCTCCCATCAAGCTTAAACAGTAGCGGTCACCCCAGAGCTATGCCGAGCCTTAATGGCAAAACAAGAGAAAAAACAATCATGGGAATCCTATACCCTCCCAGTTAATTGAATAGCTCACAGATCTCCCACCGCCAGGATTTCTTTTTAAAATCCCTCTCGTTTCCAAATCGTGAAGATCGCGCTTTGCAGTTTCAGGGCTGATTTTGTTCAGGCCCACGTATTTTCGATTCGTCATACCGCCTTGGAGGCCATCGGGACCTGCTTCCAGCATTCGGTTAACCGCCTTTAATTGCCGTTCATTCAGCGCAGATTGGCTATTCTCTTTCCAAAACTTTGCAATAGAGAGCGCGGTATTGATTGTTTCTTCCGAACTATGAACGGCTCGGATAAAAAGGCCCAAGAACCAAGAAAGCCAATCTGTGATATCAAGTGTGCCTTTTTGGCAGCTCTCTAAAGTATCGTAATAGTCATTACGTTCAGCATTTATTTGGGAAGAGAGGCTATAAAGCCTTCGCCCAGTTTGTTCGTCTTGTGCAAGAGCCATATCAGTCAGCGCACGCGCAAGTCTTCCATTTCCGTCTTCAAAGGGATGAATAGTAACGAACCAAAAGTGTGCGATACCCGCACGTAATAATCCGTCAATTCCAGGAGGTGAGTTCCACCACTTCAAAAATGCTTTCATTTCTCGTTTAAGTTCTTTTGAGGGAGGTGCTTCAAAGTGGACTTTTCTCTTTCCTTCAGGCCCTGATACCACTTGCATGGGTTCTTCGGACTTTCTCCAGTTCCCAACGATAATTTTTTGGAAGCCGGAATAGCCTGTGGGAAATAGGGCTGCATGCCAGCCAAAAAGACGTTTTTCATTTAAAGCAACGGAGTGCTTCGAGGTTGCATCGGTTAAGATGGCAACTAAGCCATCAATGGCTCTTTCGGTTTTAGGAAGACCGGCCGTGAGGAGACCTAGGCGTTTTGCGACTGAAGAACGTATGGTATTGCGGTCGAGTTTTTCCCCTTCGATAGCGGAAGTGGTAAAAGCCTCTTCCACAAGAATTTTCGCCTGTTCTTCAAGGCCAATGAAATCAGCTTGCGCAATGATTTTTCCTTGAGCTTTTCTAGCTTCTCCAAGTAACCCAAGAAGGGCAGAGCTATCCCACTTTAAATCGGGCCACCCCTCTTTTTGCCAAAGATACTTTTGACCCATTTAAGCCTCCTATTTAGGTCAACCTGTGACCCGTTTATATAGATTATTCAGGTCATAATATGACCTGATTATAGCACTGATTCGGGGTAGATCAATGATCGAGTGTCTATGATCGAGTGTCAGTCTCCCATCAAGCTTAAACAGTAGCGGTCATAGCGGAAGATCCTGATAGGTCTTTTCGAAAAGAGGCTGGGCAATCCCCTTAGCTGGGAGCCAGCTATCTATGACTGGTGGAATAACTAGTATCACTCTCCCCTCACTCTTAAAAATTAGTGCTCAGGAAAGAGTTTAGCGTGGGTCTTGAAGGGCTTGATCCGAGGGACAAAGGTGTACCATGTCTTGATTGAGTTTTGTTTTCTGCAGAATACCGATTAAAACCTCAGATACTAATTGATGGAGTTGAGCCGAAGGGTGAGCATCCATACAGCTAGCTACCCTTTCTCTTGGCGAGAGTTTTTCTACCAAAGGAGTCACATCTACAAAAATATCATTTTTTGCACACGTTTCATTAAAATAATTCCGTATTATTTTTATGTATTCGGCACTTCGAGCAGTTATCTGGTCATTATCTAAAAATGGAAAAACAAGAAATACCAAATTAGCTTTTTGTTTTCGAATGTCCGTATGAAGTTTTTTTAAATCAGCTAAGTGCAGAGCTAGAAGATTTTTATCACGATAAGCATGGTACAAAGCTTCAAAATAAGCTCCTCCTAATTCTCTCGAGAAAAGTAAATTATCTAGAAAATTAATTCCTTCGCTCCGAACACGCAGTCTTGCCGGAAGCCGGTGGTCAACTTTTGGCATAGTCATACGGCTCTGGATATCATTTCCCAAATACTGATGAATTACGGTCCTAAGTTCAGGTTTAAAGGCAGTTAAATATCTGGACAAAGTTTTAGCTTCTTGTTCAGTGCTAGCGCCGAGCTTTCCCAAATTAACAAACTGATACGGCGTGGGGTTAGCACTGCGGGACAGAAAATAAAAAGTTTCATCAAATTTAACTCCGTAACCCGCTGTAAAGGAATCGCCCAAAAAAACAACTTGGGGTGTTTTTTTAACCTCTCCAACCTCAAAATCACGAAAGCCAATACGATTAATGGGATGCCAATTTTTTTTACGCCAACGTCGGTCAGTTAGCCCAAGCTGAGCTCCCGAAGAAAAAGTAGCGCACCTAGCAAAAATCTCCAAACTTATCCAAGTAAGTGCCAGGGAAATAGTACCCACAGTTAAAATCATGATGATGTTTTTTCTTAATAACAACTATCATTCTCCCAGTCAGTTTTAACCCCATCGTTCATAAAGGGAGGTCTCGATAAGTTTTTTCGAGAAGAGAAGACTTCAAACGCTTTCGTTCTTCTAAAAGAGCAACTTCTCCGTTGGCGACTTCTTTCTTCCAACTCTCAGCAAATTTTCCTGATTGGATCTCGCTTAGAATTTTTTTCATTTCCGTTTTGGTTTGTGCACTCACTATCCGATGGCCCCGAGTTAACCCGCCATAAAAAGCAGTGGGACTGATTCGCTGGGTAAGTTCATGAGGCCCGTACTTCATCCACAATTCAATAATCGTTTTGGCCTCATAACAGCACTCTAGGAAAGCCATCTTCGGATCAAACCCTGCCTCAACCAAAGTTTCAAAGGCCGACTCCATCAACTGAGGCAGCCCCCCACAAAGCACCGTTTGCTCTCCAAACAGATCGCACTCCGTCTCTTCTTGAAAAGTGGTCTTAAGTAGCACATGGCTCGTTAAGCCAATCGCTTTGGCGTAACTTTGAACTAAAGTTTCAAACGCCGCCTCTTCGCGATCTAAGGCATAAACTCCGGGCAAGCCGCTGCCTCTTTCAAAAGCATCTCTTAAAACTGCCCCTGCCCCTTTCGACCCCACCAAAAAATATCGGCACGATTCGAGCGGCTCAATCCACTTGAAGTGGTAACAAAATCCATGGGCAAAACCCACAGATTGCCCAGGCTTTAAAAACTTTTGGGTCTGCTCGTAAATTTGAGGAATCGTCTGATCTGGGAAAAGATACATGACAATGTCGGAACTTTTCACCGCTTCTTCGAAAGACTGGATTGTAAAACCATCTTTCTCAGCTAACCTTGCGCCATTGCCAGGCC
The DNA here is from genome assembly GCA_900299195.1 of Deltaproteobacteria bacterium. Taxonomy (GTDB): domain Bacteria; phylum Bdellovibrionota; class FAC87; order UBA2466; family UBA2466; genus UBA2466. The sequence goes on from OMIX01000083.1 coordinate 32,495, forward strand.
TTGCCCCTATTCGCACCTGAACCCCAGAATCTCTTAAATTAAGCGCTTGAGCCCGCCCCTGATTCCCATAGCCCAGTATGGCAACCGTTTTAGCTCGAATGGGCTCTAAGGATATGCTGTTAAGATCCATAGCTTTCGGTATACTCCAGCTTATGAAGGAATTTAAACTGAAAAGTCAGTTTGAGCCTCGGGGCGACCAACCCCAGGCCATTGAAGCCTTAGTGAAGGCTATTCAGGCTAAACGCCGAGATAACGTCCTTTTGGGCGTCACTGGGAGCGGAAAAACCTTCACAATGGCCAATGTGATCCACCGACTTCAACGCCCAGCTCTAGTCCTAGCTCCCAACAAAACCCTAGCTGCCCAGCTCTACTCTGAGTTTAAAGAACTCTTTCCTGAAAATGCCGTAGAGTATTTTGTGAGCTATTACGACTACTATCAGCCTGAAGCTTACATTCCTTCCTCGGATACCTATATCGAAAAAGACTCGGCCATTAATGACCAAATCGACCAACTTCGCCACTCCGCCACTCGAAGTTTATTGTCACGCAAAGATGTGCTGATTGTGGCTAGTGTCTCTTGTATTTACGGTCTGGGCTCTCCGGAATGCTACCAAGAAATGGTGATTGATCTTAAAGCCGGAGCTGAATACCGCCGAGATGAATTTTTATTTCACTTGGTTGAAACTCAGTACCAACGAAACGACTATGATTTTCATCGAGGCACGTTTAGGGTGAGAGGGGATGTCATTGAAGTATTCCCTGCCTTTGAAGAATCCTGCGCCTATCGGGTTCAGTTTTGGGGAGATGAAATTGAAAAAATTGCTAAAGTCGATCCCATCACCGGAACGACGATTGAAGAGGTTCCAGAACTGAAAATTTTCCCAGGAAGCCATTATGTGACTCCTCAAGATCAACTCAAGCGTTCGATCAAATCCATTCAAGAAGAACTTCGAGAACGTCTTGAAGAACTTAAGAAACTCAACAAACTCGTAGAAGCTCAAAGACTGGAAAGCCGCACTTACTATGACATCGAAATGCTGGAAGAGATGGGCTACTGCAATGGGATCGAAAACTATAGCCGGCATCTCACCGGAAGAAAGCCGGGCGAACCGCCTCCTACACTTTTAGAGTATTTTCCGGAAGATTTTTTACTTTTTGTCGACGAAAGCCATGTGACCGTTCCACAAGTGGGCGGAATGTATCGAGGCGATAGAGCTAGAAAAATGACTTTAGTCGAGCACGGCTTTCGCCTGCCTTCAGCTTTAGACAATCGGCCTTTAAATTTCTCGGAGTTTGAATCACTCATCGAGCAAGCAGTGTATGTTTCTGCCACGCCTGGAAAATACGAAATGGAAAAATCTCGTGGCGTGGTGGTTGAACAAATCATTCGTCCTACAGGTCTCACCGACCCTGAAGTGATCATGCGCCCTGCTCGAGGAGCCGTCGACGACCTCTACGGTGAAATTAGAAAACGGGTTGAAAAAAAACAAAGAGTCTTAGTCACTACGCTCACCAAACGGATGGCGGAAGACCTCACCGAATACTATCAAAAGTTGGGATTAAAAATTCAATACCTTCACTCAGACATTGACGCCATTGAACGAGTAGAAATCATTCGTCAGCTTCGGATGGGAACTTTCGATGTGCTCGTAGGAATTAACTTATTAAGAGAAGGGTTAGATATCCCCGAATGTTCTCTGGTAGCCATTCTTGATGCCGACAAAGAGGGTTTCTTAAGAAGCCAAACCTCTCTTATTCAAACCATTGGTCGTGCCGCTAGGAATGTCGATGGAACCGTTTTACTTTATGCCGATGTAGTCACCAAATCGATCGATTTTGCTTTAAAAGAAACCGAACGACGCAAAAAATTACAGCTTGATTACAACCAGGCCCACGGCATCACTCCGCAATCTGTGAAGAAGAACATTCAAAATTCGCTCTATCAAACGGAAAATAGCGATTACTTTGAAATTAAACTCCCCGAGAAGCGCGGAAGTATTGTCATGGATGAAAAGGCAATTCCCAAAGAGCTTGAGAAACTTGAAAAGATGATGAAAAAAGCAGCCAAAGATCTCGAATTTGAAAAAGCGGCCGAACTTCGAGACCGCATTGTGCTTTTAAAGAAGAAGCAAATGGGGCTCTCGATAGTAGCTTAAACAAATTAGGGTTCACAATACTCTACTCCACATTCCCCCATCACACTTTCACAAAACACTTTTCCCTGGGGGGTTACAGTCAATCTAACCGCCCCGTGATAATCGGTGCGTAGCAAATTAACCCCCAAAGCTCGATAACGACTTAAAATTTCTTTTCTGGGATGGCCATAAGTATTTCCCGCTCCTACACTCACCACTGCCCATTGGGGCTTTGTTTCACGAAGAAAGTCCCAACTGGACGAAGTCACACTTCCATGGTGAGCCACTTTTAAAACATGGGCTTTACCCAGCGATAAATGGATCAGTTCGTGCTCGGCTTCTTTTTCAATGTCCCCTGTAAATAAAATATGGCACTTTCCAAATCTAAGATAGGCCACCAAAGCCTGATCATTTCTTTGGCGAGGATTTCCTCGTAAAGGAATCACTTGCAGTTCAACTCCCGAAATTTCTTGAGTGAGCGGTTGATTAAGCCAATCTAGCTTTGTGTTTTTGAACTGAAATCGGTTCACGATCTCTTCCAAAAGAGGGCGTCTGGGAAAACGGCTCCACTCGTGATGCAGCCATAATTTTTTTACGGTAAACCATTCTGCAATACCTAGAAGACCACGGGCATGATCATTATCGGGATGGCTCAACAACAAATAATCTAAAGTTAAAACACCCAAACGGGTCAATTCTGGAAAAAGGATTTTCAAACCCATGTTGTTTGTTTTCCAGCCCCCACCGCCATCGATTAATAAGGTCTTTCCGTAAGGGAATTGAATAAGCGCAGAATCCCCCTGGCCAACATCAAAAAAAGTGACGGTGAGATTAGGATTGGCAAAGCGAAAATAAAGCCTTCGAGTCACCAAAATTCCGATGAGCCCCAAAACCAGGAAAGCTTTCTTTTTAAACAATCTATTCGCCATCCAGCCACGCTAAGCAAATGATATTCCAAAGAAAGTTGTTCCCCCAAAAAATCGGGAAGCCCCTGAGGAAGTATTTGTATTTTATGACGCAAGGTGATTAAATGCGCGCCATGGAAAATTTGCACACCCCAAGGCTTTGCATCGATGGCCGTTCAGCCCATCAATTAGGTCCCCGAGGGCTCATGGCTCAAGAAGTGATTGACCAACTGGTGGCAGGTTAGGGTGAGGGAAAAGCCTCAAGCGAATGGATTGAGAAGAAGCGAACCGTTTTGCTTTCTCATCCCAATCAATCTTTTAATGGGCAACTCAAAAGATTTGATACCAAAAGAAAAATTTCCTGCTCACTCTTTTATTGGCTTTGGGAAAAACAGTTTGCGCGTCATGCGAATATTTCCTACTTTCACCGTTTTCGATCGATTGACCATTTAAATCCATCATTAACCATTCCCACGTTAACCACTTTGCTCCCCTCAAAAGGCCGATTGCCTTTTTTTATTTCACGAAAGCCTAATCAACAATATGTGGTTCCTTCAACTCAAGATGGAAAACTTTTAGAAAAATGCTACCACATTGCTTCTGAACAAATTCACATAGTGAAACCCGGAACTCGACGATATGTTCAGTTCATGGATCCATTCAAACACAGTGGCCATGGAAATATTTTGTTTTTGGTTGCCGATAAAAAATCTGCAAAAAAACTAAAACCGCTCAAAAAAGTTTTTTCGAAAGTTTATGCTAACATTCCCCAAAAAGTGATGTGGCTGAAAGATTCCACCCAACTTTCTCCCACTTTGTGGATGAAACTTCTGCAAAACACTAAAGTGTGTGTCTATTTAACTTCTCAACCTTTTGATTGGGCTACCTTGCCGTTAGAGGCTTTATTTTGGAACGTGCCGACACTTTTTTCTGAAAACCATTCAGCGATGAACGAATTACTTCCACAATCTCCCTTAAGGCTTTCGCAATTTTTATTAGACCAGCCCGACTTTGAAAAATTGAACCACTTCACCCGAAAAGCGAAAGAACAACTTGAGGGGAAAGGGGTGTTCCACCCACTCAACATGGCGGAACAATATGCAAATCTCTATCGCGCCTCGGGAACTCCCTCTGGCCCAGCCCCCATTGAAACAGGTTGTTGTAACTAATTGTATTTTAAAGATATTATTGCCTTCCGAAGATTTGCTGGTAAAAGTAAGGATTCACCATTATGGTGTCGCATCAAAAGAGAGCTTAGATAGTGCGCCTGTAGCTCAGTTGGATAGAGTAGCAGACTACGAATCTGCGGGTCAGAGGTTCGAATCCTCTCAGGCGCGCCATTAAAAAGGGGATTGTCCCGCAAGGACAGTCCCTTTTTTAATTTTAGGATGGATAGGAACCCAACTTTCCACTTTCAAATACCCCTCTCTCTTTAAGTCCAAACTTTTTACACCTACCTTTTTTAAATTTGAGAAGCCTCTAATATTTCAATATTTTTTTAACTCCTAAAAACCAAGGGTTGTTTTTTGAAATTATGAATTTATTTCCACAATTGCTCCATAGATTGTGAAGTTTCTCTCAGGGTATCATGAAAGAAATCGTGGGGTGTCTGTGAAAAAAAATACTATGTTAAAGTCTTGGAAAATAACAGTGAGCTCGTTGGGAGTTGTCCTCGCTCTCATCGGATGTAGTCTTAAATCTCAATTTGATAAATCACCCCTTATGTTTGGGACTTCTGTTCCAGCGGTCGCAGACACTTACATGCAATTTACTCCTTCCATCCCCACTGGAGTCACCGGCCCCTTTTCTTTAGCGGAAGGGCCTTTTTGGGTTCAAGTGGACAACAATACAGGAGAAATTTCGGGCTATCCCGATTTCAAATCTAACTCTATCCCCATTCGCATTCGAGGCACATCCTCAGAAAATGGAAATACGGTAGCCTTAACGCCTTTCATAGTTGAAGCCAAAGGAGACCCCCTGGTTGCAGAACAGTGGTCCACTTTTAATAACCAACAAACAAGTTACGCAAAATCCAGGGGAAGATTCAATGAAGACCTGGGAGTTCGAGATGTGATTCGCAGTGGAATCACTGGGAAAAATGTCAAAATAGCTATTTCCGATACAGGCCTTGATATCAATCACGAAGACCTCAAAGCTAACGTTTTAGCGGGAGCTTCTAAAAATTATAACCCGTTAGGGCTAACTGATGATCCCACTTTGAGGCCCTCGGCTGAAGACCCCTTCGCCGAGGATCACGGAACTTCTGTCGCTGGAATTATTGCAATGGAAGGTTGGAACAACATTGGAGGACGAGGGATTGCTCCCAATGCGAAAATAGCGGGTTTAAACTTTTTAAGCTATCAGTCAGACACGAGTTACTTAGATCAAATTTCAAGACCTTTTGATATCGTCAATCAAAGCTGGGGCTCAGGGGCACCTTTTTTTGCACCTGAGGACAGTCTATACCGTCAAGCTCTCGAGTCGGGAGTTACCAATTTGCGCGCGGGCAAAGGGGCTATCTACGTCAAAGCCGCTGGTAATTCCTTCCAAGGGGGAATTAATGCTGCTTGCGATCCCAACAATACAAATCCCCAAACTATTGTAGTAGGCGCCACAAACTCTGAGGGAGTTCATTCTTCATATTCCAGTTCAGGGGCCAACCTTTGGATTAGCGGCGCTGGAGGAGAATATGGATTTGATAGCTTTTTCTACGATTTGCTTCAACGCTATCTCAGCGACCCCACCAAACCCCCTGAGGACCCCGCAGATCCTGAAAATATCAAGACTCGGGTTCGAGCTGCCTTAAATTTTGCCCCTTTCTTTTCACCAGCTATCGTAACCACCGACAATTCCTCATGCGACGTTGGATATTCTCATCACTATGTGGAAAACACTTTAATTGCGCCCTCCTTTTCTCTGTTCAATTTCGATTTGTCGCAGCCCGGAAGAGGAACTCCACACAAAGACAATCCCTCTTGTAACTACACTTCCAGTTTTAATGGAACTTCAGCAGCCACGCCCTCAGTCGTTGGCGTGATCGCTCTATTGTTAGAAAAAAAACCTCAGCTCACTTGGCGGGAGGTTAAGGATATTTTGGCCAAAACAGCACGAAAAGTAGATCCTAACTCTGTAAACATTACACTTGGTGACGACATTACTGGCCACATCAATGAACCAGGGTGGATAAAAAATGCAGCTAACTACAATTTCCACAACTACTATGGGTTTGGAAGAATCGATGCAGCTGCTGCAATCGCTAGGGCACAAACTTACACTAGCCCTTTTTTAAATAAACCTTTTAATTTTCAAGCCGCTTTTTTAACAGATACCATTGCAGCTCCAGGGCTTGCGATCACGGACAATAACGCTACCGGAGTCACCCGAACCATCACAGCACCTAACACAACCACCACTTTTGTCGAAGCGGTTGAAATCGAAGTGAGTATTACTCACCCCAATCCCAAAGACCTATCCATCGAAATCCAATCCCCAGGTAATACCAAAAGTGTGGTTTTGAACTCGAATCGATTTGCGCCTTGTTCACCTCAAGTCGTTAACAATGTGACTTCTTGTAACCCAGTACCCAACCTTACCCGAGTTCGATTTTTATCCAATGCTTTTTACGGGGAAAATGGAGTGGGAGATTGGAAAATTAAAGTAGTGGATGCCAAAGCTACTAACGAGGGAGTTTTAACTGAATGGAAGTTAAAAATTTATTAAACCTTAAGTGAGATATTTCTATGAAAAATAACTATTCTTTAAAATTTTTGATTCTCGTTATCGTCATAGGAGCTATCGTATTTTTTGTGAATCACACCCCTCAGGTTGTAAGGAAAACTTCCGACACCGCATCACAAGAATCGACTGCCAAAACCCTTGATAAGTCAGTTAAAAAATCACCCGAAAGAAAAGTAGCTAGCATCCCAGAAAAATCGTATCAAGATGTTTTAGCCGCCATGCCCGAAGAACAAAAAGATAAAATCGTTCTAAACGCCTTAAATCGATTAAAAAAGCCTGAACTAAAACTTAACTTAGGCCAGACATCTCAAAATATCATTGACCGCTACTTAAGAACCGACGAAAGCCGTCGTTTTGAGAAATCCTTTTCCCAGGATTCTCGCTCCTATCGAAGTTTGCCAGGAATTGTCGCACTTCCACAAAACAATATTCCTGGCGGGATTCCCCAATCTTCTCAAGTGTTAAAATTCTTAAACCACACTCTCATCAAGACTGACGATCCCGAAGTGAGTGAAAATGGACTACCCGTAGTTTTTGATACGGAAAGAGGGACTTTAGCCCTAGTCACTGGAAACCTCACCATCAGCTACCGGGGCCCATTAGATCCGGTTATTGCCTCCAATTCGAGAATCAAAATCATCCAGAACTTTCCCCAACTAGGAATGGCTACTTTTTCAGCCACTACCAAAGATATTGGGCAACTCACTCAATTGGTGGGAACTTTAAAAAAGAATCCTAAAGTTCGCCAAGTGAATCTCGAACTCAAAGATCATATCAATGTCCCTCAATAAGCAGAATCACTTGTTTAAACATTTTCTCTTACCAGACCAGCAACTAGAAGTCTTTTGTTGTAAAAAGTTAACCCAATAAGAAACCACAAAAATACGAATAACAGCCAACGCAATTGCAAAATCAAGTTTTCTTGTCTTGCTCAAAGAGACATAGCATACAAGAAACAAAGAAAAAGCAAATCCGGATAGAGCCTCCGTCATAATAAATCGTTCATAGACCAATGGGTGGTCTTTTTTTATTTCACAACCAACGAACTCAAAGAAAGGGCCAGTTCTCTCTTATCACCATTATAACGAATGATGTTCTTTGCTTACTTGACAACAAAAGAATTCAATAAAATGGCAAGCTTTCTTATATCTCCGTTACTCGGAAGATGGGCATCCGGTAGTATAAATTCTAACTTATTCTCATCACCTTTAAAGACGAGTAACTCAGGATCAAACTTCATAGTTAGAATATTTTGTGTAGTATCTAGCGTTCCTTCATAGATCTTTGTTCCGTTCAGGCTAGCTATGATCCTCTGTTTGCCCAACGAGCCGCAACCCATAACAATTTCTCCAGCCAACGGCTCATTAATATCTTTTAGTTTGAATGAAATTATAGCCCTCTTCCCCAGGCTCCAGCGATGAGTATCTTCAGCCGCCCCCCAACTGATATACTTGATTCTAGTGTCATTGAAAGAAACAACCTCTCGGGGCCTGATATGGGCCGGTTTGAAATCTACTAGAAACAAGGAGGCAAAAATTCCCACTATTAAAAGGCTAAAGATCAATAATTCTGAGCTGAACTTAGACCTCGGGAGATTCAAGTCTTTTTGGCTCTGGGGATTTATAGAGTATCCAGCAGAAAAAGGGTATTCAACATATCGGTATATTAAGGCTGCTATAACAAGAGTTAAAAGGCCGACAAACCCTGTATAGATCCAATGATGAGCTGGGTCCTTCCCCCCATAAGCTCGAGTCACCCACAGAATCAATCCATGAAACAAATAAATACTGTAACTGATTTTGCCTAGGAATAATGCGGATTTTGATGTCAGGATTCCAAAAAGATTATTGCCATACACTAAAATAATAAAGAAGCAGAACAGGAAAATACGCTGATAGGGTAAGGAAAAATAGTTAGATTGGCACAGGCCCAACAAAATAATCGCCAAAATCGAAGCCACACGACTTTTCAAAAAGGAAGCACTAGGAAATACGGCGGTCAGCCAAGCGGCAATCATTCCCCAACCGAAGCCGTAACGTATATGGTACATAAGGTTGATGAGATTTTGTGCATAGTTTCTCATTACACCAGATGAGATTGAACTAGCCAGATCCGTTCTCGCTAGCCATTCATGAAGTATCCACACTCCTACCACAATTAAGATTGAACGATTTTTACGGGAAAAAGAGGAGAGAAAGGGAAGAATCAGATAAAATAACCATTCGATCCTAAGAGTCCAAAAAACCCCTGCATTCACCACATAGGTGTTTTGAAACGTATTGATTCCAGCAGGTTTAAAACACAGCCAAGATATAATTGAATTCAGAAATTCTTTCAGAGGAACTCTAATCTCGAAATCAGATTGTATTAAAATCACCAAGATTAGAATAGCCACTGAGAACCATCCCGCTGGAAGAATTCTGCTAACTCTACCCATAAAGAAGGTTTTCCAATTAAGATTGCCATGAAACTCAATGAGTTTTTTCCAAAACAAGAATCCCGAAAGAAAAAAGAAAAGTGCCACAGAATTAGACCCAAGTAAGTCAAAGAAATCAACAGGCGGAGGCAACCATTGGGCAGTTTGTCGAAACGTATAGTGTCTGGCACTATGGGCAAAAAAAACACTTAAGGCCAAAAATCCGCGTAAACCCTCTAAGGAACAGTTGAACTTGGAATTTTGACGTGGGTAAAAAACCGGACTGGCCCGACTGATAAACTGTCCAACAACAACAAAAATCGACATGAAGATAAAATAAAGTGGGATAGAAAAAGGATCGGTGATCCAAGAAACCATAGTTTAATTACTTATCCTGGAGATGAAACCATTCTGCATTTGTTCCGTAAGCAAAGTCGTTTTTTAAAAAAGGGGGCTTTTTCAACATTTCTTCTTGAACGCACTACTTTACAACAAAAGACCCGATAGCAATAGCTAATCCTCTAAGATCACCATTTGTCGGAAGATGGGTATCTGGCAAATCAAACTCTAACTTATTCTCATTCATATTTTTAATGGCCGATTTCTACTAAGACTGGAATGAATTTTTTCATATTTAGGATTTCAATACTCAACGGTTTTTTGAATGTAATCGAAAAGTCGAAAATAAACCATCCTGTCGTAATGGTTATCTTCTTTTATTTCCCCATCGTAATGCACAAAATCGGTTGTTGCCAGAGGTCGAACATTGCTAAACTCTTTCCCGATTGCCTCAATCTGGCGATTGAAACGAATAGCATCCTTAGCTACATTTTCTTTTCTCGGCTTAACTCCATAAAACTCCTTACTCTTTAGAATGAAGACGAAAGAGGTTTCTGGAATTCTTAATAAAAAGTGTCGCAGATTCGAAATAAAAACATCGTCGAGGCTCGAACCATAATATTCGAAAGATGAAGCCAATGTTTCCATTGCTAACTTTACATGGTCACTCTGAGTTAGTGCCAAACGCTCAGAGGCGGACAAAGCACAAAGGTCGAGCATTCCATTCGAAGGATCTAAAAAGAATGGGACAAGAATACCCGTCTTTTTGTGTCGATAAACAGAAACCCATTGATCAGGCAAAAAGCTTAAAATATAGACTTCCCCTTGCCGATGGAAATCGATCCTAGTCGTAAAATCACTTTTTGTGAAACTAAGTTTGCTCAGATCTTCTAGCGCAGCAATAGGCACGCCATCGAGAGCTAAGCGCCACACGGTCGAGTGATCAAGCCGCAAGGGAATCCCATTGCGGACAATGTTGGACTCTGTCACCACCTGATTAGAGTTCATGCGGGTGTAGTGCTCGAGCACAGCTAGATCGCACCCGCCTCGAAGAAAATAAGCTCGTTGGCTCTTTTTTGAACCTCTTTTACCGCTTACGGCTTTTGGACTAATCAGGTTAATCCAATCCACCTCGAGATTGTCCGCTGGATTTGAAATAACCTCTCCAACAATATCGAGAGTCGGCCGCTTTAGGAAATTGTAGACGTAATGTTCAACCCCCATGTTGAGAATGCGACAAGAAAAAATGAAGTGCTCCAAATGCCGCTGTCCTCCCTCCAAAATCTCCATGATAAAGAGGCCGCAATATCCGTAATCTCCAAACTTGTCGACAACTCGAATCAGTCCGGCAACGCAGTTGTGGCGAGCTAACAATCGGTCTAGTTCAGCAAAGGCAGTCGCTTCGTCCTCAGGCAGACGGCGCTTCGTGAAATTAAGTTGATTGGTTCGGTTGATCATCTCGAGAATACGGGGGTAGTGCGGCTTGAGATCAGTTTCAATCGAAATACAAATTTGGCTATTTCGGAGAAAAGCTAAATTGTCCCCTGCAAAATTTTCCTGTTCAGTGTATCGATTTTCGAGATTCTTATAATGGTTAAGCCGGCTCAACCCCTTGTCGTTCTTACCCTGGAGGAGAGGATCAGATAACAGGCTAGAAAGAACCTTTTCATCGGCCACCTGGATGCCAGGAACGAAAAACCTAGCCTCATTGCGATTACCGTGATTGTCATCGATATACAACACCGTGGGTGCGCGTAAGTGTACCCTTTTCAATAAGTCAGCAAGCCGCGGCCCCTTTGCTTTCCAGTTAATGGTGGGAAAGACAAAAAAATCCCAAATTCCTACAGCGATTAGAAATGCCTTGGACTTTTCAAAGTCATTCTTGGAACAAATTGAGGATAGAATCCCTCGCTCAGCTAATTCTTTTACAATCTCACAATTAGCCTGAATAATCTTAGCACCTTCCTCTAACAAAGTTCCTTGCCAGAAGGTCTCATCGAGATCCCAAATCACCAGCCGAATCGGCTCTTTCACCCCGTCCATACCAAGAAAGCCTCATCTCTTTTAAATAATCCGAATCCTATCACCTCGATGTTTTCTATTTTAGCTGAACCTTGAGATAGCGTCTCTAGAAATGCAAAAAACAACGCTTAACGTCACGAGCGCCCCTTTTTTTTTCAGCAGCGAGCACCAAACGTGGCCAGTTCGAAATCGTTTGGCAATTTTCTTGTGAAAAACCTCACCATTTTTTGGTAGACTGCGGGGCTAATAAGTCGACTAGAGTCGGAGACAATGCTAAGACGCATCACTCATGATGGAAAAGCTAAATTAAGAGCTACCTTCAAGGAAGCGAGTCCTTTTCCTCATATAGTTTTAGAAAATTTTCTAGCTGAAGAAGTCGCAAATAACTTACTAAAAGATTTTCCTCGCTTTAACCCAGCTCTCGCTAAAAATGAATTTGGGCAATTGGGTCCCAAATGTGTTCACAGTGATATCAAAAGTATTTCGCACAACTATAGTCTTTTTTACACCTATATCAATTCTGAAGGCTTTTTATCTGAAATAAGTGAGCTAACAGGCATCGCTGAATTAATTCCCGATCCTAATCTGTTTGGAGCTGGCACACATGAAAATATCGATGGAGCAGAGCTAGCTCCTCATGTGGATTTTAACTATGAAAGTTTTACCAAGAACCACAGACGTTTGAATCTATTAATTTACCTAAATGAAGAATGGGATACAGAATGGGGAGGCGCCATCGAACTGCATTCCAACCCATTCGGGTGGGTTGATAACACAGATTCGGTCTCTACTATAAACTGCCTTTTTAACAGGTGTGTTATTTTTGAAACCTCTGAGAGGTCATGGCATGGATTTCGACAAATTCGATTACCTCATCAAAAAAAACATCTTTCTAGAAAACTCATCTCTATTTATCTCTACACTAAAGATCGACCTAAAAACGAGATTGCAGCTCCACATGGAACATTTTATCTGCCCTATATTCCTGATTTTAAGCAAATCCAAAACGAAGACTATGCAAATCAGGTAAAGGGTTCTTTTATTAAGAGAGACAGACTATTGAAAGCATCTTGGGAAAATGAACTGCGATTAAGTCAGCAGGTTCTGGAATTAACCTCACAGATCACCGAACTTAAAAAAGCTATTCAACCCAGTGTGGTCGGTTTTGCTTTAATCCAGAAAAATTCCGTTTCGGGTTACTTCCATGATGGGTGGATAGGCCCATATTTTAGATCGACTTTTCAACCTTTGCATTCAGTGAATAGCATTAGACTCATTGGCTTCAATTCTGCAACCGATCCGATAAAGGTAGAAATGAGAGTTAATCAAGAGCTTTTCTCAACGGCAGTGGAAACAGGAGGCTTCTCTTGCGAATTCAAATTCAAAAACCCAATTGATGACCCCTTCACATTCTGTGTGGAAAGCCCACCTTCCCCAAAAGATCCTGAAAATAGAGATCTCAGGGAGCTGTCCCTCATCCTAAATCAAATTCAGGTTCTATAATTTTCGCTTGGGGAAATCCTTTTCGGTAGCCCCATTGAAACAGCCATTAAAATTTTGTCGGGTTTTAAGCGATAAAATTCATTTAACTACAAGTGAATAAGCAGTCTTATTGAAGAAGCTCTTGAACCTTATTTTCTAGCTCTGAGCCCATAGGTGCGACTGCTGACTTAAATCGAGCTACCACTTTACCCTCTTTGTTCACCAAAAACTTTTCAAAATTCCAACTGACTTCACCTTGAAGATCTTTATCGCTACTTTCAGTTAAAAATTTGTAAACTTCTTGTTTCTCAGTCCCCTTGACAGGATTTTTTGAAAAAAGAGGGAATGTCGTTTTGAATTTCATTTCACAAAACTTTTTGACTTCAGTATTGGATCCGGGCTCTTGCGCCCCGAAATCATTACTTGGAAAGGCCAACACAACCAAGCCTTTAGCTTTGAACTTTTGGTAAAGAGCTTCCAGATCTTTGTACTGAGGAGTAAACCCGCACTGAGAAGCTGTATTCACTACCACCGCGACTTTTCCTTTAAACTGTGAAAGCGATGTCTCTTTTCCGTCGATATTTTTAACTTTAAAATCGTAAAAGCTCATAGCCCCTACCCCTTTCTGTATAAAAACCGTTAATACCAATACTGCAAATTTAATTGTCAAAAAGTTTCGGATCATGGTTTTCTTCCCTTGAATAATTTGTTAGTCCTCATTTTAACAAGGAACACTTATATGCCTTATCAACCTATTTTAGGAACTTTAGGATACATCCTTTCTCCTGACAAAGAAAAAGTATTGCTGATTCACCGCAATAGTCGACCTGGGGATGAGCACCTAGGAAAATACAACGGCTTGGGTGGAAAAATTGAAGCTAATGAGGACATTGTGGCCAGCATGAAGCGAGAAATTTTAGAAGAAGCTGGAATTCAATGCACTGAAATGACCCTACGAGGAACTATTAGCTGGCCAGGATTTGGGAAAAACGGGGAAGATTGGTTAGGTTTTATTTTTGTCATTACCCAATTTGAGGGAACTCCTTACACTCAAAATGACGAAGGGACTTTAGAATGGATTGAAGTTCGCAGGTTTTTAAACATGGAAATTCCCATGTGGGCAGGGGACAAATACTTTATTCCTCTTCTGTTTACTCAAACCCACACCCAATTCCATGGCATTATGCCCTACAAAAACGGAAAACCGGTCAGCTGGAATTTTTCCTGGCTGTAATCACAGTAGACAACTTTCTACTGAGAATAACCTCGTCAATCCCCTTGTTAACCCATGTCTTGTTACAAATTCACATAATTACCCAAAGAACCAATACCAGCAAGTATTTGCGGGTGTACACTGATTAAAGAGAGGCTTTTTATGTACCTGATAGCCTGCATAGCTGTTCTAGTGGCTACATTTTATCTGACGCTTTTTTACATTACCGTCTTTTATCATCGGGCTCTTACCCACCGGGCTATTATTTTAAAACCGGGTTTAAAAAAATTCGTGGTCGCCACTGGAAATTGGCTGACTGGCATTGAACCTAAAACTTGGATTTGTATGCACCGTAGGCACCATCTTTTTGCAGACCAAGCTAAAGATCCTCACAGTCCGAATTTTCACAGTATCCCCTCGATCATTTGGATACAGTTAAAGTCTTACGAAAAAACTTTAGAAGAACTGAAGAAGAACAACCGAGATTACACTCGACTGGTAAAAGATTTGGATTTTCCCGTTCACTTTCTCAACGAAAGAGGATTATGGTTTGTTCCCCATTTGCTGCATTTATCTTTTGCGGTTGCCATTGGGATAATGTTTGACGCTTATCTTTTAGCTTCGTGTTACTGGCTAGGAATGAACAGTCATCCTGTTCAAGGTTGGCTGGTGAATGCCTTCGGTCACTCCAAGGGTTACCGCACATTCAACACTCCAGATAACTCCACCAACAATTTACCCGTGGGGTATTTAGTGATGGGGGAAGGGTTTCAAAACAATCACCATCACGATTCAAGACAGGCCAAGTTTTCTGTAAATTGGTGGGAAATTGACACCGGTTTTGGGCTTTGTAAAATCTTAGAACGCCTCGGGTGGCTCGCTTTCAACCCCCGCATCAAAAATCGAACCTCGCGACTCAAAAAAGCCGCGTAAAAATTCTATTTTCAACTCTTCAGGCTCTCGCCAGACTGTTTAATTCAGAGTATGCTGCCTAACTATGAGTACATTTGACAATACGAAATCCAAAAAACAAGAGAGTCACGATACAGTTCCACCTCCTAACTTGATCTCGTTCATGTTAAAAAGTTGGAAACCCAAGCCGTTTAAGAGAATTTCTCCCCTCAAAAATGCTGAATACTTTAAATTACGACGGCGAGCCCTTTCAGCAAAGTTCCCTGGAGAATGGCTAATACTTCCCACAGGCCACTTAAAAGTTCGCTCGAATGATCAGTTTTATAAATTTAGGGCTAACTCCGATTTTTTCTACCTCACCGGCAATTTAGAGCCCGATTGCGTTTTAATTTTAGCACCGGAAGCTCAGGGCCATAGCGACATTTTATTTGTTGAACCCAACCCAGGTAAAACTGACGCTACTTTTTTCACCGATCGCGTGAAAGGAGAGCTTTGGGAAGGAGCACGATTAGGAGTTCCAGAGAGCCGTGGGTTATATTCCATTCAAGACTGTCGATCCCTGAATGATTTAGAATCTTTTGTTTTTGAGAAAATAAAAAAATCAGGAAAACCCTTTAGAGTATTAAGAGGTAATTCTGAAAAAATGGAGAATTGGCTTCAACTATCGGGTGAAGCTCAAGCGTCTAAGGATAAACTTTTAGCTTCTACTTTGTCTGAGATGAGACTCATTAAAGATAAAGCTGAACTCAAAGAATTAGCCTTAGTGATCGAAGCCACTCAGAGGGGTTTTGAAGATGTGATTGTCCGTTTAAAAACAGCCAAAACCGAGAGAGAACTTGAGGGAGTGTTTTTTACCCGGGCCAGAATGGAAGGAAACGATGTGGGTTATGCCTCAATTGTCGCCTCGGGCGCTCATGCTTGCACCCTTCACTGGAATAAAAATAATGGAAAAATTCAAAAAGGGGATCTCCTCTTACTCGATGCGGGTATTGAGGGAAATTCTTTGTACACCGCTGACATCACCAGAACGTTACCGATTAGCGGAAAATTTTCCAAAGAGCAGTTAGAGATTTATGAGCTTGTGCTTGAAGCTCAAAGAGCAGGTCTTCGAGAGGTTAAGCCAGGAAATGATTTTATGGCACCCAACCACGCTGCCATGAGAATTCTTGCAGAAGGGCTAGAGAGACTGAGGATTCTCCCCTGCACTGCTGAAGAAGCTTTGAAAGATGAAAATCAATTTTACAAACGATATTCTCTTCACAATGTAAGCCATATGTTGGGAATTGATGTTCACGATTGTGCTCAAGCCAGAGCAGAAAACTACAAATACGGAAAGCTCATGGCTGGAATGGTGTTGACTGTGGAACCGGGTTTATACTTCCAAACTGATGATTTAACCGTTCCCGCTAAATACCGCGGCATCGGAATTCGAATCGAAGATGATATTGTGGTGACAGAAAAAGGATTTAAAAACCTTTCAGCTCACATTCCTTCGGAGCCTAAAGAGATCGAAAGCTGGATGAGATCACTCTGGAAAAAATCCAATCGACGAGCATAGCAAACTCGCCCTACCCCAGAAATCGTTTGTTATTGGAAAATAGAAAGAAAAAAAAAGAGCGGGTAACTTTTTTGTCACCCGCTCTTTCAAATAGATTCTAACTGGTTTTTAGTAGTACCAACCGTAGTAACAGTTGTTCCAGTTGTAATTCCAGCTGTAGTTATATCGGTAAGAATAACCGTAAGTGAAATATCCTGGATTGTAGTAAGGGCTAGACCAGTTGTAATAGTAAGGGGAGTATCCGCCCCAATAGTTCCATCGGTAGTTATAGCCGTACCAACGATACCACCAAGCTTCTGTGGAACTGACTTTATCCAATTCCTTATCAGAAAGCTTGAACTCAGCAACTTTGTTCACTGGGTTTTCAATTTCTTTGATTGTGGAATCTAGAGCGCTAGTTCCAGCTTTAGCAGTAATGCTATCGCTTAGCTTGTTAACACGGAAAACTTCAACTGTTTTAGAATCCGGGTTAACTTTTACCATCATAGCTTTAGGAGCAAGTTTAGCTGCTTCTTTAGCTTCATTATCCAATTGATCCGCAACCACATTTGAAGCAACGACAAAAGCCATTGCAACCACTGCTGTTTGCATCCATTTCACCATTTTCATGTTTACCTCCAACAAAAAAGACTTCCAGAAAAACGACAACCTGTTTTTTCCGGACCCCTTTTCAAGTTAATGCACTTGCCGTTCCTTACTACCGCTGGCTTTAGAGATCCATCAAATTCTTCATCAATAGCCCTTTTTTTAATGCGGGGCGTAATAAAACACACCTTCAGTCATGACCCTCGTCAAGACCTAACTACCTGATTTTAAATGTTTTTTCTGATTATCGAATCCAAGTGACGAACTTTGCCTCTGGACAGAATTTCTAAATCCCCTATAGTTCTGCCACTTTTATCAGCAAACTCAGGGAAGACTCATGATTAAACGAACTGTTCCATGGTTGGTAGTCGGACTCATCCTTTCGTGCGGGGGAAAATCCTCCTTTTTCGACAGCGATAATCCCAATGGCTACACTTACGAAAGTGGTCCAGCCATTTTAGCCCGAGCCTCATTCCGCATGGGTTCGATTGAGCGCAGTTTTGTTAATCAGCACAACGTAGCCTGTATTACCGATAAAGACCGCAACGAAACGGTCATCATTTTTAACGATGCGAGCAGTGGATCCACATTGTCCGTGAGAATGGCGCGGGTGGATTTGAGTGATTCTACTGGCTCAAGATCCTACAATGTTGTAGCAAATCCAGGCGAAGACAGCTTTATTCTCGCGGTAAATTCTGACAAAGCCAATGGAACCTTTCATCTCCAAGCTAATCCCTCAGCGAGTTACGTTCCTAATTGCCAAATCAACTACACGTTGGATTCCTGGCAAATGAATGCCACTTTCCGCTGTCACTCCATGACCAACCGATCGGGGCAAATTCCAGAGGCCTCGGGAGAATGGAGTTGTAAACTTCAATCGGAGGTTCAGTGGCAATGGTAAGAGAAACAAAATCTACTCACGGAATGTTCGCTCTCGTTCTCTGTGTCGCCTTAAGTGTTGGCTCACCTCTGAGGGCTGTCAGTGTCTTAGAAAACATTGAGGACTTAAGGAAGTTTTTTGGACTTACCTCATTTCAATACCGACCTGAACTGGCCAAACTAAAAATTGCGGTGATCGACAATGGATTTGAAGGTTTTGAAAGTGGAAAAAAACAATTGCCTGAATCTGCAGAACTTATCTCCGCTTACCCCAAAGAGATGGTCACTCAATTCAATTTAGGGGATCCCGACTACGTTCAAGCTCCTCTTCCCACCGAGCACGGAAAAATGATGGCCCAAATTGTGTGGGGAATCACTGGCGCTAATCCCCAAGGCCCTAAATTTTACCTTCTCAATGCTAACGGGATTACCAATTTTCGTAGAGCCGTTCGTTTTGCCATTGAGCAAAAAGTGGATTTGATTCTGTACAGCCAAAATCGAGAATGCTGTGGAAATTTTGATGGGGGTGGCTTCATCAATGCGATTGTAAATCAGGCAACTCAAAGTGGAATTGTTTGGATCAATGCAGCCGGAAATTACGGTGGCCATGTTTTTAACAGTGCTATCCAATCTATGGGATCGGATAATCGAGTCGTTTTCGTGAAAGCGAATGAATTACGTCTGCGGAGTAGGCTAGATGAAAACAAAGCTCAAATCATTATGGCTTGGGGTGCAAATGGCCCCGAAGAAGACTCGGGTACGGATCAGGATCTCGATTTGTATGTTTATGATGAAAACAATACCCAAGTAGCCAAGAGTGAACTCAAACAAGTGATGAAAAAAGATTCTTTAGCTGAAGGTGAAACCTATTTAGCTCGAGAAAGAATCAGCTATGATTTCTCCAAAAACCGTAACGGGTATTACCGCATCGTCGTAAAATCAAAAAATAAACACTGGAACCGTAACAACCAAGTACGAATTGTAGTGATCCCAGAACGGCCACCGATTCAAGATAATGAAAAACAAAAAATGGTCGATGCTATTGAGTTTTTAGACGCGACTAAAGGCGGAGAAATCATGGTTCCTGCCGATAACCCGAATGTGATTACGGTAGGAGATATGAGCCCTTTTTCTGCTCAAGGGCCAACTTCGGATGGGCGAGTGAAACCAGAAATTATTTTAGAAAATTCAATTGCGAGCTTTTCGAATGGACAATCTTCTTCAGGAACTTCAAATGCGGCAGCCTATTTCACGGGAATTGCCGCCATTTTAAAATCCTATGCTCCGCATCTCACCCGGGAGCAGTTGATTGGATTTCCTAAAAAACGTCCTTCGGCTCTGGGAGCCTCGATTCGTCGAGTTCCTTTCACTGAAGTTGTTTCACAACATTCGATCATCTTTAACAGTATCGAACAGATGCTTGATGAAAGTCCCATCTTGGCAGGTCGTTATTCCGATGGCCGTTATGTCCTTGGCATACGAAAATCTCCGGCTGAGACATTACAAGGGCTTTGTGAAATCAATTACAGCTCACAGGAACCTTTGGAGTTCTATTTACGTTGGGCTGGAGGCTACGATCGAAATAGAGGCCCAAGAGGAACGACTCTGCAATGCTACACTCGCAGAATTCCCACTCAAGAAAATGATTCATCTCCTTTTCCTTGGGAACAGCAAGGTGGAGAGAGAACCTCTTATGTTGAAGTTAGACAGGTGTTTTTCTCAGGAACTAGCATCCCAAGCCAAGGAGTTTGGCAAACCCCAAATCCAGAAAGCCTGTACCGATTTTAAAAGTATTAGTCTCTCGCGAAGCTTGATAAGTATCGATCCTATTTTATTGTCGATGACCGCTACCTTTCAAGCTTCAATGGTGTAAACCAACGGTTTAGTTTTTTGAGTTACCCCACCCGACAGGGTTTAGATCTATTTTAATGACGTCTCCCATCGGACAAGGTGTGGGAGTCTTACAAGTAGTGTAGAGATCGGCATCAAAATCTGGAATGAATTGAATACCATCGGGCATAGTACTCCAGACAACAAAAGCCGGTTTCGGATCGCCAAATCCGTTCTTGTCTCCCGGCTTTGTTTTACACTGGTCTGCAATTAGTGCGAGCGTGGACTGGCCGGGTTTACAAATGTCATTTTCAACAAAATCTTTAATTTCCTTCACGGGACAAGGGTTGAATGGATATCTCGCTGGGCTTCCCGCATCCTTTCTTGGCCGATAATCGTCTTTCACGCAGAGTTGGTTACCCGCATTATCGCACACTGGTTTTGTAGGATTTATAAGTTGACATGATAGCACAAGCAAAGACGACAATATTCTATTGCATTGGGCCTCTTGTTCCGGTCCCAATGTTCCTAAAGCACTCCACCACTCGGCCACTTTACACACTTGTGCAGTCGTAAAATCACTGCTCGCCTCTCCCAAACCGATGTTTCCGGCTACAGTCTCCGCGATTTGCTCGCAATACTTCCCCGCTTGATTCCACACCCAACCCCAATGGTTACAGTGTGCTTCAGAGAGAGAATTTCCAGTTTGATTTTTGCACATGGGCTTGTCTTTATTTTGTGGCTTGTCACAGAAACTTTGGGCCAAGGCCCTGCACTGATTGCGGTCCAGTACAACTCCTTGTAAGTTCGCATTTTCACAACAGGCAACGGCTGCCTCAAAATGGGGCTGCCCTGCACACGGACCTGCTTTTTTACTAGGGGTAGGCTCGGGGGTAACTTCCGGCTGAGTCATTGCTCTCAACAGACCTAAATGTTTGACGGCTCCTAAAATTGTGTCAGTAGTGCTGTCTCCAAAAATTTTCACACTGAGTTGGAAAAAAACGTCCTCTGGTTCTACGGAAGTACCGTTTCCACCGGTGCAACCAAACTGGGTAAAAGCGACTAAAACCAGTAATAGCCCGGGTAACTTAAATAATCTGTTGTTCAAAAGTTTTAATTTAAAAATGCTCATCCGATACCTCTATTTATGGCTATGAAAGCCGATTGTTTTCAAAAGTGAGTTTTCTTAGTTCAAAAGAAGAGCAATGACCGTTCCGTTACCTACAGGCACGAAACGAGAGGCAGAGAATTCCAACAACTAGTGAAAGATTTAAGAATGACCAGAGTTATCCTGTGCGATCAAAAGGTTAGTCTTCTGATCAACTTTTAGACAAGTTGGTGGATTTTCCCCATACGGGAAAGAAGGCTAAATTAAGATAGAACAGTGCTTGACCGCTACCTTTCAAGCTTGAAGGGAGACTGACACCCGCTATTTTACGGATTCGTGGATAGCAGTTCCTGGGATTCGGATCTCGGAGGGTTTCTTAGCCCAATGAGAAAAAGTTTCTCGGCCCCATTTGCTTTGAGAAAGATCAGGAGTTCTCTCGAGTGTCATGAAATCTTGGTTCTCAACCACCGTAGATTGCCAAGCTCCTTTGACTAATGCAGTTAATCTGATTTGCCCCTTCTGCATAATCTCGCGATCCTTACGATTGACTCCATAAATAGAATTGTCGTGAGTGAGTTGTTCATCGGTCAAATAATCCCAAAAGCCCATTCCTTCAGGCATGGACCAATCTCCAAGACCAAAGTTTAGAGAAGATCGAATTTGAGTTTGTTCACTCTGGCTGAAGAGAGCCCCAAGCCCTGTCACAAACTCATCCCCCACGGGCCCCAAACCTACTACACATGACAACAAGTTTATTTTTAAATCTGGAGCAAAAGAAGTTTTAGCATCGGTCACTTTTTCTAAGGCCCACTTCCATTGTCTGAGTCCCGATGTACAAGGAACCGCTCCCGGAGATTGTGAAAATTCTCTAATTTGCAGAACATCTTTTTTGGAAATGGGAGAATAGTATTGATCATAATTCGATTTATCAGCTCCAGTGGCAGCAGCCGACCATTGCCAACATTCAAAACTATTTTTAAAACTCTCATTCATAGGAAACCACATCGCCCCAGGCAAACCATGAGCATTTACATTCAACACACTGATTTGTTCCCCTCGATTTCGACTGATCTCGGAAGCTTTAGTTAACAACTCTTCTAAGTGGGAGAAAAAAATCGTAAAAGAGCGATCGGCATTTTCTATGACCAACGGAGTTGTGTTGTCAGCATCAGCAGGAAGAATATAGGGAGTCCAAGCATTATTAGTTTCATAAGGGTGAACGCTATTATCATAGCGATGGAATTTACCGACTCCAATTTCAGCTGCGTGAATCACTAACTTAGCCTGAGCTTGGTTAGCTAAAACAATCCAAGACAAAAAACCCCAGATGAAGTAACGCATGAGTCTCCCCCAAAATATTTTTATTTTTACTGTTTCTTTGGGTAGTGTATTCAGTGAAGCCTCACTCGACAACAAAGATCTCAACGAGCATTTTCTAATCGGTTGTTTTATAATAGAACGAGTTCTCGGTTTCTCTTACAATCACATGGTTTATCATGCACCGCCTCCACTTCATTTTTCTAACACTCTGTTTAATCCCCTCCATTCTTGAGGCTAAACCCACTCTTTCCTGGGAACAATGTGTCAAAGAACTACGAACTCAAAACCCGGAGTTTAGCTCGACAGAACAAGCGATTGATTCCGCAGAGGCCAAAAAACGAGCCACTTGGAGTGGATTCTTGCCGCAGCTCAGCGCTAATGCGGGTGTGACTCGAAATAACCTAGGAGTCACCTCAGCCGGATTGAATTCCAATCGAGATCAATTTTCTTTAGGTGTGCAAGCCAGTGAAAATATTTTTGCAGGCTTTAAAGACTATTATAGAGTCGCACGCGCTAATCGAGGTCTTTCTTTAGCCAAAGCCAATCAGGATTTCATTAAAGCCCGACTCAGTAGCGAGCTCAAAACTAGCTTCGCCAATCTTTTGTTTAATCAAGAACAATCGCTCTTAGCGGCCTCTATTATCAAGCGTCGCCAAGATAATATGAGAATGGTCAAACTTCGCTACGAAGGAGGAAGAGAAAACAAAGGTTCTTTTTTATTTAGTAAAGCTTCTTTAGAGCAGGCTCTCTTTGAAAGCCAACAAATTGAACGTTCTCGAGAGGTTTCTAAGCTCACTCTAGCCAGGGTCTTGGGCCAAACCGACTCATCGGATTTTGAAGTTTCAGGTTCGCTCCAATGGAGTGAGCCCGAACCTAATCCTCAAGTTCAAAAATGGGTGAGTCTGACTCCAGAACATCGACAAGCGGAGGCCCAGTGGCAAATTGCGGACGCCGATCGGCTGATCGCTCGTGGAGATTTTTTTCCAGATATTTCATTGACCGGATCGTATTCGAAAATCGGAACGAACTTCCCCCCTAATGATCCCAGATGGTCAGTAGGAATCTCTCTAGCCTTACCCTTTTTTCCGGGCGGACAAAATATTTTTAATTATCAAAGCGCTAGTGCAGAAGCTAATCGTAGTGATTTTCTAAAAACGAATACTGACAATCAACTTTTAGCTAAACTCAAACAAACCCATGCAGCATTACTTGATAGTATCGGCCTGCACCATGTCGCTAAAAACTTTCTTGAAGCTAGTGAAGCCCGAGCTATTATATCTCGCGGTAAATATCAAAATGGGCTGATGACTTTTGAAGATTGGGATTTAATCGAAACCGATCTCATCAATCGACAAAAAACGGAACTTCAAGCCCGAAGAGATGTAGTGCTAGCTGAAGCCGCCTTCGAACAAGCCCAAGGAAAGAGTGTTTTCCCATGAAATCAAATCGAAAATCTAAATGGATCCTAATCACCCTAAGTGTAGTCGCTCTTTTGGGAGCAACGGTGTTTTACTCGACTCGTGAGAAACGCGAAGTCGTTTATCAAGAAGTTCAAGTCACCAAAGGACCCATCAAAAATACCATTCTGAGTTCGGGAGTCGTTCAGCCAGAAAACCGACTAGAAGTAAAAGCCCCCATTGCCGGAAGAATTGAAAAAATTCTAGTCGATGAAGGTCAGCAGGTGAAAAAAGGACAAATCCTTGCCTGGATGAGCTCTTCAGAAAGAGCGGCTCTCTTAGATACCGCTAAATCTAAAGGCAAAGAAGAACTTTCTTATTGGGAGGAAGCCTATAAAGCAACCCCGTTAATGGCTCCCATCTCAGGACAAATCATTTTAAGAAGTGTAGAGCCCGGGCAAACCATCACTATTCAAGATGCTCTTCTTGTTATGTCCGATCGCCTCTGTATCAAAGCCCAAGTCGATGAAACCGATATTGCTCAAGTGAAGCTCAATCAAAATGTTGAAGTCACTTTAGATGCTTACGCCGAACATCCCATGAGTGGAACGGTCGTTCACATCGCCTACGAATCAAAAACAGTCAACAATGTGACCACTTATTTAGTCGACATCATTCCTTCAGAAATTCCGCCTTTTATGAAAAGTGGAATGACCGCCAACGTCGTTTTTACTACGGATGAAAAAGAAGAAACATTACTGCTGCCTGCCTCGGCCCTTCAAAAAGAGAATGGGAAATTTAAAGTACTCCTTGCTAGTGCAGATAAAAAACAGAGCCCAACTTCTCTCTCAGTTGAAGTAGGAGTGAACGATGGCAAACAAGCTGAAATTTTAAGTGGCCTTAAAGAAGGGGATACCGTATTGGTGCCCAAACTCTCTCCGATCACTAAAAAAGGGGATTCTGGCCCTAAAAGCCCTCTGAACCCTTTTGGGGGCGGAGGAAAACGCGGATCGCGCGGACACTAAACATCCATTCACTATGATCAAAATTTCCAATCTCACCAAGACTTACCACATGGGGGATGTCTCTCTCCAAGCTCTCTCAGGCGTTTCATTAGAAATTGAACAAGGTGATTTTATTGCCATCATGGGTCCAAGTGGCTCTGGCAAATCCACACTGATGAACCTCTTAGGATTACTCGATACCCCTTCTTCAGGAAATTACCAACTCTTTGGGCAGGAAGTGGGCCAACTCGAAGAAGATGACTTGGCCCAATTGCGGCGAAAGACCATTGGATTCGTTTTTCAGCAATTTCATTTATTACCAAGAACATCGGCCCAAGAAAATGTTTCCTTGCCGCAAATTTACTCCACTAAGCAAGTTGATTCCGCCAAATCTGAACACCTCTTAGAGATGGTAGGGTTGGGAAATAGAAAAGATCACAAACCCAATGAACTCTCTGGGGGCCAACAACAAAGAGTGGCGATTGCTCGAGCACTAGTGAATCATCCCAAAATTGTTTTAGCCGATGAACCCACTGGGAATCTGGACTCCAAATCCGAAAAAGAGATCATGAGTCTTTTGTGTCAACTCAATGAAAAAGGAATGACTATTATATTAGTCACTCATGAGGAAGAAATCGCCAATTATGCTAAAAGAATTCTTCGAATGCGCGATGGTAAAATTCTTTCGGATGACCCCATAAAAAATCGCTCTCGTCCTGAAATTCTATCTCAATTAAATCTTCCCGAGGTAACCTCTAGCGAAATTAAACTTTCTAAAGTTTCTTTGACCGATTTTTGGGTCCACCTCAATGAGGGAATTAAATCTCTTATTGCCAACAAAGTAAGAACTTTTCTTTCCATGCTAGGCATTTTGATTGGTGTAGCGGCTGTGATTGCCATGCTAGCCCTAGGAAGAGGGGCTCAAAAATCGATTGAGAGCCAACTGGCCTCGTTAGGGTCTAATCTATTAACGGTACGAACCGGATCCTATCGAATGGGGGGCGTTTCCTTGGGAACCGGAGCCGTTGCCAAATTAACACCCGAAGATGCCGAAGTGATTAAAAAAAGTATTTCTTCCATCAAAGCCACGGCCCCCGAGATCACTGGAAAAGGGCAAGCTACCTTTCGTGATAAAAACTGGAGCACCCAAGTGCTAGGCACCACAGAAACCTATGCGACGATGCGAGCTTCCACGCCGGTCATTGGCCGATTTTTCGATGAAGTTGAAAACAGAAAACGAATGCGGCTAGCGGTTATAGGAATGACTCTTGTCACCGAGTTGTTTGGAGATACCGACCCGATTGGTGAGTATATCAAAATCAATAAGGTTCCTTTTCAGGTCATAGGAATTCTTCCTGAAAAAGGAAACAATGGTTGGAGAGACCAAGATGACATCATCATGATCCCCCTGCAAACGGCCATGTACCGTCTGTTAGGTAAATCTTTTGTCGACCAAATCAATGTTGAGATCTCCTCGCTTGCAGAAATGGAATGCGCGGAAGAACAGATCAAAGGTATCATTGAGAAAAGACACCGAATCGCTCCTTCGCAAACGGATGCTTTTCAAATTAGAAATATGCAAGATATCCAATCCGCTCTCAGCGAAAGCAGTAAAACGATGGGCTGGCTCTTAGCTTCCATTGCTGCTATTTCACTTTTGGTGGGTGGAATTGGCATTATGAATATTATGTTGGTTTCAGTCACCGAAAGAACCCGAGAAATAGGTCTAAGAAAAGCTCTGGGAGCCAAACGAAGAGATATTCTGTTTCAGTTTCTGGTCGAGTCGATGGTGGTAAGTTTATTAGGCGGAGGCGTGGGGATTGTTTTAGGCGTGACGATTACTCTGGGCCTGTCCTACTTAGCAGAATGGACTACCTCGATTTCGCTGTTTTCTATTTTACTCGCGACTTTATTCTCTGCTCTCACTGGAATTTTCTTCGGGCTCTGGCCTGCTAAAAAAGCGGCCTCTTTAGATCCTATTGTAGCATTGAGATTTGAATAGATTTGGAAAGCTAACCCAAAAACTTTGTGATTCCACTTTCAAAGCCATGAACTCTGTAACGTCAAACCTGATTCGTAAATTTTCGTAATAAATCTTCCAAAAGAATAAACAGCATCTTGAGGATTGATTCCAAACTTGGGCCCTAAATCCTGAGCAATTCTTTCCAGGCTTGTCTTTCCATCAATGGCATTTATGACCTGAGTGTACAAAACATGAACCGAAACAAACTGAGTAAAAATGGGGTTTTGGGGAATCGGTTGAGTAGGGTCTAAAATCCAATCAGGTAAATAAACAAATCTAGGAGGTTGCTCAACTTCTCTCACCTTTTCAGCCAAGAAGCTGAAAGTTGTTTCGACTCGCCCATGTGCGCTAGCCGGACTTTGCAAATAAGGTATCTTTCGTATGATGCTTTTAGAAATAGCAAATCCTGAATCGGCTGCAATTTCTAAGATCTCCTCCGGAGCGTATCTGCGAGCAAAATCAGGGTGGTTAAAATAGCACGAGCCAAAATTAATCCATAGTCCCCCTGGCTTTAACAAAAAATTAAATCGCCTGAACAGAGTTTTGGGATCCTGCGGAACAATATCGATAAACCACGGAGTAAGAAGAGCATCGAACGAACTGGGTGAAAACGGTGGATTCATTCCATCAGCTAAAATAAAATGAAACCCATCGTTCAAGGCCTCCGGAGCTTTCAGCTCGCGCCTTAAGTAAAAACTTTTTCTATCAATGGGAGATACTGGAAATTCGAAAAGCGATTGTATTTGTCCCGAAATCAAATTTTTAGCCAAAAGCAAAAAGAGGGGATTAATATCCGAAGCCACAGTAAGACTCACTTTTTTAGACCGATGAAGCTCGTAAGGAAGTCGGCATGCGCCAGATCCAAGCACAAGCATCTGATCGATTTGAGAATGGTCCTTTAACAGTTCTAACAAAATGGCTAACGAAGCTTGATTCTCGCCATTTTCATCGCCCCAACTCCAATCTCGATACAAATTTTGCAAATAACTCCCCAACCTTTGAGTCATGGGTATCTTATCTCTCAATGCAGCACTGGTATTTAAGTCCAATCCTGAAGCACTGATGAGCGGAGCCAAAATCCTCTCAAGAGATCGAGTAAACTCTTTTTTGGCTTCTGCCCATTTCTTTAACCGTTGTCTTTGAGATTCAAAAAGCTCTGGATTACCCAAACTATTCTGAAGAGACAAACATTCGTTTTCTGTCTGCAGTAATTGATATTTGAGATTATCTCGCCAAAAGCTTAATGTATTTTGAGGAATTGGAAACAACCAGGGGATGCCCTCAAAGCAGGGAAACTCAGTTTGGCACGGAACACAAATAAAATTCTTACTCTCTGTCAGTTGTAAACTTCCGCTGCATTGGGGACAATTTAATAGGGTATTCAAAAGATTGCTCATAGGACTAAATAGATTGAATGTTTAACCGCTTTGGTTTTGCTTTAAGCGTTTTAAAATTTCGTTTAACTGACTAACCGGCTTATCTTCTTCTTTTTCAATAAAATTAGAAAATTTCTTTCGTTCGCTTTCTGGCATAGCTTTAAAAAGTTTATCGCCCTCTTTTTCAATCTTAAACAAATCGTTGTCCTTTTCGACCCAATTGGACTTAAAATCTTTAACGACCAACTCAAAACTTCCAATACGAATGCTATCTCCAATTTTTAAAATAACCCTTTCAACTTTCTCTTCACCCAGAAAAGTACCATTTTTACTTCCCAAATCTTCTAAACAAAGAAGGTGCTCAGAGTTTTCATAGATTTTGGCATGACTTCGAGAGCAAAGAGGATGAGGAACAATAATATCAGCGTTCTCACGCCCTATGATAAACATCTCGCCCTCAAGCTTGAGATTCTCTGCTTTTTTGGTTGCCTTAACTTCCTGAATAAGCTCTAAATTAAGTTTCATTTCTCTTTAAACCCACCTTCATAAGAAGGGGTCCCACTATTTCCTGTTTAAAAAACCCGTTTTTTTCAGTAATTATCAAAGGAACCCCATTTTGGTGAAACCAATTTCGTAATTCTTGCACCACAACACACACTTTTTCTTTCGAACTTTTAGGTTGGTAGTTTTCTTTGGGGTACAACTGAGCAAATAGGTAGCGATCCCCAAAAGGAGAGTAGAAATCGGAACTTAAAACCGATAAAAGTCGAAAGGAAAGACTGTCTTTAGCTAATGTTTTTCCCGTTAAGGAAATGATTCCTTCCGAATTTCTCGTCTTCAGGACCCCTTCTGATACATCCAATGTCAAGGGACTGGAATCTATTTCTGTCAACTCTGAACCCCAGACATAAAATTCCGGAATGACCACCGTTGACTTAAACTCTCTAATCAATTTTTGGCGAAAGTTTTCGTGAGGGGTCCCAAAGTATACCTTGAGGAGTAATTTTTTATTCTGGGTCACCACCGCTTCGAATCGATCACAGTCTCTTACCGTTTCCCAATGCTGAAGCTGCTGAGCTTCAGCCCTCAAATTCTTGAGTTTAATCTGGTAGTGCTCGGGATACCCCTCAGACAAGATATTAAGAAACACCATCCACTTACGAATAAAAAGATTATATAAATTATTTTTTTCTGAAATGAGCGATTCAGCTTCCAAAAGAAGCGTTTCTGCGGTTTTCCAATGTTTTAAGCCTATCGATAGCTCCGCTGACCTCTCTAATGCGTTTGCAAGAATAGTTTTGTAGCTTTCTTTTCTAGCCTCTCGGATCACGAGCTGAAGTAATTCCCTAGCATCATCATATTTTTTTTCGTTGACCCATGCCGCTGCCAAATTTAATTGCCCCACAAGCCTTTCATAATCACTCAGGTTTTTTGAAGCGATATATTTTTGTAAGGGCTCTATTGCTCCCTTGTAGTCCCAATGAGCAAAAAAACCAAAGGCTTGATATAACCAAACTTGAGGAAACTCCTCGGGATTAAGCTTTTTCAATAATCCCAAAGCTTCTCTCCACGACCCTAAGTAGGTCAACAAAGCTGCATACTCGGCAATATCTTCACCCGTAGCTTTAGCTTTTTTAGAATCCCGAGGTCTTACGATGGGATAAAGAATATCAACTCCCAAACTTCCTCGGCTCACCCTTCTCGCTAAACTAGCAATTCGCGCAGCATAACGGTTTGGAACCCGTTCCAGTTCTAACCCGTCTAATTCATTTTGAACAAACTTGATATCCCCGTGCCGAATCTTTTGATCTAAAAGATCTAAATGGCTTTCAAGTTCTTTCGACATAGTTGTAATAGTAGCATTTTTTTCCTTCTTTGTAATAATAGCTAAATGAAACGACTTGTTCATTCTAACCTGACGGAAATTGAGCAACTTGTTATTTCTGGAAACAGCCAAAAAGCACGCCAGTTGCTTAGGGCCACTGCTCCAAGTAACATTCCTAGAAAGGAACTTGCGCTTTTTGCCTCACTATGTCGACGAGCCAATTTACCCCTAATTTCAGTTAGGGTACTTAATCCGCTAGTCAGGCCCGTCGGCAAAAAAGAGGCTTTGGCAACCACGCGGGAAATCACCGAATATGCAGCCGCACTTACTTATTTAGGTGCCACGGAAGAGTCTAATGAGCTCTTAAAAAGAGTGAACGCCCAGGAAGAGCCCCAAAGTTTGCTGTTTCAAGCCTTCTCTTATTTTGCCAGATGGGATTATGGGAGTGCTCTCCCTTTTTTAAAACAATACATTGAGATGGCTAGCATTAGTGACTATCAACGAATCATTGGAAAAGTAAATTTAGTTGCCGCTCTGGTTTATGAGAGGAAGCACTCCGAAGCTGAGCCGTTGCTAAGGGAACTGATTCGGGCCACGAACCAACAAAAACTTCAGCTTTTGAATGGAAACCTATGGGAAATTAGTGCGCAAAATGAAATTTTCCAAAAAAGTTGGAGCTCTGCAAAAAAACATCTAAAGAAATCGTTTGATGTTCTGCACAGAAACCTAGGTGCGGGCTACATTTATGTGACTAAGTGGGAGACCTGTCTCTTATACACATCTGACGCTGCCGACGAAGGCTTAGGTGTAGATCTCGGTGGTCGCCGTATCATTAA
>OMIX01000084.1 GCA_900299195.1 Deltaproteobacteria bacterium
GTCTCGTGGGCTCGGAGATGTGTATAAGAGACAGCTCCACACACTCTCCCCACCCCAATTCAAATCGTTTATAACCTTCAGCAACATTGAAGTGGCTGTTTGATTGTTAATTACGTTTTCTCTTGAACCAAAACTCGCTGAACAAGGACTAAAAAACCCATCCTTTCCCTTATTAAACGCTAATATCGCCACGACATCACAATCCAGCTTGTCCATTATTTCAGAGAGTTCTCGTTCTAGATTCGTCTTTTTGAAATTAATAATGTTGCTCACTTCGCTCTCCTAATCAAGCTACAATTATACTCCTTCTCCCATTCTTCTTGCAGCTCTTTTCCATATACGCCATCTTTTTTCTTTTGCTCATGTACTTCAAGATAATCCTTACCCTTTAACTGCTTGTAAATCTTTATTAAACACTCATGCGCAGTTTTAACCGTTTTTTCTCTGGCAGTGTCTTTATCCCACTCTAACCTCAGTGCGTTACTAGGCTCCATTGGCTTATCGTGATAAGCCGGCCTTGGCAGCCTGCAAACAGCGTGAAATTCGATGACGGATTTCGGAGGCCATTTTTGATATTCAGTTTTTAAATTCAAAATATCCAACAACCCGTGGATGATTTGAGATGCACTGACATCGCATAATCCACTTAACCAAACAGGCAGAATTCTGTTTAACGCAAGTTTACACTTATTTTCGTATTCCGCATCCGCTAACGACAATCCATCCACGTAATGGTGCATACCACCAAAATATCGGGCTAAAGTCGTTACGACCGAAAGCACCAGTCTTTTTTGAACATCTTCTGAAAGCTGTTCCAATCTGCTAGCGCACAAATTCCCGTTCAAATACACTTCAGGAATTTCATAAACCCACGAAATTTTTCTAAATTTGTCTTCAGATTGCATTGACAACTATCTCCTCACGCAATTGCGGAATGTTAAAGTTCGCTTGTTTTGGTTCAGGCATAAGCTCCGGGAAATGCTTGAGCATATCGGGATAGTATTCTTCCATGATGCTGCCCATAGCTCGGTCAGCGGCTTGAACTCTATCGGAATAACTAGGCTTTTTCTGTCCAACGGGATTCCTTGTGGCCTGTTTCGCTTCAACTTCTTTCCGCATCTCTTCCGCAGTTTTTGGCACATCGTTCCAGCATTCCTGGTTCAGCCATGTCGTGGGATGTTTCCAAGGCGGACTCCACAATCCCAGACGTTCACGTTCGGCCCTCTCAGCTTTCTGCGCTTCTAAAGCGCCCAAAATTGCGCCTAGGAAAGTTTTTGAGGTGTCACCCATAGCTGAACATGGGGTTGGGTTTTTTTTCGCCTGTAGCGCAAATTTCTTCTCCGACCTGTCAAACGCCTTCACCGCAGCGCCTTTGCCAACCTTGAGCACATATGCAAGCCAGAACAGTTCAAATTCTTGCTGACTCGCGGTCTTCGGCTTCGCTGGACGTGGGGTGGCAGCTTTAGGCTCTGGGTGCTCTTCAGGAATTTCTTGGACAGGTTCATCACAAACAGGGTCGGCCATCAGGCCGATGCTTGGTTCGGCCTTGAGTTGTTCGACTGCCTTTGTTTCTGGGGCTGCCTCGCGCGCGTGTTGTTTATTCTCTTGTGTAATCTCTTGTGTAATCTCTTGTACTTTAGACATCATGGCATTTTGCGGTGATGCAAGACCGCAATCTGCGGTGATGCAAGACCGCATTTTGCGGTCATGGGATTCCATCATGGCATTTTGCGGTGATGTACCTACTACCAAATCTAGCTTTGAAACATTATCGTAATTTATGGTGTACCACTTTGTTCTATCTCTGGAGTTTTTGGTCAGCCTTCTTGAATCTACTAAGCTTTGTTTTTCTAAACTTAAAAATACTCTTTGAATAGTGTCTTCACTCCAAAAAGGGAACTCTTTCTCTTTCCATTCGGGATAAGAGTTGTATACCCAGCATTTGCTATCCTTAATATTTTTGTTGAATTTTGGATTAAGAAGATAATGAAGCTGCTGCAATGCTATCGCTTCGTTTACCCCAATTTTTGTTGCGAGAGTGGGCTGAAACATCAACGGGCTTTCATTAATTAATAATTTGCTCATTTTTTATTCCTCTCCTTTTAAAACGGCAGGTCGTCTTCGGAATCACCTTTATTCTCAATGTTATTCACTACGTTTGGCTTGCTATGGCCGCCAACTTTTGGCAAAAACCTCTTCACGTCCATCTTGTCTCCGTACTGTTCATCTCGTTTAATCACTAATTCGCAACACCCTTCTTGTCCTATAAGTTCCTCTAAAGCCAGCTGGCCTTTGCGTTGCTCCTTGTGAGTTTTATAATCCTTATAAACGTTAGCCATACCCACGGATTCGCAAATGTCTCTCAACTTAAACAACATTTGCGTTGGAATATTCAGCCAAACAGTACCCGTCATCCCGTCAGCATCCGTAACATGCAGTCTGCCTTTAATCAACATATTGCCCGCTTTAGACTTATGGAAATTCCCCTCAGCGTCTCTATCTGAAATCGAGTCAATTTCAAATGCCGCTTTGCCCTCTTTCAACAACTCAACTTGATTTTCCACTTTCTTTCTCCTACTTAAATAAAAGACTTAAAACGAACAAACCTATACTCAAATAAACCAACACCTTAAACACCTCAAAAATTAAAGAAGTCTTTTTCTTTCTTAATCGCTTTTCTATTTCTACAATCCAATCCATCAAAAAACTCCCATCGCTCTATCTCTTTGCCAAGCGTTTTTACAGTTAACAAAGTAATTTCTTATACTTTCTAACCTCGCCATGGTTATCAGAAAATAATTCTCAACTGATTTCTTATCTTCAATATCAACGAACGCTTTCCTGGGTTTATAGTCTTTGTTCAGGTAGTTCTCGAAATAATTGACGAGATTTTGTCTGCATTCTATTGAGCGTTTGATGCTATCTATTTCATACATCTCCACTAGACATCTCCCTTTCCCAATTTACTCTCACCAACTCGTTAAAGTTGCTAAAAACCACTTCTAAAGTATCTCTGTTATTTTTAACCCTATGTTTCAAAATGCCACCATCTTTTAACTTTCCTTCGTTAACCTCTACCATCATCTTTATAAACTCGTTTTGTACGATATTACTCATTAGAACGATGCTACTT
This sequence comes from Deltaproteobacteria bacterium, assembly GCA_900299195.1. Taxonomy (GTDB): domain Bacteria; phylum Bdellovibrionota; class FAC87; order UBA2466; family UBA2466; genus UBA2466. The sequence goes on from OMIX01000084.1 coordinate 3,134, forward strand.
ACCGCTCCACTCAGACTTCCAAGCTCCTTAATTAAGGTCTGTTTTTCTAAAAGATTGTCGTCAAAAAGCTTTAACAACATTTCTTCGATATTCTTATTCAGCATTCTTAAGCTCCTTGGTATAAATTTTGGAGAACTCTTGAAAACTAAAATCAATCTCTTGGTCAGGCTCTAAATCTAATATTCTTGATTTCTTAACAATCCCGATACGTTTCCCTTTTCTTACGATTGCCTCGATAACGACATCGAACATAAAGGCGAACTTCTTATAGCCATCGAAAGTCGTACCGAGGATATTCATGTTCTCGCCATATTCCTTCTTAGCGTGGGCGGTGATAACCACGTTCATGGGTAAATCGAGCAGCAGCCAGACCATTTTTTTAAATCGAGTATTGGCGACTTGATACTCTTCCGATATTTTGGCTCTCCTGCCTTCTTTTTTTATTCGTTCTCGTTCTTCCTCTACCAGGTCGTCATATATGGTCGTAATCGGGTCAATCACTAGCGTTTCGTATGGGTGCTCCACGGAAGAGAGAGCCATTAACTCTTGCGCTAAATCGTTGAATTTTCGAGTGGAGAACAAAACGCCTTTATTGGCGTTAATGGATACTAAATCACAACTGCTAAATAGAGAGGAAAAATTTCTAAACTTTTGTGTTTTAAAGGAGCAAAACGATTCCCAAGACAAGAAAAACGATAAGACCCCAACTAAAC
>OMIX01000085.1 GCA_900299195.1 Deltaproteobacteria bacterium
AAGCAGAAGACGGCATACGAGATTCCTCTACGTCTCGTGGGCTCGGAGATGTGTATAAGAGACAGGAAGTAGTTGGCTCTAAGCCACTTCCTCGCACACAAGTGATCAAGAAATTGTGGATGTATATTAAAAAGCACAACCTTCAAGATCCAAAGAACAAACGAAACATCAAAGCTGATGCTACTTTGAAAACTATTTTCAAAGGCAAAGCTGTTGTTTCTATGTTCGAAATGACAAAGCTTGTTAATAAACAGCTTTCTGCTTAATTTCGAATGTGAGTCTTAGGGCTGGCGGAAACGCCAGCCCTTTTTTTTTGTCCCAAAGGTTTGGTTAAATCTATTCAAAAATAAGGGCAGCTATTGTGCGTATCATTTGGAACTGAGGAGTTCGATAGCACTTTCCCCCATCAGGGGTATTCCTATAAGAAGCGACTCCTCCGCACTTGGGAAATATTGAGCAGAGTGTAAAGAGGGGACTGTTCCTTTGCCTTGGTATTTTTTTATTCTAGCTTCCGTCAGTGTCCCCAGAGTAAACATGACGCTGGGAACCCCTTCTAAACCATAGCGGCTAAAATCTTCTCCCACGGTCCAGGGTTCGCTAGAAAGAATATTTTTCTCCTCTAACCATTTCGAAAAAACCGGTTTTAGTCTTTGGACCATGCCAGGGTCGTTGATGACACTTGGGACCGGTTCTTCGGAAGATTTAATCTCTGGCTCAGGGGCTTCGTAAGCTAAAGCAATGGCTTTGGCTTTTCTTTTAATCCCATCGAGGATTTTAGTTCTCACCTCTGGGGAAAAGGTTCGAACTGTTAAAAGCAAAGTGGCCGAATCGGGAATGATATTGTGTTTGGTTCCTGCGTTAAAAGCTCCTACGGTGATTACTGCTGCTCTTGAGGGATCTTTCTCTCGGGAAATAAGTGTTTGTAGAGTTAAAACCAGTTCGCTGGCCATGGGGATGGGGTCTATCGTATCTTGAGGCCGAGCACCATGCCCCCCTCGACCCTTCATTTTAAGGTCGAGAGTATCCACGTTGGCGGTGAGGGGCCCCGGTATGAGGGTTACCTTTCCCACGGCTTGTGAAGCGTCCACATGGAGAGCTAAAGCAAAATTAGGTTTTGGAAATTTGGAGAAGAGTCCAGCTTTAAGCATGGCCCTCGCACCTCCTCCTTTTTCTTCAGCGGGTTGACCGATCATAATGACGGTGCCTTGCCATCGGGATTTATGGTGCTGAAGATAGTGGGCGACGCCTACCATATTTGTCATGTGGAGATCATGTCCGCACGCATGCATCATGGGAACTTCTGTGCCATCCGAAGTTCTTGATTTTGCTTTTGAGGCGTATTCCAACCCTGTGGCTTCTGCTAGAGGAAGAGCATCTAAATCGGTTCTTAATAGCAGTGTGGGGCCTTTACCGTTTTTTAAAACGCCTACCACGCCGTGTCCTCCAAAAGAGGAAGTGACTTCAAATTGGGCTTTTCTTAGTTCTTCAGAAAAGCGTAGGGCCGTTTTTTCCTCTTGGAAGGAAAGTTCCGGATTCTGATGCCAGTGTTGATATAAGGGAATGAGTTTGCGAGTTAGCTCGGGAAGAAAACTATCGGAATTTCCCCAAGAAGTTAATGGAAAGAACCCAATGAGTAATAGTAAAATAGTCATCGCAAAGGATTGTAACTAGAATCTGTTCAGAGTAAAAGCATTCCGATTGGGAAAGTTGAAACATGAAGAGGACCTATGGCCAGCGTTCAAATGGATCAAGTGAAAAAGCAATTCGGAGAGGTTGAGGTTTTAAAAGAGGTGTCTCTTACGATTCAATCGGGAGAATTTGTGGTTTTGGTAGGCCCCTCGGGGTGTGGCAAAAGCACTCTCTTAAGAATGGTGGCTGGATTAGAACTTCCTACTTCGGGCAATATTCTTATTGATTCGAAAGTGGTCACCACGGTGGCTCCCAAGTCGCGTGGGGTGGCTATGGTTTTCCAAAATTATGCTCTTTATCCCCACATGACGGTGAGGGACAATTTAAAGTTTGGTCTCAAATTGGCTAAAGTTGAAAAAGCTGAGATCGAACGACGAATCACTGAGGCGGCTGATGTATTGGGGCTAGCCGCTCATTTAGATAAAAAACCTGGGCAACTCTCGGGTGGACAAAAACAAAGAGTGGCCATGGGGCGAGCCATGGTGAGACAACCCAAGGTGTTTCTTTTCGATGAACCGCTTTCGAACCTGGATGCACAGCTTCGAGTGAAAATGCGAACTGAAATTAGTCATCTTCATAGGAAACTTAAAGCGACGAGTATATACGTTACCCACGATCAAGTAGAAGCTATGACTTTGGCTGATCGCATTGCAGTCATGTATCAGGGGAAATTGGAACAGGTGGGCACTCCCTTGGAGCTTTACCAAAATCCCAAGACTAAATTTGTGGCCTCGTTTATTGGAACTCCCTCCATGAATTTTCTTGAAAAGAGTTTGCTCGCAAAAGTCCAAGCGCCCTCACTAGCGTTTTCTGCCGGGATTCGTCCTGAGTTTACTTATCTTGGGAAAAAAAGCGAAAAAGAATCTAGTCGATTAGGTGAGGGCAAAGTTGTGTTGGTGGAACCTTTGGGCTCTTTGGCGTACGTTCATGTAGCTATCGAAGGTCAGTACTTGGTCAGTGAAGTTAAATCCGATACTTTTCCTGCGGTGGGAGATTCTGTTTCAGTCGGAGTGGAAACTTCTAAATTATTTTTCTTTAATGAGCAGGGGCTAAGGATATGAATCGAAAGTCTGAGCCTCTAGCTTGGGGGCTTCTACTGCCCACGCTCATTGTTCTTTCTGTTTTTGTAATCTATCCTGCAGTTCAGTCATTTCTTTTGAGTTTTCAAGATGTAGAGCCCTTTTCGAAAAGAAGTTTTTTTATTGGGATGGAAAACTATCAAGTGCTTCTTCGTTCGCCTGATTATTGGCAGAGCCTTCGAGTGACTTTCTTTTTTTTAATTCTTACTGTAGTTCCAAGTCTGGTGTTAAGTTTGACAGTAGCGGTTCTGTTGGATTCGAACCCGTTTTTTCAAAATATTTTTCGAACTCTGTTTTTGCTCCCGGTGGCTATTTCTTCAAGCATGGCTGCCATGCTTTGGATTTTTATCTATAATCCCACTGCCGGTTTTTTAAATTACGCTTTAGATGTTTTTGGGATGACCGGGCCTAATTGGCTTGCCGATCCTGATTGGGCCTTGGTGGCCGTTGCAGTAGCCACCGTGTGGAAAGAACTTGGATTTAATATTATTTTCTTTCTGGCTGGGCTAACGGCAATTCCAACTGAACTGAAAGAGGCCGCCGAGCTAGACGGAGCCAGTGGCTGGCAAAGTTTAAGGCATGTGACATTGCCGTTACTATCACCCACTCTCTTTTTTGTGAGTGTGGTTTCAGTGATCAATTCGCTTCAAAGCTTTGGACAGATTCATATTTTAACTACGGGAGGCCCTATGGGGGAGACCACTACGTTGGTTTACAACCTCTATCGGGATGCCTTTGTGAAATTTCGAACGGGATTGGCTTCTAGTGAAGCGGTAGTGCTTTTTTTGCTGATTATGATGGCGACTATCTTTCAGTTTCGAATGGCTAAAAAGCGAGTCCATTATGGTTGAGATTTTTCAAGATCGTAAATTAAAAAAACGAATATGGGCTACCCTAGTGCTTTTACTTCCCGCTTTAGTGCAAGCTTTTCCTCTTGTTTATTTGTTATGTGTTTCTTGGAAAGAGGGGAGTGAAGTGATTCAATACCCTCCTAAGTTTTTTCCTAAAGGGCTTAATTGGATCAATTACCATGAAGCGCTCAGTGCTGCTCCTTTGGTTCGGTTTTTGATCAACTCGGCAGTGGTGGCAACTTCAATCACTTTATTGCAGCTTTTTACTTCAGTGTTGGCTGCCTATGCTCTTTCGCGTCTTGAATTTCGAGGACAGAAATGGGTGATGGGATTAATTGTCGGTACCATGATGATCCCGGGTGAAGTCACGATTATTCCTAATTATTATACTTTGGCCGCTTGGAATGGGTTGAATACTTTTTCTGCACTGATCGTTCCCTTTTCTGCGAGTGGGTTTGGTATTTTCTTTTTATACCAATTTTTTAAAACCATCCCTAAGGAGCTTGAAGAAGCGGCTTATTTAGAAGGTTGTTCTAGATTAAGATTTTTATTTCAGTTTATGATTCCCCTATCTTTCCCAGCTCTCACCGCGTTTGGAATTTACGCTTTTGTAGGGGCCTGGAATCAGTACCTGTGGCCACTCATCATCACGCAAACTACTGAAATGCAAACAGCCCAAATCGGGATTGGAATGTTTCGATCTCAAAATGAGTCGATGAGTTGGGGAGTGATTATGGCGGCTACTGCTATGTTGATCTCACCTACGGTCCTCTTATTCATCGCCACCCAAAAACAATTTGTTAAGGGGATTACGATGAGTGGAATTAAAGGATAACCGATGCAATTCTTGCTTCTTTTGAGTTGTCTGTTCTGTTCAATTCTCTGGGCAGCTCCCATCAAACTTACTTTTTGGCACTCTATGACCGGTGAGAAGGGGAAATTATTATCTTCATTGACCCAAGAATTTAATGAGTTGCCAGAGAATGCGGGACGATTTCAGGTGGTTCCTCAGTTTGTGGGAACCTACGAGGAGGGGCTCAATAAATTAAGGACGGCCCTTTTAGCTAAACAGGGGCCTCATGTGGCCCAAATCACAGACATCGGAACTCAAGTGATGATCGATACTCAGGCCGTAGTTCCTTTGCAAGATTTTATCGACCTCGATCCCAGTTTTCCTGTGAGTCAGCTTTTGCCACCGATTCGTCGGTATTATGAAGTTAAGGGGAAGTTGTTTTCACTTCCGTTCGCTACTTCAAATCCTATTTTGTATTACAATCTGGATGCTTTTGAGAAAGTGGGACTGCATCGTCCGCCCGAAACTTTTTCAGAGCTAAAAGAGTGGAGCCGAAAATTAACCGATCCTAAATTAAAAACTACCGGTCTAACCTGGCCGCTTAGCAGTTGGTTCTTTGAACAATTTATTGCAAGACAGGGGCAGCTGTTGGTTAATCAAGATAACGGTCGCGGAGGTCGTGCCACCGAAGCTCTCTATTTAACTCCGGAAGCGATCCGATTTATGAATCTCTGGAAAGAGATGGTTAAGGAAGGAACTTTCTCTAATGTGGGGAGAGGATGGGATCCCGCTGAAGCAAATTTTTTAGCTGGACGAAGCGCTATGATGCTTCATTCGACCAGTGACGTTTTTGAAGTGGTTCGTAAAGCGACCTTTCGAGTAAAAACCGCTCCCATTCCAAGAGCGGATGGGGTTCTCACAGGAGGAACGGTAGTTGGGGGAAATTCCCTTTGGATATTAAAAGACAAACCTAAAGAAGAAGTTCAGGCTAGCTATCGCTTTGTTCGGCACATGGCTAGTAAAGAAGTTCAAAAACGGTGGCACATGGGTACCGGATACTTCCCCATCCGTGAAGACATCATTCAGGAGCTCGAGAAAGAGGGTTTTTATAAAAAATTTCCCGCAGAGAAAACGGCTATCGAACAATTAAAAAGTTCGGCGGTCATGCCAGCAACTCAAGGAGCCTTAATCGGAGTGTTTGCGGAAGCCAGAGATCAAATCGAGTCTGCCGTAGAGAGAATTTTAGCCGAGCGGATGACAGTGGAAGATGCTTTAAAGCGGGCTAAATTCCAGACCGATGATTCTTTAAGACGGTACAATCGCTTTCTAGAGAAACTGAAGTGAGTCATTGACGGTTCTTTAAAAAGAAAATAAATATTCAGGTATGAATATTACCAATAATCAGGAACTTCTAAAACAATTAGAGTGGCGCTACGCTGTAAAAAAATTTGATTCTCAAAAGAAAATTTCTCACGAAGATTGGAAAACCATCGAGAAAAGTTTGGTATTGACCCCTTCCTCTTATGGGTTGCAACCTTGGAAGTTCGTTCTTGTTCAAAATAGTGAACTTAGAAAAAAATTGACCCCTTTGAGTTGGAATCAGACTCAAGTAGAAGATTGCTCTCATTATGTAGTTTTCGCTAACAAAACTGGCTTGGACGAAAAATACATTTCAGATTTTATTGCTCTTAACTCAAAGACCCGCGGAATCCCTCCTGAAAAACTGGAAGGGTACAAAAAAATGATGGTGGGCAACCTTCTTCACGGGGAGCGAAAAGCCCATTTGGGCGAGTGGGCCGCTCGGCAGTGCTATATTGCTCTGGGAAACCTGATGACCACAGTGGCAGTGATGGGGATTGATGCTTGTCCAATGGAAGGGATCGAGCCTAAGAAATACGATGAAGTTTTAGGGCTTGAGGGAACGGGTTACGAGACCTGTGTCGCTTGCGCGGTCGGTTATCGTAGCTCTGAAGATTTCTACGCACAGTTAGCTAAAGTCCGATTTGCCGCCGAAGACGTGGTAGTGAAAAAATAAACTTGAAGCGGTTTTCTGTCAGGAATGGGAAGGCCTTACGTTAAGAAATAGCCCAAGAGGTTATTTGTCTATCGCTTAAGCAGGTAACTGAGGAGTTTGGTCATCGGAATCATTTAACGCTTTTTTGAAGTCTCTGATGCCTTTCCCTAAACTTTTTCCAAGCTCAGGAAGTCGTTTCGGACCAAAGACCAACAAAGCAATGATAAAAATAACCAGTAGTTCTTGAAATCCTAGATTCATACGCAATTCATACTATGACTAGCCGAGTTAGGTCAACTTTTGCTTGTCTTGCGGGCGCCCTGTCTGGAATAATGAAGTATTCGTTTAATTGATTTCCCTTAAAAATTTGGAAAGCCCATGAAAATACTTGGTATTTCTGCTTACTATCATGACAGTGCTGCGAGCCTTTTGGATGAAGGGCACATCGTGGCTGCAGCTCAAGAGGAGCGATTTACTCGAAAAAAACACGATAGCCGCTTTCCCAGAAATGCGATCGAGTACTGTTTGGGGGAGGCGGGCATTGGGATGGAGTCGGTCGATGCGGTGGTTTTTTACGATAAGCCTCTGACAAAATTTGAACGATTGCTTGAGACCTATCTTTCTTATTCTCCGGCTGGGCTCTCCTCTTTTTTGATGGCCATGCCGGTTTGGCTCAAAGAAAAACTCTTTTTGAAATCGACTTTAAAAAAAGAATTGAAGACTTTTTTAAAGTCAAAAAAATCCAAAATGCCCCGTCTGTTATTTGCCGAGCATCACCAATCTCATGCGGCTTCGGCTTTCTTTCCGAGCCCTTTTGAAAGAGCAGCTGTTCTTTGTTTGGATGGAGTGGGTGAGTGGGCAACGACATCCGTTTGGTTAGGGAATAAAAATAAACTCGAGTTGAAATGGGAGATTGAATTTCCTCACTCGCTTGGAATGCTGTATTCCGCTTTCACTTACTACACCGGATTTAAAGTTAATTCTGGGGAATACAAACTGATGGGGCTGGCCCCTTACGGAGAGCCTAAATATGTCGACCTTATTTATCAGCATCTGATTGATTTAAAATCTGACGGAACATTCCGTCTCAACATGGATTATTTTAATTTTGCAGTTGGACTTACGATGACAGGGCCTAAATTTCACGAGCTGTTTGCTGGAGAACCCAGAAGACCGGAAAGTCCCGTGACCCAAAAGGAAATGGATCTTGCAAGATCGATCCAAGTAGTGACCGAGGAAGTTGTGTTAAGATTGGCCCGAACCCTTCATTCGGAACTGCAAGTGGAGGCTTTGTGTTTAGCAGGAGGAGTTGCACTAAATTGTGTGGCTAATGGTCGTCTACTTAGAGAGGGACCTTTTAAAAAGCTGTGGATACAACCTGCGGCAGGAGATGCAGGAGGGGCTTTAGGGGCTTCGCTTTCGGCGTGGTACGAATTTTTTGAAAATCCTAGGGAAAAGGTCTCCTCCCAAGACAGCATGCAAGGCAGTTATTTGGGGCCCAAGTTTGAGGACTCTGAAATTCGTCAGACGCTAGAGCGGCTGGGTGCCAAGTATGAAGTGTTGTCTTCCGAACAATTGAATTCGAAATTGGTGGAGCTTCTTGAACAGGAAAATGTGATCGGTTGGTGCCAAGGAAGAATGGAATTTGGCCCTAGAGCTTTAGGAGGAAGGTCGATCATTGGGGACCCGAGAAGTCGAAAAATGCAATCGATCATGAATTTAAAGATCAAATATAGAGAGTCTTTTAGGCCGTTTGCCCCGGCTGTGTTGGCTGAAGATGTGGAGGAATATTTTGATTTGAGTGAGGAGAGTCCTTACATGCTGATAGTGGCTCCAGTGGCAGCTAAACATCGAACGGCAATGACTGAGGATCAAAAACGTCTTTTTGGAATTGAAAAATTAAATGTTCCGAGATCCTCCCTTCCTGCAGTCACTCATGTAGACTACTCAGCTCGAGTTCAAACGGTTCATAAGTCCACCAATCCGAAATTCCATGAGTTGTTGAAATCTTTTAAAGAGAAAACTGGCTGTGGGGTTTTAGTGAATACCAGTTTTAATGTTCGGGGAGAGCCTATCGTTTGCAATACTGAAGATGCTTTTCGCTGCTTCATGAGGACAGAAATGGATTACTTAGTAGTGGAAAATTTCCTTTTAGCAAAAAAAGATCAGGTAACAATCCAACAAGACCTCTCTTGGCAAAAGGAGTTTGAACTTGATTAAAGCAGAAACTATGAGCCCGAAACAATTACGAGACTACGGTTTGTTGATGGGCACAGTCATCGTGGTTTTATTTTCGGTTTACCCATGGATCATTCTTAAAAAAGGGTTTATGGCTTGGCCCTGGGCGCTTTCAGCAGTTTTCTGGTTGGCGGCTGTGATTTATCCCAAGGCTTTACTGCCTATATACAGGGCTTGGATGAAGGTGGGACTTGTTTTGGGAAAGATCAATTCAACGATCATATTGACCCTTTGTTATTTTGTTCTGTTTTTCCCCGTGGCACTGATTTTTCGCCTCATAAAAAGAGACAGATTGTATCGATTTTCTTCGAAGCAGGACTCAAGTTATCGTCAAGTTCGAGAAATTCCGAGATCGGTTCAACAAATGGAAAAACCTTTTTAACTTAAGGAGAACTCACCATGAGTGATTTTATGAGAGATTTATGGGGTTTTATGAAAGTGCGTAAAAAGTTTTGGCTGCTTCCCATCCTGATCACTCTTTTAACGCTAGGAGCGCTGTTGATTTTTGCGCAAGGGTCGGCCATGGCCCCGTTTATTTATACGCTGTTCTAAAAATGAAATGATCATTTCTATCTAGCCAGCCTCGGCAACTATGAATATAGTTAGCACATGGGGCGAAAAGATAGGAAATGGGGCAAAAGGCTCTTGGTTTACGTGTTGTTTTTTTCAACCGTGTCCTTTGCGTTTTTGAAGTGGGCGGTTCTTCCTAAATCAGCCAGTGAACCTTTGGTTACCAAAGGGGCTATCGCTCAGGCCATGGAAAGCCACCTCAAGCAAAATCATTTTCCAGGCGAACTCGAAGTTCAAGCTGGATTAAAAAAGGAAAGGCTCACTGCGAGCTATAGTCTGGATCTGTTGGCTCAACACAAAATGGAGAAGCTGTTCGGCCAATATCGGCCCGACTATGGGGCCTTCGTTGCTGTAGATGCCAGCACGGGAGCTATTCTTAGTCTAATTTCTTACACTCGAGATCCTAAAGATTTAGGCAATTTAGTTCTTAAGGCGACTTTTCCTGCAGCCTCCATTTTTAAAGTAGTCACTGCCGCTGCGGCTATTGATCAGAAAAAAGCCGACCCCAATACGGTAGTCTCTTACACTGGGTCCAATCATACGCTCTACAAAAGAAATCTTTCCGATAAATTCAATCCCCGATGGGCAAGGCGAGTGACCTTGAGAGAAGCTTTTGCTCGTTCGATCAATTCTGTTTTTGGCAAGGTAGGGCTCTATATTTTAAAGCCCGATGAGTTGAATGAGTACGCAAAGAGATTTCAGTTCAATCAAGCCATCAACGCTGATGTTCCGGTTCAACCGGGCACTTTTTATTTAGAGTCCGAAGATAAATACAAAGTGGCTGAAGCCGCTTCTGGTTTTACTCGAATGGCCCAGATGAGCCCTCTCCAAGGCGCTTTAATGGCTGCCTCCATTGTGAATGAGGGCGTGATGATGGAACCTTACCTGATTGAGTCTCTCAAAAAAGCCCCTGGAGAAATTGTCTATAAAGCTCAAGTGAAGCCGCTTGGGCAGGTGATCGAATCTGATTCGGCCAAAAACTTACGGGAACTGATGAGAGAAACGGTAGTGCGAGGGACGTCTCAAAAGTCTTTTCGAGATTTACTTAGGAAGAAAAGAACCAAAGAGATCGAAATGGGGGGAAAGACGGGTCATTTGACTGGATTATCGCCTAAAGGAAATTACGACTGGTTTGTGGGATATGCGACAGATGGAAAGAAGAAAATTGCTTTAGCTGCATTAACCATCAATGAGGATACGTGGAGGGTAAAAGCCTCTTACTTAGCTCGTCAGTTTTTTGAAGGGTATTTTAAAACAGTAGTGAATTTGGAGAATCGACCCTAACACCATGGCCTTCATGAGAAGCATTTTTGTCTTTTTCTTGTGCTTTTCTTTGATTGCATTCTCGGACAATCAAAAGAAGTCGATTGCAGACCATTGGAACTGTCTCAATTTGTTCCAAAAAGTTGGGGTAGGGGCGGGGGTTGTTTTGGCCATCACGGTGGGGCTCACGGTTGTTGGGTCGACACAAGACAAAAAGAAAAAAACTCTTCCTAAATTAAGAACGGCCCAGATTCCGGAACTAGCTCAGATTAAGGTAAGTGACATCGAAAATGACAGAGACCTCTTTAGCAGAGTTTCGGATCTTACCGATTATTGGCTTACAAAATATGGTGATGATCCCAAGCTTAAAAGGGCTCTTCAGAAGTTTATTGAAGAGTCTCCTATTGAGGCTAGAACGGCTCTTCGAACTCGATTTCCGTCGCAATATCAAAAAAATCCAAAACCAGACGAACTCTTCACTGAATTAGGGTCTCGAGCCTACTACCCCTTGATCTTTGCCTGGCATTTACGCGAGGTGTATAATCTAAGTGAGGTTGATAAACAGAAGACCCTTAGAGAAATCACGCTTCAAATGGAGCGAAATTTAGAGTGACATTGGGGCTGACCCCAATTGACTTTTGCAGAACTGAACCCAACTTTAAAGAGAATCTTTTATGGATCAAAAAAATTCAATCGATAAGGATCAGGAGAGGCTCCTTGAAGAGGAATCGGGGACTCGCGCTTTGGTCAGACCAGAGGAAAAGACCAAAGTCCCTTCTTTCTATAAAGTGCTGATTCTCAATGATGATTTTACTCCCAGAGAATATGTGGTTCACGTTTTGCAGAAGTTTTTTAAAAAGACGGAGCAGGAAGCCACTCACTTGATGCTTCAGGTTCATCATAAAGGGATGGGAGTGGCTGGCGTATTTACTTGTGAAATAGCAGAGACGAAAGCCTATCAAGTGAATGAGTATTCGAAAAAACATAAGTATCCACTTAAGTGTGTGGTGGAGGCTGCATGAGACTCACTCCAGAAGTAGAGCAAATGATGAGCAGTGTGATGAAGTATGCTTCGGAACACCACGATGAGTTTGTTACTCTAGAGCACTTGTTGCTGATCCTAGCGGATGATGCTGAGGCCTCCGACATTATCCAAGGCTGCGGTGGGGACAATGAAAATTTAAAGTCGGCGCTTATTGCTTTTTTAGAAAAGCACTCTCCTAAAGTAGAGCCAGTCTCAGAGAAACAGACCGGCTCTAGCCAGACGCCCGAAGAATTAGCCGATTATAAACCGACCATCACGCTCGCTTTTCATCGAGTGATTCAAAGAGCTATCATGCAAGTGGAAAGTTCAGGTCGAGATTTGGTTAGTACTGGAAATATTTTAATCTCACTGTTGTTAGAAAAAGACTCTCACGCCGTTCATTTTTTGGAAAAGCAAGGGGTCACCCATTTTGACGTGATTAACTATTTTTCTCATGGGATAGAAAAGGATCGAATGGGAGTGGATGACTCAGCGGAAGACGATTCTGTTACAGAGGCATCTTCTAAAGGCTCTCCGCTTGCGAGCTTTTGTATCAATTTGAATGAAAGAGCCAAGGAGGGAAAAATCGATCCTCTCATTGGCCGAGAAGATGTGATTGAAAGAGTGTTGCAAATTTTAGCTCGAAGAACCAAAAACAATGTATTGCTCGTAGGAGATAGCGGCGTAGGGAAAACGGCGATTGCCGATGGATTAGCTCTGCAAATTGTAGATAAAAAAGCTCCAGCTAAATTAAAAGAGGCCACTATTTATTCGCTCGATATGGGGGCGCTTCTTTCTGGAACTAAATATCGAGGAGATTTTGAGGCTCGACTCAAAGGGGTGATCAAGGCGTTAGAAAAAGAAAAACACGCCATTTTGTTTATTGATGAAATTCATACGATTGTGGGCGCTGGAGCCACCAGTGGGGGCTCGGTGGATGCGGCTAATTTACTTAAGCCCGCTTTGGCTAATCGCACTTTAACGTGTATCGGTTCGACCACTTATAAAGAGTTTCGATCTTATTTGGAGAAAGACGCTGGGTTACTTAGAAGATTTCAACGGGTTGACATTAAGCCTCCGACCGTTTCTGAGGCTATAAAGATTTTAAATGGTTTAAAGTCGAGATACGAAGAGTTTCATCATGTTCGTTTTTCTGAGGAAACAATGAAGGCTTGTGTGGAGCTTTCTGAAAGATTCATCCATTCGCGTCCATTGCCCGACAAAGCGATAGATGTCATGGACGAAGCTGGGGCTAGAATTCGACTCAAATCTACGAAAAATAAACGAGAAGAGGTGACGGTGGAAGACATTGAAAAAGTCATCTCCTCCATGGCCCAGGTTCCTGCAAAATCGGTTTCTTCGAGCGACAAAGCCAAGTTAAAAGAATTGGAACCTTCGTTAAAAGCCGTGGTGTTTGGGCAAGAAGAAGCTATAGAAAATGTGGTTAATGCTATTAAGCTCTCGAGAGCGGGACTTTCTCATCCCAATAAACCTATTGGTTCATATCTTTTCACTGGGCCCACGGGGGTTGGAAAAACTGAAGTGGCTAAGCAATTAGCCAAGTCATTGGGAACTGAGCTTTTAAGATTCGACATGAGCGAATACATGGAGAAACATGCCGTTTCAAGACTCGTCGGAGCTCCCCCTGGGTATGTCGGGTACGATGAAGGTGGGTTATTAACTGAAGCCGTTTCAAAAAATCCCTATGCCGTCTTGTTATTTGATGAAATGGAAAAGGCCCATCCGGAAATTGCCAATATTTTATTGCAAGTGATGGACAATGGAAAATTGACCGACACTAATGGGAAAGTCATTGATTTTAGAAATGTCATATTGATCATGACTTCTAATGCCGGAGCTCGAGAAATGGGAAAGCAGGGGATTGGAATTCGTCCCAGTTCCGTCGCTGATCGTTCGATTGAAGCGATTAAAAAAATGTTTTCACCGGAGTTTATCAATCGACTCGATGCGATTGTGCCTTTTAAACCCTTACCTAAAGAGATTCTAATTCAAGTGATTGATAAGTTAATACTTGAATTATGTGAGCAGCTTGTAGAAAAAAAGATACGAATCCAGCTCACGGTTGCGGCTAAGGAATGGTTATTTGAAAAGGCTTATGATCCGGCCTATGGGGCAAGGCCCTTTGCGCGTGCCATCAATGAACACATCAAAAAGAAACTGGTAGATGAGATGCTGTTTGGCGAGTTGGTGGCCGGAGGATTGGTGAATATTGATGTAAAACAAGGCGCCCTGAACTTTAAATGGCAAACCAAGCTACTCGCACAGTCTGCCAAGGCGGTCTAGGTAAAGAGTTGCCCTTCCCTTAGGTAAAATAGCGCGACGCGCTACCTTGCCTGATTCTTATGAATTGACCCCATTTTTTTCCTCGTGCTAGTTTCTCAAAGTGATTACTCATCTTAATATCAAAGGGCTAGCGATTATTGAAAATTTGGAGATCGATTTTTCTCCGGGCTTTAATGTGATTACGGGGGAGACCGGGGCCGGAAAATCGATTTTAATTTTAGCACTCCATTTTTTGACGGGTGCTAAAGTGACTTCCGATGTGGTTCGGACCGGAGCCGAACAAGCCACAGTGATGGGTGAGTTTTTAGTAGAAGCCTCTCACCCCGCAGTTCAATCGCTTCTTAATTTAGGTATTGAAGCAGAAAAGGATGGAGAGGATGTGGTGATCCTCATTCGAAGACAATTATCTTCGAAAGGAAGATCTCAAGCTTGGATCAATGATATTTCAGTTTCAAGCCAAGCGTTAAAAGAGATAGGTCATGGGTTAGTGGATATTTTTGCTCAGCATGAAAATCAAAGACTCATGCACTCTTCAGAGCACATTCGTTATCTCGATCAATTTTCAAATTCCCCAAAAGAATTGTTAGCGGTACAGACCATTTTTAAGAATTGTGAAACGACCCTCGCTGAAATTGAAGCTGTCGTCCAAAAAGTTCAGACGATGACTCGAGATAGAGATTATCTAGATTATCGTTTGGAAGAATTGAAAAAGTTTGGTCCTAGCAAAGAGGATTTTGATTCTGTCAACGAGCTTTGCGAATCTACGGACAAATGGGTGGCTGAAAAAGAGAATTTGACCGAATGTCTTTCTCTTCTTGAAAACGGAGATTCAGAGGGAATAGGCGGAGTTCTTTGGGAGCTTGCCAAAAAACTGAGCCATCAAAACCACGAAGGAGAGGGGCTTAAGGAGAGAGTAGAAAATATAGCTCGGGAAGTAGAAGATATTCATTTTACACTAAGTTCTCGGGTTTCGAATTTAGACGTGGATGAAACTGCATTAGAAGAAGCCCAGAATCGACAATACGGATATCAAGAGCTTTTTAGGAAACATGCGGTGAAAACGGTGGAGGAACTCACGCGGGTTTTTGATGTATTAAGAGGCGATGTGGGAGTTTTAGAGTCGGCTCAAGAAAAAATCAAAGAACTGATTTCTCAATTTGAAAAACAAATAAGTGAACTTGAACGAGCCTCCCTGCAGTTGACTAGTCTAAGAAAGAAAGTATCGCAGAATTTAAAAAAGAAAGTTGAAAAAGAGATTCATGAATTATCCATGAAGGGGGCTAGGCTTGACTTTGAGTGGAGCGGGATTGAGCGGACTCCGCCGATAGTTTCGTTGGCCTCAATCAACTCAAAGCTGGACTCGACCTTTTCACTCTTGATGAATCATTTTGCCAAGTACAGCTCTATGGGGGCCGAAAAAGTGCAGTTTCTTTTGGCGAGTAATCCCGGAGAAGCGAGCCTTCCTTTAGTGAAATCAGCTTCAGGGGGCGAGTTGTCCAGGATCATGTTGGCACTCAAAAAGACTTTGGCTGCAGATGCTGAAACCTGTGTTTTGGTATTTGACGAAATTGACACTGGAATTTCGGGAAGTGTCGCGGACGTAGTCGGAAGCAAGATGCGGGAGTTAGCAGCCCATTTTCAAGTGTTGTGTATTTCCCATTTGCCCCAAGTGGCAGTGTATGCAGACACTCATTGTCTAGTAAGAAAACAGGGAAAGAAAAACAGAACTGAAACCGAGATTGTAAAGCTTTCTCAAGATGAAAGTGCCAAAGAGATTGCGCGATTGCTTTCGGGTCGAGAAGTCACTCCATCCAGTTTAAGTCATGCCAAGAATCTGATGGCTCAAGCGAGAGCTTAAGTTTAAAATAACTGAAAAAGATAAGGAGCCCCTTTTGTCTGCATTGCCTATCATGGTTGGAGTTCTGTGTGTTTTAGCGATTGGATACCGATTTTATAGTGCCTTTCTCGCTGCCAAAGTGTGCGTTTTAGATGATTTGCGTTCGACACCAGCGCACACTCACAATGACGGTCATAACTATCATCCAACTCACAA
>OMIX01000086.1 GCA_900299195.1 Deltaproteobacteria bacterium
CACAAAGAATTCCAGCGGGTTATGGAAGTGAATTTGGAGGTGCTCTAAATCACGTCAAATCTTTTTTGAATGTTTTAGGGAGCTTTTAGGGAAAATACTTTTAACAGTGAGATGAGAACCTTTCTCGCCGTAGATAGACAAGGGGTAGAAACCGAAGCTGTTGCAGGCCCCGTGCGATTTTAATGCTGTACGATACTAAACTTGTAACTATCTTAACTCCCGTTACCTCTCTAGACATAACCCCTTACCCAATTCCGTACAGAACGCCCCCATGTAAAATAAAAGGACACTTGGGTGCCATTAATTGCTTTAACACCAAGAGTTTTCAAATCTTAAGCGAGAACAATCTGAATACGATCCAGACAGATGGCCTATACTTTGCTCTCTTCCCACTAAGGAGAGTTCTATGTGGCAAAAGCTGTTACGGGTTGGAATTTTAATGGGGGTTATGAGTCCTCACCTCTGGGCGCAAATGAGTTCCTCTAACTTAAGTCCCAGCAGTCTCTATCCTGCTTCAACGTGGTTGCAACGATGCTCAGAGGAAATAGACAACCGTATTTCTGGCAAAGAAAGCAAAGTTGTTATTCCGTGGAGAAATGGTGAGGAGTACTTAACTACGAGTTGGGCTTATGGATTAGATTTAACAGCAGTTGCTATTGCCAGGGGAGCTCCTCGAGGAGTCGCTATCACACCCCGACACGTGCTTTATACAAAACACTATGGTTGGCATGCTTGGCCGGGGCAAACGGTCAAATTTCTAACTATGGATAATAAAGTGATTTCAAGACAAGTAGAGCAGGTTAGATATTTAGGTTCACCGAATGATAGAGTTTTGAACTTGGATATCGCAGTGGTGAGACTTGTTGAAGATCTTCCTGACACCATTTCGCCCATGAAACTAGTCGCCCCCTTAGGATTAAGTGACGTAGCTCAGCGGGGTTGTCCCATTCTTAGAATCGATCAAGAAAATAAAGCCCTCTTAGTGGTTGCGGACATGTTTCCCAAAGACTTCTCTGAAACTTTTTTTCGATTTTTACGACCTACCGACCATTCTCCACAGAAGTCGGTGCGCAAGTACGCCCCTTATTATGAGTCGATGATTCCTGGGGATTCAACCTCTCCCTCGATTCTTTTGTATCGCGATCAGAATAGAGTCACTCCTTTTTTGATAAGTCAGGTAACTGCCGCTGATCTGGGACATGGTCCCAATGCTTCTGGTTTAGCGGGGGATATTCAACAATTAATAGAGCAGTTCGGAGATACTGAAGTTAAGTATCAATTGGTATTGGGTCCAGATGAGTTTACTCGAAACAGTCCATTACCCCCCAATCCCACCTGTGAGCTCGACATCGTTTATAAAAAGAAGAGCGCTATAAAAGGGACCTGCTACTTCAATTTGAAAATTACAAATGAGAGCTTTATTGCTACTTATCCTCTCACGGCTCCAGAGGGTCCGAGTTGGAAAGTGTCTCGAAATAAAAAAAGAGCTTCAGGGGTTTTTGTGTGTGATGGTGACCACTATGAGAAAGATTTTACTGTGTTCATTAAAGGGCCAAGCGGACACGGAACTTGTTCAGGGACAGTGCATTAGCCGTTCTCGCAGCTCTTTACTTACTTTTTCCCTGAGAGTTCGCAGCCAAACTGAACTTCTCTCTCAGAGTAAGAGAATTAATTCTCGGCAGTTTCTGGAGTGAGCTCAGTTTGTTTTTTTGAAATGAGTTCATTGTCGATTTTAGCCTTCTTTTTCAGATTGTCCTGCCAAGATTCCATCAAGGAACGTTGGAGCGAGGCTAAAAGTTTCTTTTCTTCCCCGTCACGTGCTTTGTCTGCTTCGGCAGATTTGGGCAAGTCAAAGGAAAGCAACTTAATATAGTAATAGTTTTCCTGAGAGTAGAATAATTTTTTAGCTATGGGTTGGCTTTTCGATAATTCAGCAACCCCGTCCAGGATGGAGTCTACGGGACCTATACTAGGAATATTTCCCTCGCCAAAGTTGAAGGTTCCCGTTTTCTTTATTTCTACTTTCCAAGATTTTAGCTGAGATTCAATCGATTTCCCTTCGCTTAACGAGGTTTCTATTTTTTTTCTTTCTTGATTAGTCCATTCAAGCTTTTTCTTGTCTTTTAGAAGTTTTTGGGCGATCGAATCTAACTTTTCAGCCATAGGAATGACTTTAGAGGCCCGAGAGTTTTCTAATTTGATGAAAAAATAGCCAAAGTTAGTTTCAATCAAAGGGGATATTTCTCCCTGTTTCATTTTGTCGATGGCATCTTCCAAAGGTTTTTCTAAGGTTCCTCGATTGACCCATCCCGCATATCCGCCCTTTTTGGCATATTCGTCATCGGATTTGCTTTTAGCTAACGCTTCAAAGTTAGCGGCTGTGAGTTCTTTTTGAATTTCTTGAGCTTTGGTTCTCGCTGAACCCTTAACCGCATCTGATGCCTGAAAGGGAATCCCGACTCGAATTTTTCTTATTTCTACCGCAGCGGGGTCTGTGAATTCTTTCATGTGAGAATCATAATAAGAGCGGATTTCTCCTGCAGAGTTCTTTTTGAATTCCTCCATCTCTTTTGGCTCCAGAGTGAATGCGGGAGCTAAAGTATTAAAGTCAATTTTTGCGTAGGCTAACTCCATTTTGGCTTGCGAGGTTTCATGGTTCTTCCGAGCCTGTTCTGGAGTGAGTCGAACCCTGTCCAAGAGGTAAGTCTGCCAGCGATTAGTTTCCATCTCTCGTCGCATGCGTCCTTCTTCTAGCCCTCGGTTGGGAAGTTTTAAGTATTGCTCTGCATCAAATTTTCCATCCTTTTGAAAATAAGGAAGAGTGCGGATTTTGTCGGCCAGTTCACCATCAGAAACGACAAATCCTCGATTGTTAGCTTGTTGGGCTAATAATTTGTACTTGATGAGTTCTTCTAAAGTGGATTCGGGAATTCGAAATGCAGAGATAAGTTTCTCATCATACTGAGCTCCGAGCATTTGCTGGTATTGCATCAGTCGGTATTGAAGGATCTGTTGAAACTCTCGTTGGCTTATACTTTCGCCATTCACCCAAGCGACGACTGCCCCCTCACCGCTTTTACTCGAACTTTTTCCGGCTCCGTAGACAAAGATCATGACGAAAATAATCGCGATAAGAACGATAGAGTAAAAAAGATTTTCCTTTTTCTGACGAATGGCTTCAAGCATAGCGACTCAGATCCTTCACAGTTGAATTTTGAAAAATTGTCTAAAACACAATTAGTCAAATATGTTGAAATATGTTAAAAAACATCAATTACATTAAGGTGCTCCCTGACTAAAATCAAGTAACCTTGGCGACTGGAAGAAAATATTATTTTGTGGCACTCCTTTCGGGGGTGACGTGTATCGTCGCTCTGTACGTCCATGTTCATCGGCAAGGCCGCACCACTTGGATTGATAATGGAATTATTTCAGTGACCGGTGGATTACAGTCTGTGGTCTTGGGATTGGGGCAGGGCGTAAAAAATCTCGTGGACCATTACTTCCTGCTAGTCGATGCTAAAAAGAAAAACGAGCAATTAGAGTTAGAAGTGAGTTCTTTGCGTAGCAAAGTGATTACCCAAGATGAACTCATTTTGGAAAACAAAAGACTCCAGGAACAATTGGCTTTTAAGGCAAAAGAGAAAGAAACTTTGCTTTCAGCCAAAGTGATTGCTCATGATGTTTCACCCGATTTTTTGGGGATTCGGATTGATCGGGGTTCAGACGATGGGGTTCAATTGGGGATGGGAGTTATTCACACGAGTGGGATTGTGGGGCGAGTTCATCGGCTGACGCGCCGTTATTCAGATGTAGTAACACTTTTGGACCCGTCGAGTAATGTGGACGTGATTGTTCAACGGAGCCGAGCTAGAGGCATTCTTTCTGGCCAAAGCAAGTCCCTAAGCGGAAAGTTGAAATACATCGACCGATTAGATGACGTCATGGTCAACGATATCTTGGTTTCCACCGATTTTGGTAATATTTTCCCGAAAGGTTTAATGGTTGGCACTATTACGGCTGTGATTCCCAATTCGAATGGGATTCTACAGACCATTTCGGTCAAGAGTGCTATTGACGTTTACCGGGTAGAGGAGGTGTTTCTTGTATTTCCTCCAAAGCAATCAGAAAAAGCTATTAACTAACTTTAATCCAGTTTTTCTGACTGTTTTTGTATTGTTAATGATTTTATTCCGCAGCACAGCTGAGGCTATAGTTCCCTCTGTGTTAACGGGTTGGGATATTTTACTCCCGATTGCGATTTATCTTGGGCAACGGCGAGCCATGTGGGAGGGAATTCTTATCCTATTGTTTAACGCCCATCTGTATTCATTGAATTCCTCAGCACCTATCGGTCTTTTTGTGGTTTACTATCTGTTGTTTTTCTTTTTTGCTCAGATAGTTGCTTATATCCTGTACGCTCAAACCCCTGTTTCAGTTATTTGTTTGCTTTTTTTAGTGAGTCTGCTTTCTCGATTGGTGCTGCCACTATGTTCGCAACTCTTTGACCAAGTTTTTTATGTGTTTTCATGGGGAAATTGGAGTTTTTGGAATGTAGTTTTAAATACTGTTTTGGGCTTTTTTACTTATCTAGTTTTAAGCATTTTAGATCGAATCACTCTTAAGGTTCCTCCTAGAAATATTACTTTGGGGGATAGCTCGTTATGATCGGTAGAGAGGATGAGGTCCGCGAGTTTCGGCAGAGGGTTTGGGGATTTCAGGCTCTTTTGATTTTTTTCTGGCTGATCCTTGTGATGCGATTAGGGTACCTCCAAATTTTTCGAGGGGACGATCTTCGAAAGTTTTCGGAAGCGAACAGGTTAAAAAACGAAAAGCTCTTTCCCACTCGCGGGATTATCTTTGATCGTAATGGAAAAGTGATCGTAGATAACCGAGCTGCCTTCGATGTGGTTTTGTTGTCTCAGTATTACAAGAGCAATCCGGAAAATAATGCGAGGCTTGCTAAAGCCCTTAATTACAGCCCAGAGGAAATGGAGAAACGCTTACAGAAGATGGGGCGGGCTAGAAGTTATATTCCGGTTCTTTTACGTGCCGATGTTTCTAAAGAGATCATTGCCGCTGTTGAGACCCATTACCCGAGTTTATTAGGGGTGGACATTGAAGCTACGGTTCAACGAAGGTACCCCTTTAAAGAAGTGGCTTCGCAGTTATTGGGCCATATTAGTGAAGTCGATAACCGAGATATTCAACAGGATTCTAAAAAAATTCTTCAATTGGGCGATTATATTGGGAGAATGGGGCTTGAGAGATATTACGATTCGGAATTGAGGGGAGTGAATGGAATTGGATATGTCGAAGTAGATGCTACTGGGCGTCGACGCAAAGTTGAAGGGGCCGAAAAACTATTAGGATTTGTGGCTCAAACGGAACCTGTTCCCGGAAATAACCTTTATTTGACCTTAGACGTGGATCTTGAAATTGCAGCGGCTAATTCATTGAAAAAAAATAAGTATAATGGGTCGGTAGT
This sequence comes from Deltaproteobacteria bacterium, assembly GCA_900299195.1. Taxonomy (GTDB): domain Bacteria; phylum Bdellovibrionota; class FAC87; order UBA2466; family UBA2466; genus UBA2466. Next base: position 5,489 of record OMIX01000086.1, read on the forward strand.
TGCAATTGATCCAAGAAGTGGTGAAGTCCTAGCGCTGGTCAACGAACCCGGTTTTGAGCCTGAGTCTATTTCTGGCCGGGAGATTGATCCTAAGGTTTGGTCCAACCTGAGAAATAATAAAGAGCGACCTTTACGAAATCGAGCTATCCAGGACATCTATCCTCCGGGTTCCACCTTCAAGTTGTTCATGGCTATTGCTGCGTTAGCAGAAGGAAAGGCTACTCGTCAGACCTCTCATTACTGCAATGGTGGAATGTCTTTTGGAAATCGCAGATTCAATTGCTGGAAAACTCATGGCCCCACCGATTTTGTGAAATCCATTCGTGAGTCTTGTGACGTTTACTACTATAACCTGGGCATTTCGTTGGGGCCCGATGTGATTGCTAAATACGCTAGATTGTTTGGTCTAGGACAACCCACTGAAATTAAATTGCCAGGAGAGCAGAGGGGGCTCATTCCAGACACTCAGTGGAAGCAAGAGCGATTTAAGGATGTGTGGCACCCCGGAGAAACTTTAAGTATTGCGATTGGACAAGGTTATATTTCTGCTACTCCCATGCAGCTGGCCAATGCTTATGCGGCTATTGGGAATGGCGGTTTTCTCTATAAGCCGTTTCTAGTGAAGAAGATCGAAAAAAGAAATGGGGAGCTCATCAAAGAATTTCATCCTGAACTCAAAAGAAAAATAGAAATTCCCCAAGAGGTTTTTGAAGCAGTAAAGGAAGGTCTTTACCAGGTAGCCAATACTCCCGGAGGGACGGCGATAGTGAGCGGCCATAGCAAGAAGGTTGGTATTTCGGGAAAAACTGGAACTGCTCAGGTGAGGGCCTTTTCGGATATTATGAGAATGAAATGTGAGTCGATGCCAACTAAAGACCGTCATCATGGTTGGTTTGTGGGCTACGCTCCTAGGGAAAACCCAGAAATTGCCGTCGCTGTCATAGCCGAGCATTCGTGCCATGGGACTTCAGCAGCTCCGATTGTTCGCGATGTGATCGAAGCCTATTTTGACAAAAAGAATCCGCCAACTCCTGATCCTACGGAAGTAAAGTCTAAAGAGGATAATCCATCAGTGACTGAAAAGAAGCTTCATGAAGTGGATGGAGAGGGTGGAGAAGTGGGGCAAATCAACTAGCCATGAGTTGAACTATGGAATCTCAGAATTTTATTAAAACATTCAATGTGGGGCTCATCGTATCCATGTTTCTCCTTTTCCTGTTAGGAGTCATCACGCTATATAGCGCTGCTCGGGGGCCTGGACTCTATGGGCTTTATAAAAGTCAATTGATCTATTTTGGAATTGGTTTGGTTTTAATCTCTATTTTGGTCTTCATTGATTCCGAAATTTTACAGAAGCTTTCTTATTTGTCTTATGGCGGAGTTCTTATCATGTTGGGATTGGTTCTGGTGGTTGGGCATGAATCTAAAGGAAGCTCCCGTTGGTTTAACCTAGGTTTTTTTCATCTCCAGCCCTCAGAATTAGCAAAGGTGTCTATTGTGATGACCTTAGCAAAATACTTCTCTGATGAAAAATATGGGGGGCCCTACACTTTAAAAAGATTGGTAGTCCCCGCCCTTTTCATACTTCCTTATTTTCTCTTAATTTTAAAACAGCCGGACATGGGAACAGGGGGGATCGTATTTTTAACGGCAGGGGCTTTGATTTTGTTTGTGAAAGTGGATTGGAGGTCTCTGGTCATACTCGGAATTTTAGGTGTGGTTACGGTACCTGTGGCTTACCAATTTGTACTCCACGATTATCAAAGAGAACGGGTCAAAACGTTTCTAGATCCTGAGAGGGACCCTAGAGACACTGGCTATAATGCTCTCCAGTGTAAAATCGCTGTAGGCTCAGGAAAAATATTTGGCAAAGGTTATCTGAAAGGAACTCAATCCCAACTTAATTTCATTCCCGAACAGCAAACCGATTTCATTTTTTCTGTTTTTGCGGAAGAAAGAGGATTTTTTGGGGCTTTGATCCTTTTAGCCCTTTATGGTTCTTACTGCTTTTACTCTTTTAGAACCGTGGCACGGGCACGAGGAAAATTTGAGATGTTACTGGCTTTTGGGTTAACGGCCATCATGTTCTGGCACGTTTTTATTAATATAGGGATGGTCATTGGGGTGATCCCTATCGTTGGAGTGACGTTACCCTTCTTCAGTTATGGGGGATCTTCACTATTAACTTTTATGTTGATCACAGGACTGCTCCTTAATATCAGCCGAAAAAGATATATTTTTTAGACTCATGACTGCAAATACCAAAAGTATTATCTACATCCAGTACACGAACCCTGCGGCTTTTCCTCCTTTAGAAAACAGTTCTCGCATTTTGGCAGAATGTGGCTGGCAAGTAGAGTTTATTGGAACCGAGGCTTTGGGACTTGAGGATATAAAGCTCCCTTCACATCCTAATATTAAAGTAGATTTGATTCCTTTTTGTCCCCCCGGATTGAAACAGAAAGTTCATTATTTTGTGTTTTTACTTAGGGCACTCATGGGGATTGCGAGAAATCGGGATTCTGTAATTTATGTTTCCGATCTTTTTTCAAGCCCGGTGGGTTGGATTGCTGCTCGGTTTCTTGGGGTCCGAGTTTTTTATCATGAACATGACACTCCTGATGTTCCCAAAACGAATTTTACTCGAATGTTGCACTGGACTCGTAAAGAGCTCTCTCAAAGTGCTGAGCTTTGTATTTTCCCACAAAGGGAGAGAGCTCAATTGTTTTTAAGTCGATTTTCAGATTCTAAATTGGCTGTTTGTTTTAACATGCCGTTAAAAAGCAGTGTGAGGCTCTGTTCTTCGGGAGAGGGAGATAGGCCATTTTATCTTTGGTATCATGGCTCTCTTTTAGAAGAGAGATTGCCCATAGAGGTAGTTCAAGCGCTTAAATATTTACCAGATCATGTGATTTTGAAATTTGCGGGTTATGAGACCCTAAGTTCAAAGGGTTTTATCGATCGACTCCTTCAATATTCCCATACTTGTGGGGTTCGGGATCGAGTGGAGTACTGTGGAGTTCTAGAAACACGGGATTCTTTATTTCAGTTGGCTCAAACCTGCCATTTAGGGCTGAGTTTGTTTCGGAGAACATTTGTGGAGCCCATGGTTGGGGCTTCCAACAAACCCTTTGATTACTTAGCCTGTGGGATGCCTCTTTTGATTAACGATACCCCTGAGTGGACCCATTTTTTTGGTCCGTGGGGAGTAGCGAAAAGTTGTAATCCAGAAAGCCCGGAGAGCATCGCCTCTGCCATCCGCGGTTTGATTGAAAACCCCGAAGAATACCAACAAATGAGAAATCGGGCGGTTCAAAAAATAAGTTCCGACTGGGATTACGAATCTCAGTTTGCTCCGATAAAGAAAATATTAGAGGCTTAAATTCCCCTTCGATATTCTCCACCTACTTCATAAAGCGCCTGACTCATTTGACCCAATGAACAAACGCGAGCGCACTCCATTAAGGCTTCAAAGATATTTTTACCTTGAATGGCGGTGTCCTTAAGCTTTTTTAACGCCTGTTGGCTTTCGGTCTGGTGAGCTTTTTGAAAAGCTCGTAGGTGGGTAATTTGCTCGTTCTTTTCTTCATAACTGGCCCGTGTGATTTCTTTGGGAAGCCCTTCAAGCGCATTTCCGGGATTTGGGTTGAGATAGGTATTCACTCCAATGATGGGAAGTTCGCCAGAGTGTTTCAAGTGTTCGTAGTAAAGAGACTCTTCTTGAATTTGTGAGCGTTGGTAGTGGGTTTCCATGGCTCCTAAAACTCCACCTCGGACTGAAATTTTTTCAAATTCTTTTAAAACGGCTTCTTCGACTAAGTCGGTGAGTTGATCGACAAAGAAACTTCCTTGGAGAGGGTTTTCATTTTTCGCCCAGCCGAATTCTTTGGCAATGATGAGTTGGATGGCCATGGCTCGGCGGACACTCTCTTCAGTCGGAGTAGTAACCGCTTCATCGTAAGCGTTGGTATGCAGAGAATTACAATTATCGAAATAGGCGAGTAGCGCCTGTAGAGTAGTTCGAATGTCGTTAAATGAAATCTCTTGAGCGTGAAGAGATCTTCCCGAAGTCTGTATGTGGTACTTTAATTTTTGACTTCGTTCGTTCGCCCCATAACGATCTCTCATGGCAATAGCCCAAATTCTTCTAGCTACTCTTCCAATCACGGTATATTCGGCATCTAAACTATTGGAAAAAAAGAAGCTAAAATTTGGAGCGAAATCATCGATGTTCATTCCTCGGGAAAGATAATATTCCGCGAAAGTAAAACCGTTAGCTAAAGTAAAAGCTAATTGGGAAATGGGGTTAGCCCCAGCTTCTGCAATATGGTAACCGCTGATGGACACCGAGTAATAATTTTTGATTTGGTTGTGAATAAAGTACTGTTGAATATCCCCCATCATTTTTAGGGCAAATTCAGTTGAGAAGATACAAGTGTTTTGAGCTTGGTCCTCTTTAAGAATATCGGCCTGTACGGTACCTCGAACCGATTCTAGGGCCTGTTTTTTTATGTGGAGGTGCTCTTCAGCAGAAGGTTGGCGACGATGGGTTTCAACAAATTTATCGACTTGTTGATCAATCGCAGTATTAAAATAAAAAGCTAGCAAAATAGGCGCAGGCCCGTTGATGGTCATCGAAACTGAAACGCTGGGATCACAAAGATCAAATCCTGAGTAAAGTTTCTTTGCATCTTCCAGAGTGCAAACGCTGACTCCACTTTCTCCTATTTTTCCGAAAATATCGGGACGTTCATCGGGATCTTGCCCGTAGAGAGTCACGCTATCAAAAGCTGTGGAAAGGCGTTTAGCTTTTTCTCCCTGACATAAAAGATGAAATCTTTTGTTGGTTCGTGTGGGAGTCCCCTCGCCAGCGAACATGCGTTTGGGATCTTCTTCAGTTCGCTTAAAGGGAAAGACTCCGGCAGTGAAGGGGAAATACCCTGGTAAGTTTTCTCGATATAGAAAATGGATCAGCTCGGAACGATTTTTAAAATTGGGAAGAGCAATCTTTCTAATTTTATTGTGGCTGAGTGATTCGTGAAAGAGAGGGACAGAAAACTTTTGGTGTCTAACTTGGTATTCAAAGTTGTCTCCACTGTACTTAGCCGCCAGGCTCGGATATTCGTTGAGCAAGCGTTGAGTTGATAGGGAAAGGGCTTTCTCTTCTTGAGTGAGAATAGATTGAACTTCTTTTCGGGCGGGTTCCGACAGTTTGGGATCCGAGAGCAAAGTTTTGTAACCGTCCATTTTTTTGACCCGCTCAGATTCTGCCGAGGCCGTGCTGTGATAATGGCGAACTGTTTTAGCAATGTCTAAGAGATATTGGGTTCTGTCTTTGGGGACAATAGAGTATGAGAAAGGGTTCAGAAGTTCCAAGGGTTTTTCCAGGGCCGTTCGCTTTTCAGGGCTATTTTTAATTTTGAGTAAATGAGAAAAAGCGGCATTCACTCCGGGATCTGCGAAACGGGAAGCAATGGTTCCAAACACTGGGTAAAGGGAAGGATCTATCTTTTCAAATTCCCTGTGGTTCCTTCTAAAGTTTTTCCTTACTTCATTGAGGGCGTCTAACGAGCCAATCTTCTCAAACTTGTTGATGATGACCATGGCGGCGTAATCGAGCATGTTAATTTTTTCAAGTTGAGTAGGGGCTCCAAACTCGGCAGTCATGACGTAGAGATTGATATCTACGAGATCCACAATTGAGGTATCTGCTTGCCCAATCCCTCCCGTTTCTACGAAGATCCAATCAAACCCTGCAGCTTTAAAAAGTTGAATGGCCTCTTGCGTAGCTTTTGAAACTGCCGCATGGGCCTGACGAGTCGCAAACGAGCGCATGAAAGTTCGGGCATTATTCAAACTATTCATTCGTAGGCGGTCTCCTAACAGCGCACCTCCGGTCTTTCTCCGTGAGGGGTCAATAGCTAAGACTGCAACTCTGGCTTTGGGGTCGTGTTCTAAAACTCTGAGCACCAATTCATCAGTTAAACTTGATTTTCCAGCCCCTCCGGGACCGGTCAGTCCTACAACGGTTCCGTGCGATTTGGCTGCAGCGACATTCTTTTTTAAAGATTCCCAATGTGATCGATGAGCGGAGAAAGGGGAGTGGTCAAAAGCCGACTCTCCTAATTCGATACAAGTGAGAGCTTGAGCTAAAAATTTTGGAGCCTTAGAGAAATCGCTCAAGTGGTTCCAGTCGATATGTTCAAAGGGGTGGGAAGCAGAGTTTTTAATCATGTGGTCGATAATTCCCTGAAGGCCTAAGATTCTGCCATCTTCAGGAGAATAGATTTTTTGAACTCCATACTTTTCAAGTTCTTTGATCTCCTCTGGAAGAATGGTGCCACCGCCACCGCCAAAAACTTTTATGTGTTCTAAATGCTCTTTTTTCAAAAGATCGACCATGTATTTGAAAAATTCCACATGGCCACCTTGATAGCTACTGATCGCAATCGCCTGTGCATCCTCTTCAATCGCTGCCTTCAAAATCGAATGGACCGACCTATTGTGGCCTAAGTGAATGACCTCAGCCCCCGAAGATTGCAGGATTCTTCTCATGATATTGATGGCCGCATCATGGCCATCAAATAGAGAGGCCGCAGTAATGAAACGAGTTCGATGCGCTGAGGCATGATCTCCGGCCGAAAAAGTTTCTAATTGGGATTTTCCGAGTTTATTCATGGGACAATAATTTATATAATCCTTAGGTTAAGTCAAAGTCGGAGAGTCAAAGCCTACGATCCTGAGGCCGGAGACTCTCTTATTAAGAAAGCATAATAAAAATTATGCGACACTAAAAGGACGTTTCACTTGAAGCCTAAACGGATTCCTAAACTGATCACGACCGCAGATGAAGTTTTCACTGTTTGTCAGCAACTTCAAACTGAACCTTTTTTGGCCTTAGACACCGAATTTATTCGAGAGACCACATTTTTCCCTAAAATTGCTCTGATTCAAATTGCTAACCAGAAACAAGCTTGGCTAATCGATCCTACCGTCTTGGGGAAAGAGGATCTGGCCCCTTTATTTCAACTTTTGACGGATCCCAAGATTCTCAAAGTGATCCATGCGTCTTATGCCGATCAGGAGGTTTTGTATTGGGCCTACGGATGTATTGTAGAGCCGGTTTTGGATACTTCAGTGGCGGCAGCGTTATGTGGAATAGGCGATAACGTCGGCTTACAAAAACTACTCAAAGATGAATTAGGGGTTTCCATTCCTAAGGGCAGATCCAGAGTTAAATGGCTTTCAAGGCCTTTGTCCGAAGAGCTCTTGGTTTATGCGGAGGAGGATGTTCTGCATTTAGTGGAACTAGGTGACTCGATCAAAAATCGCTGTGAAAAGTTGAGCCGGTGGGAATGGGTTTTGGAAGAGAGTCAGAGTTCGAAAGATCAGTTTGATGTTTCTCCCGAGGTCATGGCCCAAAAATTGGGAAAGAGCGCTCATTTGGATGCCATTGGTAGATCCGTTTTGCTGGAATTGGTGACTTGGAGAGAAAATCGAGCTAAAGCCAAAAATGTTCCCCGCCATTGGGTGGTCGATAATGAAGTTTTACTTTCTTTGGCTAAAGTTCGTCCTCGAAGCACTTCGGATCTGAAAACCTTTCGAGGGTTGAATGCTAAAGAGGTAGAGCGCAGTGGGGAAGAAATCTTGAAGGCAGTCAATCGCGGAGTGGAGTTGGGTAGCCAACTGGGAACGGCAGAGCCTGTTTCGTTTCATCGAAGTCCGCCAGTGGAAACTCATTTGATTAACTTAGTTCAAAGTTATGTCGCTTTTTTGGCCCGAGAGCATTCGATTGCGAATCGTTATTTATTAAGCGCTCCCCAAATTGAGTGGTTGCTTAAAAATTCCAACAAAACGGTCGACTCTTGGGTGGAGATTGGAATTTTAACTAAGCGAGCGGCAGAGTTAGTCGGCAATGAAATGAAAGCCTTTCTTGAAGGGAAAGTCGGTTTGAAAATATCTCAAGGGGCTTTAGAAGTGTTTCCAGTAAAAAATTAAGAAAAGGAAACTGCCATGATCTCGGCGGGTCAGGAAAGATTAAAGCGACTCTTTCTGTTAACTGTGTGCACGGTTTTGTTATTTCTCATGGGATTTTGGAGTATTGGTTTTAAACCGATGCCTGTGACCTCGTTAGGGCACGCTTTAAATGACCAAGTGGGCTACGTCAGTGGGGGAAGAGCGCTTGTCGAGGGTGGCCAAATTAACACCCATTGGATTCTTCCCTCGACTCTTGGGCAAAAAACAAAAACCCAAGTTCTCTATGTGCCTGGCCATTATTATGCCATGGCCGTAGCATTTAAACTCTTCGGATACCATCCGTGGGCTGAACTGATTCCTAGTTTATTAGGTTTTATTTTATTGGTCTGTGGGGTTTATTTAATCGCAGAAAATCTTTTTGGAAAAGATTCAGCCCTTGGGTCGGCTGTGATCGTGTTGTTTTTTCCCTATCTGCTTTTGTTTAGTTTAACTTCGATGGCCGAACTTACCGTTTTGGCTTCAGCGGTCACAGCTTTTGTATTCTGTTTATGGGTCCCTCGCTCTTGGGTTTCTATTTTAGGGCCTGTCTTCATTCTTTCTGCGGTCTGCTTTCGTGAAACATCGATTTTGATTGTGTTGCCCCTCTTGGGAGTTCTTTGGAATCGAATCGATTCTTCTAAGAAATGGCAAAACCTAGGGGTATTGAGCCTTACTTTAGTAGCGGGATGTTATCTCTTATTTCGGGGCCCTCTGGGGGGGAGACCGGGGTTGATGGCTGCACAGATGTTCGGTGGTTTTAACGAGCTTTATTCTGATGCCACTTTTACTCAGTCGTTTCATGCTTCTGTGGGACAGTGGATTCAGGCTTTAATCCAAAGGTGGGTCGATAATGTGATTTTACTCTTTCACTTAAGACCGCTTACGTTTGAAGTGGCGGTGACTAAATCGCTCGTTTTTATGTCAGTGGCCATTTTGATTTGGGGAGCTCTCAAGCGATCCTGTTTTGAAATGACTGTGGGTTTGATGGGGGTAGTGCTCTGCGAAGTTCAAATGGCTATTTACACTCCCGCTTCTTTCCGAGCGACCCGAGTTTTTTTACTTCTCTCCCCATTTATTGCCATCGTAGTGGGAAATGGGGTTCATCACTTACGAGTGAAAAAGCTGGGTAAAATACTGGGTTTGAGTGTCTTTGCTCTGATCAGCTTAAAATGCGGTTGGTTTAATATTGCCAGCAGAGTTCCTAAGGAAAGGGCTCAAGAACAAAAAGTGGTTCAGTTTGTGAATGATCTTGATCCGGATAAGCATAAAACCTTGATTGGCCCTTTTTGGTTGGTTTCTCCCTGGGTCAAAGAAAATTATCCTGCGGATTGGTCCTTTCTTCCAGCCAACCGAGAAACCTTTCGCCTGTTAGAGGAGTCTCATCCTGTCGGAATGATTTTACTTCATGATTCTGAACGTGCGGTTATGCCTCTCTCAGTCCTTCAGGAATTGGGGTACTCTCTACTAAAAGAGACTTTGTTCCAAGGAGAGAAGTATTTTGTTCTAACTCTCGACCGGCGGACAGGAGCAAAATAGATTCCGGTCTCCCCAAACGTTATCGATTCTAGATACGGCCGGCCAGAACTTACGTTGTTTAACCGATTTGCTTGGGAAGAAGGCTATCTCCGCAGAGTAGGGGAGGGACCAAGCCTCTTTCATTAAATCGTAAGAGGTGTGTGGCGCATTTTTTAAAGGATTGTTCTTTTTATCCCACTGACCCGAAGCAATTTTTTCAGACTCCTGAAAAATGGAGATCATCGCTTCACAAAATCGATCCAATTCCTCTAGAGATTCGCTTTCTGTGGGTTCAATCATCACCGTTCCGGCCACTGGCCATGAAACGGTAGGGGCATGGAATCCATAGTCCATCAGTCTTTTAGAAACATCTTCGACTTCGATGTCGGCTTTTTTCTTAAGGGGACGGAGATCTACAATACATTCATGGGCCACTAAACCGGAATTTCCTCGATAAAGAACCGGAAAATAAGGGTGAAGTTTTTGAGCCATGTAATTAGCGTTTAAAATAGCGACTTGGGTGGCTTTAGTAAGTCCTGAAGTCCCCATCATCCGAATGTACATCCAAGAGATCGGTAGAATGCTAGCACTTCCCCAAGGAGCCGCAGACACGGGACCAATCGCATTTTCTCCACCGGTGGTCACTACTGGATGCGAGGGAAGGAAAGGAGCCAAATGTTTTTTCACTCCAATGGGACCCATCCCAGGGCCTCCTCCACCGTGAGGAATGCAGAAAGTTTTATGCAAGTTGAGATGGCAAACGTCGGGACCAAAATCCCCGGGTCGGCAAAGCCCAACCTGAGCGTTCATGTTGGCTCCATCCATGTACACTTGCCCACCGAGGGAATGGATAATCTGACAAATCTCTTCAATGGTTTCTTCAAAAACTCCGTGAGTTGAGGGATAAGTCACCATCAGAGAGGAAAGGTTCGCTGCGTGAAGTTCAGCTTTTTTTCTCAGGTCTGAAAGATCAATATTGCCTTCGTTATCGCACTCGACGGCAACTACCTTCATTCCCGCCATCACTGCACTGGCGGGATTAGTGCCGTGGGCTGATTTGGGAATTAAACAAATATTTCGGTGATGATCTCCTCGGCTTAAGTGGTACTGACGAATGACCAGAAGACCTGCATATTCTCCCTGCGCACCGGAATTGGGCTGGAGTGAAATCGCGTCAAAGCCAGTCACTTCAGAGAGCCAAGTTTCTAAGGTTCGAAACATCTCTCGGTACCCTTCCGTTTGGGTTTGGGGAGCAAAAGGATGGATTTGTGCAAACTCAGGCCAGCTGACCGGGTACATCTCGCTCGAAGCGTTGAGTTTCATGGTGCAAGAGCCCAGGGGAATCATGGAAGAGGTTAAAGAGAGATCTTTGCTCTCTAGCGACCGAATGTAGCGAAGCATTTCCGTTTCGGAGTGGTGCTGATTGAAAACAGGGTGAGTCAGAAATGAAGTTGTCCGCAAAAGTGACAAAGGTATTTTAGATGGAGTTTGATGGGGAGTTCCTAAAGCCGAAGACACCCCAAAAATCTTTAACAGTTTGAGAAGATCGGCCACTTCAGTCGTTTCGTCTATTGAAATGCCGAGAGCCCCACTTTCATAGACTCTCAAATTGATTTTCTGCTTTTCAGCCTCGTTCAAAATGCGGACTTGCTGATCTTTAGAAAGTAAGACGGTCAAAGTATCAAAAAAAGGCTGAGGGTGGAGTTTGAATCCAGCTCCCTTGAGTGCCTCAAAGAACAAAGTGGCTAGAGTGTGAACTCGAGTGGCAATTTTAGTGAGCCCTTTAGGGCCATGATAAACCGAATACATACTAGCCATCACCGCAAGAAGCACTTGAGCCGTGCAGATATTGCTAGTGGCTTTGTCTCTTCGAATGTGTTGCTCTCGGGTTTGAAGTGTGAGTCTCATGGCTTTTCTGCCGTCTCGATCTTTTGAAACTCCCACAATTCGTCCCGGAAGTTGGCGTTGAAACTTCAACCGGGTCGCCATGTAAGCAGCGTGAGGCCCGCCAAAACCCATAGGAACTCCAAACCGCTGCGTGTTTCCAATCGCTACATCGGCTCCCATGTCTCCAGGAGTTTTTAAAAGAACTAAACTTAAAAGGTCTGCAGCGACAGTGACCAGAGCATTAACTGTGTGGGCTTTTTGGATCCAAGAAGTGTAATCATAAATCGATCCATAAGTGTCGGGGTATTGAACCAATCCCCCGAAAAACTCTTGAGACCATTCGAATGTTTGCCAATCTCCGACGATAACTTCCACTCCGATCGGTTCCGCGCGTTGTTGAACTACCGCCAGGGTTTGAGGATGAACTGACTCCGCAACAAAGAACTTATTAGCCTGTTCTGAGGTTCGCTGCGCTAAACTGAGAGACATGGCTTCTGCCGCAGCCGTTCCTTCATCTAGAAGTGAAGCATTGGCCATTTCCAAACCAGTTAAATCGGTGATGAGAGTCTGAAAGTTAAGTAGAGCTTCAAGCCTTCCTTGGGCAATCTCGGCTTGGTAAGGGGTGTATTGAGTGTACCATCCGGGGTTTTCAAAAATATTTCGGCTAATCACTCCGGGCACAATACAGTTGGAATAACCCATTCCGATGAAAGATTGGTAAACGCGGTTTTTTTGAGCCATCGCTTTTAATTCTTTTAAAGCTTCGGATTCGCTTAACGGCTCTGGTAACGCTAAAGGTTTTTTTAGTTGAATGGAATCGGGAACCGCCTTTTTGACCAGTTCTTCTAACGAACTTATTCCAATTTCTTTAAGCATGTGACGGATTTGAGATTCATCAGGGCCAATGTGCCGATCCACAAAGGGGCTTGAAGATTCGAGGCTTAAAGTGAGAGGTCGGACTTCCATAAAGTTCCTTATTTCCAATCAGTTAATAGAGCCAAGAAAACCATATTTGGGAGCGCTTTGAAACAAGATTTAGCGAGGAAGTAAGGTTTTAAAGGATCCTATCAAGACACAGGCAGTCCAAGAAAAACTCCCAATTTGAAGCTGTCCATTCGACCGAACCCTAAAAGCAGTTGGTACCTGGAATAGAGAGTCCAACGGAGGCCGTCAGATTCTTGGTAAGTGATATCAGCTTGAATCAAGGGATTATTCAAATTGTAAACGGAGAGTTCCTCAAAAGTGGCTACTTTGGCCCCCGTGGAAAAACAGGTACTCCAATGAATCTCAGTCCCAAGAGCCACTGCAAAATCATGTTCTGAGTAACTGGATCCTAAAACAGCGGGGAGAAAATGGGTTTTTCCCAAATCTACAAATCTTCGATACCACCCCCCTTGGAGGAAGAGGTTCCAAGACTGGAAAGGTCTATAGTGGAGATGGGCTAGGGCCAGGAAAGAGGAAAGGGAAGTGGTAGAGCTTAATGCGTTTTCTTCGGAGAAACGTAAGGAAGTAGAAAAAAAAGGGAACCAAGGCAGAGTGCCACCTAGCGCATATCCCCAGCTTTCAATATCCTTAGTAGAAAGCGAAAGGCGGCCAGCACTTTGGAATTGAATTCCATAAAGGGGGTTAGATTCAAAATAACCCGAAAAACTGGAGAGGTCTCGATCCGTATTCAAATGCTCAAATCTTCCATCTAAAGTTAAAGAGCTAGCCCACAAGGAGAGGGGAAATAAACCCAGGATCCACCCACTTTTAAGAAACACGTGTGACCTTGAATCCGCGAGAGTTAAGTAGTTTTATAATCTCTTCGGTGTGCTTTGAACCCCGTGTTTCAATATCGGCTTCCACTTCAGCTTCTCCCACTCGAGAGTGGAGGGTGGCTCTTTGGTGATAAATCTGAGAAATATTAGCCCCCGATTCGGCCAACACTTGAGTTAAAGCGTTTAAGCCCCCAGGGCGATCCATGACCGTAATGATCAAACGGACTAGACGGCCTTGTTCCACCATGCCCCGATTTAACACCATGTTAAGTGCTGGGATGTCGATATTCCCGCCCGAGAGAATGGCCGTGATGTTTTTTTCAGGAACCAAGTTTTCACAGATAGCCGCAACCGATAGAGCTCCGGCTCCTTCTGAAATCAGTTTTCCATGTTCCGCTAAAATAGCGACGGCATGGGCAATGGATTCCTCCGAAAGAGAAAAAATATCGTCGATAGAATATTTTAAAGCTTCGAGCATAAAAGCATCGGGACCTTTGGTGGCCACTCCTTCAGCCAAAGTGAAAGAAGGGGTCTCTCGAGTGGGGGTGTTTGTTTTAAAAGATTTATAAGCCGCAGGCGCATGGGCGGCGGTGACTCCGTAAACTCGAATGCCTGGGCGCAAAGCTTTGAGAGCCGTTCCTATTCCCGTGGCAATTCCTCCCCCACCGACGCAAACGAGAACGGCCTCGGTATTTTCAAAAAGGGGAGTTTGAGTAAGCTCTAAACCAATCGTTCCTTGACCCGCCATCACTTTGGGGTCTCGGAAGGGATGAACAAAGACCAACCCTTGATCTTGAGAAAGTTTCATCGCATGTTCGTAAGAGTCATCATAGACCTTTCCGACCAATTCAACACTTGCCCCCCAAGCCAAAGTGTTTTGAACTTTAATCGCGGGGGTCCATTCGGGCATGACAATGGTGGATTTAATCCCTAACTGATGACAGATCGCTGCCACACCTTGAGCGTGATTGCCCGCACTCGCAGCCACTACTCCAGATTTTTTACTTTGAGCCAAGTTTTCTAAGATGCAATTGGCGGCACCCCGTATTTTGAAAGATCCCGTAATTTGAAGCGATTCGCATTTTAAAAAAATATTTTTTTGTGTCTCTCGGCTTAAGTAATCAAACCGAATCATGGGAGTGTTTCGAATGTACGGAGCTATTCGTTTCTGAGCTTCTTGGATGTCTTTGAGTTCAATAGGAGACTTGGTCATTTGCTAAGAATGATAGCACCAAGCCTCCCTACTGTCATGAGTCTAAAATAGAAGTCTATTCCTCTTTGGAGTTCTGAAGATCCAGAGTCATCCAATAGACTAAATTACGTCGCGCATAGTCTTGGAAGGCGCAGATACTTTCTCCCCTGACTGGCCAACTTCGGAAAGGCTCATTCATATAATTATTGTAGTGAATATTGAGCCCCATTTTTGCCATTTCAGAATTGCGTCCCACTTTATTTAAGTCGAAAGCACTTCGTAAAATAGCTCCTTTGCAAATAGGTTCAAATTTTTTACGATCTTCAAACGACAAGGTTTGAATGCAGAGCTTTGCTTTAAATTGGTCGAAAGAACCAAATTCATCGTCAGCCCCTCGAATAGCGGGTTGAGTTGAAACATGAAACGGATAAAGTTCCGGATGGAACATACGTCGTGTCCAAGGAAGAACGGCGTAAGTTGAGGGTCCGCCTAGGTAAAAAGCCCAAAAGCCTCCCCAACTTCCGAAGTATCCTTGATCGCCCCAATAATCTTGATTGAGACGAGAGAGGGTTCGGAGATTTAAAAAAGAATTGGCGGGTTGTTGCCCGTCGGCGATATATCCTAGTTCTTCAATGGTGGGGTACAAGCTGTCACTAAAAACTTGTTCGATAGTCTCTAAGTTTCGTTTGTTGACTACTTGTGCTGAGGCCAAATCATTTTTCATCATTGTGGGGTTGTGGCCTGTAGAGCTCAGCAACCGGAATAGCATTTCGTTGCCGCTTTCCAATAAGATTTGGTTTTCCCATTTCCCGAGATCCTCATCTTGTTTGATTCTTAAAGCATAATCATACTGGATGAGAGTGGATAACCGGTTAGAAAGAAAAGTGTCTCTTTGAAGAAGAATATTGAATTGCTCGAAGGCCGATTCAATCACTGAGGCATAAGCTTTTTTGATCTCTTCAGAAAGGCCCAAATCTTCGTTTTCAAGTGCGGTTCTGGCAATGGTGCGAATATTTTCGTAGCTGTCTAAGACTTTCTTAATTCGAACGCGAGTGTCCTGAATGGTAGGAATAAGAATGAGATCTCCGTCTGAATCCAGAATCTTCTTTTGTAAATTTTTTAAGTAAGAAGTGATCCGCTGCAAACTTTCCACTACGGTGACGGTTTGATTAGTGACCGACTCATTCACTAAGTTCGGCATGTCGACAATCATTCTTTGTTGGAAATAGAGGCTTGCTTGGTTAAGCGCTTGATCCATCAAACGCTCTAACTGTTGCCCAATCACTTTAGACAACTGATCAGGGTCTTGGAATGGACCCTGGAACTGTCCTCCGTTCAACATCCATTGATCCCAGCTCACTGGAATTCGAGTTTCTCCATCCTTAGGAGGACGACACTCGTTGGGCATGACGGTGAGACCGATGAGTTTGAATGGAATCATGTCTTCATGGGTGGCCATGGTGAAAAAATTAACGTGGCCATTGGTTTCGCTTCCTCCTGCTAAACGAGCAGTCAAACCTTTGATGAGTTTAAGGAGAGCATTTTGTTTGCTACCTAAATCTTTCAAAGTGGAATAGGTGAGCAGCTCTTCCGAGTAGGTCCCTTGAATGGAGTAAATATCCATCATAAGACCATTCACATCTTGGAGAACTCTATTTTTAAAAACGGCATCGGTGGAGAGTTTGGGGCGAATTCCGAATTGGATTTTTTGAATCCACTGAGACACTTTGGGAATGTCGTGAGACAAAATGTAGTAACCCTCTAAAGGATTGTCTACGGTGGGCTCACCGCGTTTATTTCGATTGGGCTTTAAATTAGCAATCGAGTAATCTAAAAGTTGTCTTGCATCTCGCGCGGCACAATAGGTTTGGCTTGTGGTTTCCATGAGACAGCTCATCGACAACCAAAATTCACTTTGGTCCAATTTTCTCAAAGCGGTGGTGAATTTGCGATTTCTTACCATCGTCACCAGGTTGGCAATGGAATTTCCTAAGCGGCTGGTGACCCCTTCTTGGGATGAAACAAACGCAGCCGCCATTTTTACAGAAGCAGCTAAAAGAGCCATGCCTTGGTCGGGATTTCCAATCAGACAACGATCATAGCTGGGAAGAACCGTAAAAACTTGATCCATCATGTCCATGCCAGTGAGCGCAGTTCTTCGCACTCGAGTGGAAAGATCCTTTAAACCCACTGCGATCGCTGCAGCGGCTGGATTGGCTGCAGCCCCGGCAGCTGCGGTCACTCCTTCCACTTTAGCTGTTTCTGCAGCGAGAGAGGCCCCTTCTAAAGTTCTCGCTGTGAGAAGTTTAAAAACTTCCGATTTCAATTGTGGGCTTGCCACTGCGAAGTTTCTTAATGCGTTCATCTCATTGGGGACACTTTCGATACGGTCGGTTCGTTTGGTTTCACCTTCTGGAGTGTTGAGTGCGTCTTCGGCTATTTTTAATTTGGGGACAATGGACTCAATCCCTTTGCAGTTAGGATCATTTTTGAGGGTTTCGACAATGCCTAAAATGGTTTTGGTCTGGGTGAGGGCCGCTTGGGACCAAGCTCCCACCGAAGCACAGCCTCCTCCAAAAGAGTAGGTCCCCGCAAGAGCAGGAACACAAGTTATTGAAACTAATGCCAAAAACCGAAAAAAGCCCGATCCATCAAACCTCCAGCTTAAAGTTAACGCGTCGTATCATATTTTGTGGAGTTTCCGAAGCCATTTTATGGGGAGTTGTAGAATGGGAGGGGTGAGCTGCCCCAGTCCGCAGTGGGCCTCAGTTTAGCCGACGGATCTCAAACAAAAAGGCGAGGTGCGATGAATAAAGTAGAGTTCGACTAAAATTCAACCCTCTATTATCTAGGATAAATTTAAGGAAATGGAAAACCAAGTCTACCGGCTTAGGCTTCGCTATGCGCCGTACGACCTGGTTTTCCATTGTTTAAGAAATCTCATTAGAGTTGGAAGGGAAATACAAAGTGGTGCTATTCCAACTGCACGGGTGGCAGCGGAGTGTGTCGTACCGTCCATTCTGGAAGGGTAGACACCGCAGCTGACAGGCCCCGTGCGATTTGAAGGCGGTAGGATACTAACTCTGTATAACCCTCAACGCCAAGATATCGCTTCGACCCATCAACCACTTGCACAAAAAATTAGAGAGGGGCTTAGCCGACGACCGGAATCGAACCGGTGACCTGCTCATTACGAATGAGCTGCTCTACCGACTGAGCTACGTCGGCCCATATCTGTTCGAAAACACTATTCAATTTCGTAGGATTTGTCTACCCAAGCCCATTCGAAACTAGCTCTGTCTTAAAAGCTAACAGGTCAAACAGGGGGAATTCAGCTAGTTAGACTGTCAAAGAGTTGAGTCACTAAAAGCTTTACACTCCTGATGTTCCTTTTAGCCTGGGAACTCCCTTTAAAATGTGGTCTTCGGGTTGCATCACTGTCCAGTAGGGGAAAGTGTCTTCACACTATTTTGGGGGAGTCATGAAAGCTTCAAGATTCATACAACGAATTTTTTTCACTGCCGCTCTTATTTTTTTAAGCCACTGTGCTCGAAAAACAGGGCCTAGAACTTCTTTTCCGGTGTTGGTGGATCCTTCTTCTACCACCTCTTCGACTGTGAGTACCTGCTCAGCCAATCCAGTGGTCACAGTTCAAGTGAGTTCTCCCGTGGTTAGGGCTGTTCCCACCACTGTCCGTTTTACGGGTTCTGGATTGTGCGGCAACGAATTTAAAATAATCAGTGGACTGAATAATCAAGTGGGAAGCTTTATTTCCTCAGGTGGGGTGTTAGAAGTCGCCGATGTTTTCAATTATTCTGGAACCTATACTAGGCAGTACAACTTTCAACTGGTCACTCCCGGCGGAGCCACTTTCGGAATTGTTTACTCTGCAGGTTTGGGTCTTACAGTCAACGAACCTTCGACTACCACCACAACAACAGCTCCGGTGACTACGACCAATCCTCCCGTAACAACCACGACGACTACTATGCCCGTGGTTAATCCTCCCACTTGTCAAATCGAACGAGTTTTAGATGCGGCTCACCCGCCTACAAGCAACGCCCAACAGTTAATTTGGGTGAGGGTGAATGCCTTTGGAAGTCAGATTGCTTCAACCACCTTGAATGGGTATTCGGTAACTCCGGGAGCGGTCTATGCGATTTCTACTAACAATTTTCCCTTTTATGAAATGGAGGCTAGAGTTTCTAATCAATTCGGGGCAACGACCTCTTGCCGCTTGAGTGTGGCCACTTCCTTCTGTTTACATTCTCGGGTTGGAGTAGTGAACCCCACTTCGGTAACCACCGAAGTGACGGTAGTTGGGGCTTATTCCCAAATTTTTATTCAGGATGTCCTTCAACCGAATCCACTACCCGCTCTACCTTGGGTGGCTTATACCGAAATTTTCTCAGCTTCGGCGGTTGAGAGAGTCCGAACCACTACGGGAAGAGTTTACTCGAGTGTGGGAGATACTTGGAGTTGTCCTGTGACCTACACGGTCCCTGCGTTAACTCCTCCGGCTCCCAGAAGCTTCATGAACATGAATGAATATCTTTACGCGGGAGATTCGTTGGTGCCACCGGGGCCCAACATTTGTAATTGCCGAGCCGTCATGCAGCACGATGGGAATTTTGTGGTCTACAAAGGAACCCGGGCCTTGTGGAATACTCACACTTGGAACAACCCAGGAGCCTACTTTGTATTCCAAAACGATGGGAATCTGGTCGTTTATAATGCATCAGGTAGGGCTAAATGGAATGCTTACACTTACAATCGCGGCGCTTGGCAGTTGCACATGCAAGCCGATTGTAACTTAGTCTTGTATTCCTATAATTTCTCAACGCCAGTGTGGCAGACCTACACTCATCAAAATAATTGTTACTAAAGGTTAGATTCGAACGATCTTCGGCACAAAACTCGATTCTTCCATGGAGAGCGAGTGGGGTGCCGAAGTTTCTAGAACTTTCTCTACGAGGTAGAGAGGTCTCTCTTTGACTTCATCGTAAATTCTAGCGATGTACTCTCCAATAATCCCTAGGCAGAGCAATTGAATCCCACTTCCAAAGGCTAGGGCGGACATGGTGGAGGCCCAACCTGGAATGGCTAAATCGGTAAAGAGTTTAATCGACACAATAGCAGTTCCCGAAATGAGTGCAGCAAGCGATGCGATTAAACCCATCACACTCACCATTCTTACTGGAAGGCTCGAGAAGCTTAAAAAAGCCGTGATAGCTAACTGGATAAGTCCCTTCAATCCCACTCGAGAATTTCCTTCAAGTCGTTTTAAACGATGAACTGGAATCGCCTCGATTTTTGGCGAGGCAAATCCTACTAAGCCCGGGAAATATCTGTTTTTTTCTTTGAGCGTTTTGATGCGTTGGATCACCGAAGCATCAAGAAGACAATGGGTTCCAAAATTAACTGGGGGCAGTTGTGGGGCAACTTTGTGAAGGAGATAGTAAAAAGTGTTAAACAAAACTTTGTTTGATTCTGATCTAGAAACCCTCTCGGCGACCACCGTTTTTGAGCCATTTTTCCAAGCAAGAAACATTTCAGGAATAGCTTCGGGAGGGTCTTGGAGATCGGCATCCATAAAAACGGCCAGATCTCCTCGAAAGTGCGAAACTCCACAAGCTAGAGCCGGTCCGTGACCAAAGTTGTGTAATAAATGAACGACCCGAATGTCGTTTCTACTTGAGTGCAATTGACTCAGTAATTCAGTCGACCCATCGCTAGAACCATCATTGATAAAGAGGTAGCTCAGGGTGGCTGATGGGCTTAATTCTTTTTTAACCTGGTCGAGTCTTGCGATGAGGTTCGGGATATTTTTGACTTCATTGAAAATAGGCAAAATAACTTCGATATGGGCCATAAGTTTTCCGTTTTTTAAAGGTTCAGGGCTCTGCGAGATTTTTTCGCTAAGACACTCTTAGTTTAACTGGATTTTTCGGGGTTCGGAAGGATTTCTGAGTAAATTTGCCCAACGTGGAGCTGCGTCACCACTTTTTGGCCTGGGACTACCTCTTTAATGGAATGAATGATTTGGCCTTCGGTAGTTCGCGTTAGAGAGTACCCTCGGGAGAGGACTTGAAGAGGAGAAAGGCTATTTAACATGCTCACTTGAGTTTCTAAGCGATGGCGAAGCATTTTTAAACGGTATTGAAAAATGGATAATATTTTTTGCTCGAGATGTGAGAACTTTTCCTTCATCGCTTTGATGCGCTCTTTAGGATCTACCAAGCGATTACTCAAATGGCCCAAATGCAGACGAAGTTGGGTTAAGTGTTTTTTGAAAATAGTTAATAAGCGAATCTGTTGATGGTCGATGAGGTTAAGAAGATCTTCTTTTCTGGGGACCACCAATTCAGCTGCTGCAGATGGAGTCGGCGCTCGTAAGTCTGCGACAAAATCTGAAATGGTCACGTCAATTTCATGTCCCACCGCTGAAATGATAGGAATCGAACATTGAAAAATAGCACGAGCCACGATTTCTTCATTGAAAGGCCAAAGATCTTCCAGTGACCCTCCGCCCCGGCCCACGATCAAAACTTCAATAGCCCTTTCCGGATGGGTTTGATTCCACTCTTCTGCATTTTGGAGGGCAGAAACAATTTCAGGGGCAGCTTTGTCACCTTGGACACTTGTGGGCAAAATGAAAATATGTCGATTAGAAAACCGTCGATTGAGAACATTGAGCATGTCTTGAACGGCGGCTCCCGTCGGTGAAGTGACTAAGCCTATTCGCGAGGGGAGGGTAGGGAGATCTTTTTTATGTTTGGGATCAAAAAGACCTTCCGCTTGAAGTTTTTGTTTCAACTGCTCGAAAGCCAATTGAAGGGCTCCAGTTCCCAAGGGTTCTGCAGTATCGGATACCATTTGATAGTCTCCACGAGCTTCATAAATGGTGAGCCCCCCATGGAGTAAAATTTCCATTCCATCTTTCAAATCAAATTTGAGTTTGGAGAAAGAGTTGCGAAACATGACGACGCGAAGTTGGGCGCTTGCATCTTTTAAATTGAAATAAAGATGTCCAGAGCTTGGCCTTTTTAAATTACTGATTTCCCCTTTAACCCAAATATCAAAGAAACTATTTTCAATGTGCCCGCGCATTCTTCGGGTAAGTTGGGATACCGAGGGGACTTTAGTACGCCAGTCTGAAACTTCGTGTGTGATTTCCACAGGCTTTAAAAAGGTTGAAGAATAACTAAAAGAACAATTCCAATCATGAGCAATGTGGGAACTTCATTTAATATTCGCAAGGTTTTTGAGCTTAACCGGCACTCTCCACGAACCAATTTTTTATGAACAGCACCTGCCATGTGAGTGATCCCGATCATAAAAAAAGCTAAAGCCAGTTTACCGTGCATCCAGTGATAATTTAAGAGGTTGGGATTATAAATAATCATGGACACCCCTAGAATAAAGGCGACTGTCAGAGCCGGCATGGTGATGATCCGGTAAAGTTTCTTCTCCATGACAGCGAGAGTGTCTTTGACTACCTGTTCTTTGGCTTCAACGTGATAAACAAAAAGCCGCCATAAATAAAGAACACCGGCCATCCAAGCGATAACTGCGATAATGTGAAAGGCTAAAAGCCATCTATAAAGGGAGTTCATAATTGTCCTTGGGTTGTCGAGCTTCTAATTTCTTAATCAGAAATTCGACTTGATAACCTTGAGTAGGTTGAAATTGCATGGTTTCTGACACTTTGTCAAAAGCATGGATGACTGTGGCATGATCCCGCCCAAAAGTCCTTCCAATTTCTTCCAAAGGAAGCAAAGTATATCTCCTAGCCAAGTACATCGCGACTTGTCTAGCCCAAACGATGGCCTGTTTTCTCGATTTCGAAAACATATCCGAACGGTTAATTCCAAAATTGTGTTCCACTAAGGCGATGATTTCATCCAAAGTGATCACTTCTTTTTGAGATTCTTGAATCCACCCCTCTTTAGCTAAAAACTCATTGTTGAGAGGTTTGTTTTCGAGCTGAGCTTGAAGGTGAACTCGGAACAAGGAACCTATCAACTCTCGAATATCTTTTTGACCTTTATCAGCCACACTTCTTAAAACGGTGGCTTCCACAGAAATCTGACTGTGAAAACTTACTTGGCCTAACAGTTCTACTTTTTCTTCAAAGTTAGGTGTTTTAATGTCGATACTAAGCCCTGAAGCCAGTCGAGATTTTAAAGGATCGATGAACTCAGTCAATCGAGTGACAGATTGGGAAGTGGTGAAAGCCACTCTTCCACCCCGAGCTAGAATTTCGTTGAAAATATGTAAAAGTTCTTCTTGGCTGCGTTTGCGTCCAGCCAGCCCCGCGACATCATCAAAAAGAAGAACGTCTGTTTCGAAACGGTATTTTCTTTGAAATTCACTTGCGGTTTTATCGTTAAAACTTTTGACCATTTCTGAAGTGAAAGCTTCAAAAGTGGTGTAACGAATTCGTAATTGGGGCTGTCGACGATAAATTGCCTCCCCAATTTCACTCAGTAAATGGGTTTTCCCCATGCCGACTGCAGAGTGAATGATGAGAGGGTTGGCTTGAGCGTTGCCCCCTTCAGCAAATAGCATGGCACATTGATAAGCCAAGCGATTGTAACCACTCGCTAAAAAAGGAGTATTAAACTTAGGATAATTAGGGGCGTAGAGTGCGGCCGCTGAAGTGTTCTCATCGTCGTCATAGGCCGTTTCAGTTTCAATCAGTCTTAAGACAGGACGAGTAGAGGCAGATGGCGCTTGACTAGGGGCGGGTGCCACCACTTCGAGAGTGGGAAATTCTGATTTTGAGGCTTCTGTATTTTCGTCTCGGACTAGAACTTCAAATTCCAATTGAAGATCGTTTCCTGTTTGTCGACGAATAGCTTTTTTTAAAGTGTCGGCGAATCGGCTTCGAACCATGTCTTCATGAAACCGACTGGGCACACCAAGGTGGACTCTTTTTTCGTCAGAGCGAATGTATTCGATGGGCTTAACCCAATTTTGAAATTGGGCAAGAGGCAGATCCTCTTTGATCGAATTAACGGTAGCTGTCCAATCTAATTGATTCATGAATCCTATTGCGCAAAACGAACTTTATACTGAGAGCCGAGATCAGCTGCAATTCGGCTATTTTTAGAAATTTAAAAACGGATTCACAGTTTTTTCCACAGAGATAAGATATTGGAATTAAAAGCGATAACGTGCCGAGTAACTCGAAAACCTTAATTATCAAGCGGTTTAAGGATTTGTGCTAATAAATATAAGTAATAACAGATAGATATGGATTTAATCCACAGCGTGTGGATAACCACTAATTGCTTGTTTATTGCTGTTTTTTAAGTTTTTTAGCGTTTTCCTAAAAAAATGTTAGGATTTTTAGGGCTTTAAATAGGCTTTTTAGGAGCTTTAACTCAAAAAGTTTGGGATTAAAAACAGAAGATAAAATAAGAGGAGAAACTCATGAGTTTTGCCTTGAGAGTATGAGTTGTTAAAGAGGGGTTAATCGAAAAATGATTACAAGACAGATTTTAGAGCGAGGGTTCGGCTTCGCAGAAAAGCGTAGAGAAGCTCTGCGGCAATTCGACTGCTTCGCTCTGAGGTATCTAGAGGTGGAGCTACTTCAGCAATTTCGAAAAAACGCACTTTGAGTTGGCTTCCCGCTAGGGCTGCTAAAGTATAAAGCTCAGAGGCTGAAAAACCGATGACGGGCGCTGCACTCATCCCTTCAGCTTCAGAGCAACTGTCCATGTCAATGGTGACCCCTATAGAGTGATGAGATCTCGCTAAGCGATCGAGTTGGAGTTTAAAAGCCTCCAGGATTGTTTCTGAACGCATTCTCAGCGATTCTAAAGTCATGACCAGAACATTTCTTTTTTTCACATAGTCAAAATGGTTTCGAGAATTTCGGTTAGAGCGAGCCCCAAATTCGACAAAACTTTCTCCTGAAATCACCTCAGATTCTAAAATCTGTCGAAAGGGGGTTCCGCTGTGAGGAAGATTTTGCTCAAGTTCTCTGACATCCAAATGAGGGTCTACATTAATGAGTGCCACTTTTTCTCGGGGGTTCAGCGATTTTCGCCCTGCCACAAAACCTAGAAAGTGGGGAGCCGCTACATCGTGTCCGCCTCCCAGCGTCACCAAAGAATGACCTAAGGAAGAAATTTGAGAACTGAGTTTCTGTGCGTTTTGGTGAGTTTCAAGAATCGAAGAACTGACTTGCGTGTTTCCCACGTCTAAGAGTTCAATGTGTCTTTCCCATAGCAAATCCATGGGTTGAGCCATTTTATAAAAGTGTTTTCTAATGCTGTCGGGACCTTCTTTGGCCCCGGGCCGTCCTAAATTTCGCACTACCCCTGTATCGTCAGGAGTTCCCAAAATGACGAAAGACTCTTTCTCAAGAGGTGCTTTTTCGATTTCCTGCGTCGATTTAACCCATTCCCCCAATCGAGGATCTCCAGCTCTGCCTTTAAAAAAAAGTTCCTGGCGTGTAGGTAGGGAAGAAAGTTTCATGAAGTTATTTTAAAGGGATTTGGCGATGTTTCAATCCTTAAGGTGGAGTTTGTTATAATGAGTTCATGAAAAATAAAAACTTTTTTCCTCTTCTTTTTATTCTTTGGATTGTTGAACCTCTTTTTTTGTGGGCCCTAGGAACTTGTGAAATTCAAGTGGCTCGTCCTGTGACTTTAATCTCACTTGGGGTCCGGTACTTGTTTTTTACTGCGGGTTTGCATGTGTTGTTAGTAGGCCCATTGATCTATTTTGCCTATCCCGATTTAAAGAGAATTAAAGTGACGGTGCTTAGACAGTGGGTTTTATTTCTGTTTCTTGCCCTGCCTCTTTTGTCGATGGGTTATTTTTTAGGTAACTTCAAACATTCCGGGGCTTTTTTTGAATGGGTTTTCCCCTGTTCAGTTTTGCTGATTATTTCTGTGGTTGTTTTTGAAAAGACTCAAAAATTATCGCTTCTCACTTGGGGATTGAGTACGGGAGTCTTTGCTCAATGGTTTGTGATGGCTGATATTCTGGGGCCGTTCCCAACTTACTGGCAAATCATTCCGAAAAATGATTCTTTTTATTGGTTAAAAAATGCCATGGCTATTGTGCTCTTAACTTTGGCTTTAACGAGAGTGAGAACCCAGAGAAAAGTGGATTTGAATAGCGGCCTAGCTAGCCGAGTGATGACTCTGACTTTATGGATGTTCTTAGGGTTAGGAATCTATTGCTGCTTACCTCCTCTCTTGGGATATTTTGAAAAGGGGATCACTTTGCACCTGTCCTGGCTCGATTTTGCTTTCTGTTTATTCCCACCGTTGATTTTAGGGGAGGTTCAATCCCGATGGCAGACTTCTAAAATTTGGAACGGGTTTAAGTTTTTTGTGGCGCTCGTTTTTGCTCTGAGGGCTTCTATGATGGTTCTGAATGAAAGTGCCAGTGCTTGGGCCATGAGCTGGGTGGCTTATGATTCGATTGCGGCGATACTCATTGTTTTATCGATTGAAAAGAGAAGTCTAGAATTCAAGATTCCTGTGACAGCCTCAGAATAGAATCCTCACACTTTAATATCGGAAAAGAAAGTATCGAAGGGGGAGAGTTGACTCTCCCCCTTCTTGTCTCATCGAGAGACGCGATACTCAATTGTGATTCGATCCGAGATGTTCAGCTGAGATGTATTAATCATATCCCAATTGATAGTCACAACATTATTGGCCCCATCGTAGGACCACTGGTCGGTGGAGGACCCAGTGTTCCCGGTGAGAACGACATTACCAATGGCAACCTTAATGGTTTTAGTCTCGATAGGTTTCTTCGATAAAGTGAATGGATTGTTCCCATGCACTTTAGCTCGGAAAATGACGTCCTTAGCGTAGTCATGCAAGGTTTTTTCCATATCGAATTGGCACTGGTTCACATAGTATTTGCCATTCGTTTTTTGCACGATGGTGTTGTAGGCATTTGATGGGCCAGCGGAACCAGGCTCGCTTGAAATCAGATCCGGGCATCCTGGTGCAATCGCACTGACTCGATAGCCTTTTCGTTCTTGGCGATGGAAAGTGACAAAGTCTCTAACAAAGTCATTAGGTGTGTAACTTTTTAGAGGCTCTGGTAGCTTTCCAGTGTAGTACTTATAATGATCCAATTGGTGAGTGATGATTAAAGCATCCATCGGAATCGAACGCATCATGTACCCTTTGTGATAGATGTCCGAGAGTTTTTCTGAGGGCAGTTGCTCATAAAATCGGAACATCGACCAAATGGGCGAGTTTCTGCAGTTATTACAAGAACTGAAACTTCCCGCCAGTCCCACTCGCTTTTGAAATTCAGTCACAATGTTTTGTGTTTCTGAGCCGAAGAGTTTTAATCCTCCCGCTTCAGAAATAGGCAACCCTTTGAATTTTTCCACATCGGTAGAGAGAAGGATATTTTCATGAGAGACTTGAGCAGCGCTTAAGTCATTGTAGAAGACATCAATTTCCTGCCTCAGAGCCTTAATCGTGGAATCACAATATTTGGAATTGTCGACGACCCACAAAAGTTCTGTCTTGGCAGGACCCGAAGTGTCCACTGTGAATTGGTCAAGTTGTGTCCCAGGAACGATATTTACCACCAGCGTTCCGTCACTGGAAAGACCATCTTCGTTGGTCACTCTCAACTTGAATTCTTGAGTTCCTAGGTCTGAATCCTTAGCCGTGCCCGTCACAGTCCCGTCTGTGGCGACGCTTAACCATGCGGCACCTTCGACTTTAGAGAAAGAAATAGATTCACCATCTAAATCTTTAGCTAAATGAGCGACTGCCACACTGAGGAGTTCGTTGGTCTTGGCCGTGAGAGTAGTAATAGGTTCATTGAGCCAAATGGGCGCTCTGGGATTTTTCTCAACGGTAATTTTCAAAGTTCCTGCGGCCATGAGCTGACCATCATCCACTTTGAAATTGCAGTCGTGATTTCCCACATGGATTCTTTTGGGATGATCCAAAGTGAGTTTCCCATCGGTTGAAAGTTTAACCCAATCCCCACAATCGGCTGAGGGCAGAAGAACGAACTTGATAGGATCGTTGTCCTGATCCTTAACCAACTCACTCAGAGAGAACTCAGCAATGTCTCGTTCTTTCACCTTGTAAGTGGGCAATACCCCAATGACAGGGGGATGATTTTTATGGACCACACTAATCTTTCCTTGGGTCGTAGCACTGAGTCCACCGGGGTCGGTGACTTTGAAAGTGGCTACAATGTTGTCTCCAATATCGGCATTGGTGGGAATTCCACTGAGAACTCCAGCGGTACTCACCATCATCCAATTGGGGCCATCCACTTTTTCGAAAGTGAGTTTGTCACCATCGATATCGGAGGCATATAGCTGGACTGGGAACGTGTAGGAAGTGTCCTCATAACCATCATTGAGAGGAATGGGATTGGCCGTCCAACGAGGAGCGTGATTGATTTTATCCACGGTGATTTGAACGGTGGTCACAGCTTCGGCGTTGGCTGCATCAAGGACACGAACTTGGAATGAATAAACTTTTCCCGCGTCCGCAAATTTCGGTTTGCCAGTAAGAGTTCCGTCTTGAGCTACAGTCAACCAAGAAGGGCTAGCCGAAATTTTTGAGATTCTTAGAGTGTCATTCGGCAAGTCGATGTCGGTAGCTAAAGAGCCAATCGAAGCCGAGTAGTTAGCATCCTCAGTGGCATTGAGCAACACGATGGGGTTCTGAGTCCACTTCGGTGCATGATTGACGTGTTGAACTTTAAAAATCACAGTAGCTTGTACGAGTTCCCCACTCGCATCCGCTACAGCGACTGTGAATGTGTTGTCGCCATCATCGGAATGTTGAGGTGTTCCGGAAAAAATTCCTTTGGCATCCAGTTTTCCCCAAGTGGGTCCCGAGATTAAACTGAAGGTAAGCGAATCATTGTCGGAGTCTTTAGCATATTGAGCGATGCTTTGAGAAACCGGCTTTTCCTCTTGAACGGTGAAGATCATGGGATTGATCGTCCAATAGGGTAAGTGATTGGTGTGAATCACAATGAGTTGGATTTCAGCAATGTCATCTGGAGAGGAGATGCGATCGGAAACCCTGACATTGAATCTATTTAACCCGACATCTTTGGCTCCAGGCACGCCGGATAGGGTTCCATTTTCGTTAACTACTAGCCAACTTGGGCCGTCCACTTTAGAGAAATAAACACGATCTCCATCAGGGTCGGTCACAAACTTGGAAAGATCCACATTGGTGTAGCTTTTGTCCTCTGCAGCATCGGGAAGCAATGTAGGATGGGAAATCCAGAACGGAGGCTCATTAGCTTTTTCAATGAAGATTTCAACTTGGGTCGTGTCTTTGGCTCCATCTTGATCGGTTACAGTAGCCACAAACGTATTAAGTCCTAAATTGCTTTTTCCAGGTTTCCCGGTGAAGACACCCGTGGTTGGATCTATTTTTGCCCAATCGGGTCCCGTCATGGAAAAAGTAAGTTTATCTCCCGGGTCTTGATCGGTCGCCGAGTTAGCTAAGGGTTGGGTGACCTGAGATCCGTGGGTTGTTTTGGGGAGTCTGATGGGATTAGCTAACCATTTTGGAGGGTGGTTAACGTGAATGATCTTAAATTTAAAAGTCGTGGAATCGGTGTAATTCACGCCATCAATGGTTGTGGAGAGAGAGAGAACCACTTCCACATTGCCAGGTTGTTTCGGAGTTCCAAAGACAGTCCCACTGGAGGCTCCGACATTTAACCAAGGGGGAGGAGTTTGGCTGACCAGAGTGTAGCGAATGGTAGCCCCTTCAGGATTGACGACATGCTGAGCAGTGTCTGCCGAGTAACTGGAATCTTCAAAAGCATCGGCCAAAACAATCGGGTTAGCGGCCCATTTTGGAGGAACAATTTTCTTTAGCACTGTGCCTCGAGCCGTAGCATTAGAGCTACCGGCAACATTCGTGGCTGTAATGATAATGCCGCTGTAAGGTCCAGCGAATTGGTGGTTTTGAGTGTAAGGAGGAGTTCCTGAGAGTTTCCCGGTGGCTCCATCTAAACTCAACCAACTAGGAAGTCCCTTGGCACTAAATGATTGGGCTGATTTGGGATCGGTCAAAAACTGAGTTAAATCGACCGAGAGAGGATCTCCCTCTTTGGTGACTCCCAAATCGATATCGGCAATGGTGAACTCGGGAGGAGGCGGTAGAATGAGGAGATTTGCTGGGTGATTGATATCCGATCCCTCAGGAGTCGCATCTTTAACTGTCAATTTGGGACGGAAGGTTCCAGCGAGGGTGGGGGTTCCTTTGATAAGGTTATTAGGTGCATCGACACTTAAACCAGCGGGCAAATCGATTGCTGCCCATTTGTAAGGAGCCACTCCTGGATCCGCTAGCAGTGTTCTTAAGTCGACCGAGTAAGAAACCCCAACAACAGCATTAGGAAGATTTAAAGGCTCTTTAAACTTAACTCCGCGATTTTTAGCTAGCGCCGCAGGAGAGACGCCTACCGTGGCTAAAATAATCGTCGTCGTTGTAATAAGTTTGGTGAAAAGAGAATGTAATTTTAGAGTGCGCCCCATGTTGTTTTCCCCCTCGAGAAGTAAATATGATTGTAATCAGTTTAATGACCAGGAAATGATTACCGAAGCCAAATAAAAAAAAGAGAAGACAGATGTTACCACTAAAACTTGTTGAACTGAGAAAGCAATTCCCCGAGAGAGACTGTCGTTTAGTTTAAGGTTTGATCCGGTGGATGAGACGAGGAAATGCTGCAGCTTCCCGTAGGTGATCCAATCCACAAATCCACGAAATAGTTCTTTCTAAACCCAATCCAAATCCGGAGTGTGGGACAGAACCGTATTTGCGTAGGTCGAGATACCAATCAAAATTTTCTTCTTTAAGCCCGTGTTCATGTAAACGTTGGCGCAAATCCTCAATGTTCTCTTCCCGTTGGCCTCCCCCAATGATTTCTCCGTAGCCTTCTGGGGCGATACAATCGCATCCCAACGCCAATTTAGGATTTTGGGGATCAGGCTTCATGTAAAAAGCTTTAATTTGAGCCGGAAACCGGTGAATAAAAATGGGCCGGTCGTAATCTTCTGAAACAGCTGATTCTTCAGGGGCTCCGAAATCGTCCCCCCAATTCACTGAATGGCCCTTGCGTTTTAAAATTTCAATCGCTTCATCGTAAGAAACTCTGGGGAATGGCGCTTTCACATTCTGTAGGTGGGTAGTGTCTCGACCCAATAGGGCCAGTTCCTGGGCGCATTCTTTTAAAACATACTGGATCGTATATTCCAAAAATTGTTCAGCTAACCTCATGTTGTCATCAAGATCATTGAAGGCCACTTCAGGTTCAATCATCCAAAATTCGGTGAGATGGCGACGTGTTTTACTCTTTTCAGCACGGAAAGTCGGACCAAAACAGTAGACTTTTCCAAAAGCCATAGCAGCGGCTTCCCCATAAAGCTGACCACTTTGAGAGAGATAGGCTTTTTCTCCAAAATACTCTGTTTCAAAAAGAGTTGTGGTTCCTTCGCACGCTGCGGGAGTGAAAATCGGGGTGTCAATCAGAGTAAACCCCTCTTTATCAAAAAAATCTCTCACTGCTTTCACAAACCTGTCTCGAATTCTTAAAATGGCATGGGGTCTTTGTGATCTTAACCAGAGGTGACGATTAGAGAGAAGAAAATCGGGCCCATGTTCTTTGGGTCCTAAAGGGTAGTCTTGGGCAATTTGAAGAATTTGTAAGTCAACTCCGTCTAGCTCCACACCTATGGGAGAACGTTTATCTTCTTTGACTTTTCCAGTCACAATCAGAGAGCTCTCTTGGGTCAGAGTATCGAGCTTGCTGAAGATTTCCTCAGAAACACTGCCTTTAAACCATACGACCTGAACAATGCCACTTCCGTCTCGCATGAGGAGAAAACGTAGTTTTCCTGAACTTCGAATATTGTAAACCCAACCTCTCAGTTCAACGGTTTCGCCAATCTGTTTTTTTAGTTCTCGGATAGTGGTTCGCACTGCCATAACCTTTATACCGTTGCAGGTTTAGAAGTAGGTCGACTTGATTTGGTTTTGCCATTGCGGTTTTCCAAAAACCTTTCCACATAAATAGTGAACGGTGAAGCGATATACATAGTTGAGTAGGTACCCACAAAGATTCCAAAACACATAGCAATCGCAAAACTTTGAATTTCGCCTTTACATAGAATGATGATGGGAACAATCGAGATCAAAGTAATCAATGAAGTTAAAACCGTTCTGGAAAGAGTCAAGTTGATCGCTTTATTGATGGTTTGAGGTAAGGGTAAATTACTTCCACTTTGTTTGAGCATTTCCCTGACGCGGTCATAAACCACAATAGTGTCGTTCACACTATACCCGGCAATGGTCAAAAGGGCTGCAATCGCCGTGATAGTAAACTCTCGACCTGTGAGTAAGTAAAACCCAGTCGCCATGATTAAATCGTGAATCATCGCAATCGTGGCCCCCGGTGCAAAGCGAACGTCAAATCGTAACCAAATGTAAATGGTGATGAGGATCACCGAATAAAATAAAGATCTTAAAGCGGCCCCTTTTAATTCAGCCCCTACTTTGGGACCCACCACATCCACCGATAAGACGGTAACCTGGTTGGCTCCTACCTTTTCAACCAATCGAGCATTGATGGGTGATAGGGCTTTGGCGTCTTTGGTCTCCAGATTCGATCGGGAGGTGATCATGAACTCTTGATTATTATCGCCCATGGCCACGACCGAGGCTTCGGATTCCCCTAGTTCCTCCATCATTTTTCGAACCGCTTCTGGAGAAGTAGGCTGATTAAACTTCACTTGCATCACTGTTCCCCCAGTAAAGTCGACTCCGTAATTCAACCCTTTAGTCCAGAGGGCTACGAGAATAGCAATGAAGGTAATGACCGAAAAAGCCATGAAGTATTTAAACTTACCAATGAAATCGATTGAGAGATGGTTGGGAATGATCTGTAAATATTTTTGCATATATGGTCCTAAATGCTGATGGTTTTTTTGCCTTTTACCACGACTAAGTAATCAAAAATTACTCGGGTCACAAAAACGGCAGTGTACATAGAGGCTGTCAACCCGATGAGTAGCGTGACCGCAAATCCGCGTATCGGTCCGTATCCGAAACTGAGCAAGACTAACCCTGCTACCATCGTGGTTGCGTTAGAATCCAAGATCGCCGAAAAAGCCCGGCTGTATCCTTCGCCAATCGCCGATGCTAGAGATTTCCCCATTTTTAATTCTTCTCGAATGTGCTCCAGAATCAGAATGTTCGCATCGACTGCCATCCCCAATGTTAACGTGATACCTGCAAGCCCTGGAAGAGTGAGTGTGCCTTCAAAGGCAGCTAAAATGGCCACTATGAAAAGCCCGTTGAGAAGCAATGCTATATTGGCAAACATTCCCGAGGCTTTGTAGTAAACAGTCATGAAGACGAATACTAACAGCAATCCAGCTAGCAATGAGAGAGTGCCCGCTTTGATTGCGTCAGCTCCTAATGAAGGGCCCACGACCCGTTCCTCTAAGAATTCCAAGCGAGCCGGAAGAGCTCCTGAACGAAGGACTAAGCTCGTGTCTTTAGCATCGTTAAGAACTTCGGCATCGGATCTTCCTTGAGAGCTCATCTCAATCATAGCTCTACCCCCGCCAATTTTTGTCTTAATTCGAGGGGCGGAATGAACATTACTGTCTAACACAATGGCCATGTATCGGCCGACATTTTCTCCGGTAGCTTTTTCGAATTTAGTGGCACCCAAGGATGTTAGCTCAAAGTTTACAATGGGCTGTTGAGTTTGTGGGTCAAAGCTGTAGTGAGCGTCTTGAAGATCTTCTCCGGTTACCAAAGCATCTCGATCAAAGAGATAAG
>OMIX01000087.1 GCA_900299195.1 Deltaproteobacteria bacterium
GGCTCCCTTTGATGCAGTGGTTTCTAATCCGCCCTACATTGCGATGTCACAAGTCGCAGGACTCAGTCGAGAAGTTCAGCAAGAACCGAAGTTGGCGCTAGTGGGTGGAGAAGAGGGAACTGAAATTCTAAAACACTTATTCGTAACGGGTTTTCAGATTCTTAAACCTGGGGGATTATTTTTAAGTGAAATAGGAAGTGACCAGGAGCAGTTTAGTTTGGAAATGTTAAGAGAAGCGGGTTTTCAGACGGTTGAAGTTTTGAGAGACTACGCTGGGCTTCCCAGAGTTGCGAAAGGAATCAAATAATGGACGCATTAATCATTGAGGGGCCGTCTAGGCTTTCCGGAAAAGTAGAAGTGAGTGGGTCTAAAAACTCGGCTCTTCCTCTTTTGTTTGCTTCGATTTTATTTGATGGAAAAGTCACCTACGAAAACATTCCAAGGCTTTGGGATATTGAGACGACACTCAAACTTTTAGAACTCATGGGATGTCGAACCGAGTGGAATAAAACTTCGGGGCAAGTCGTAATTTTTCCTGAAGTGACAAAAAAAGTGGCTCCATACGATCAAGTTAAAAAAATGCGAGCTGGAATTCTTGCTCTCGGTCCGTTGGTGGCTAAGTATGGTGAAGCCAAAGTCAGTTTGCCGGGGGGATGTGCCATCGGAGCTAGACCCGTTAACTACCATATTGAAGCCTTAAGAAAACTTGGAGTGAGTGTCGAGGTGGAAGAGGGGTATATTCACGCTACGGTGAAAGGCAAGTTGGTAGGGAATGAAATTCTATTCCCGGAAGTCACTGTGACTGGAACCGAAAATCTTTTGTATGTCGGAGTGATGGCTGAAGGGGTCACACTCTTGCAAAATGCAGCTTGCGAGCCTGAAGTAGTCGCTTTGGGTGAATTTTTAAAAAGTTGTGGAGCTAAGATCACAGGGCTTGGAACTCCTACGATTAAAATTGAGGGGGGGGGTTTGAAGACTTCTTCCCCAACGGTAGTGATTCCTCCGGATCGGATTGAAGCGGGTACCTGGGTTGCCATCGCATTAGCGACTCGAAGTTTCTTAGAAATTAATCATTGTGATAGTTCTCAAATGACAAGTGTTCTTGCAGCTTTTCGACAAATGGGAGGAAAAATTGAGGAATTGAATGGAGGGACTACATTGAAAGTCACTCCCTCAGAAAAGTATTCACCTCTTCATATCGAAACGGCTCCGTACCCAGGATTTCCCACCGACATGCAAGCCCAAATTTTGACCACTCTTTGCCTTGCTGAGGGACGTTCCACCGTGGTTGAAAGTATTTTTGAAAACCGATTTATGCATGTGGCTGAACTTCAGCGGTTAGGTGCAAAAATTGAAGTGAATGGGAATGTGGCTACCATTGAAGGCCCGGTCGATTTTCAAGGGGCTCCGATTATGGCAACCGATCTCAGAGCAAGTGCTTGTTTAGTGCTGGCTGGACTGATCTCTAAGGGTACGACTCGAGTGAGTCGAATTTATCACCTGGATCGAGGTTACCAACGGCTGGATGAGAAGCTTTGTCGACTTGGTGCGAAAATCACACGTGTTGCGGAATAAACAATACGCAGGTAGTGTCTCAGCTGTTGGGAATTAATCTTTTCACAGGGGAGAATAAATATGCGTCATTTACTTTGGGTCGCAGCTTTTGCATTGAGCGCCACGCTTTTTTCGGCGGACATTCCAGGTGGCTTAGCCAGAATTTCAGAGGGGTTGCCTAATAACACTTATGAAGTGGCTTTAAGTCCTGCTTATACTTTAAAACCAGGGGGAGCCTACTTAACTTCCGAGCTTCGTTATCAAGCCAATGAAGATTTTGGTGCTGGATTTGGATTTGGTGCTGGAGAAGTCGGTTTTAATTTTGGAGTGAATGGGACTTGGTACATTGCTCCAGATGTGGATTCTCAACCTGCTTTTTCTGTTCTTGGCGGTATTTATTTGAATCGAGTGGTTCAATCTAATTATTTAGCCATTCGAGTGGCGCCTACTCTGAGTAAAATGATTCCGCAAGATTGGGGTAAAGTCACTCCTTACGCCAGCGCTCAAATGACCCCTTCATTCCGTTTGGTCGAAGCAGACAATAATTTTTCGATTCGGACCAATGTAGGAACTTTGTTTGAGTTAAAAGCGATGCAAGGACTTCGAATTTTCACTGAGTTAGGATTAGCTGTCATGAACAGCAACAGTGAAATTGTTTTTGGAATTTCCTATCCCTTTAAAGCGCTTTAAAATTAAAGGTAAGATGAAGTTTAAAAAGGTGTCGATGAAAACCATCGGCGCCTTTTTTATTTCGGGTTAACCCTGAATTCTAAAATGCCATCTGGAATTTTAAAATCTTCCTCGTAGTAGAAGGGGGTAGCTCTTTTCATGTAGTCAATCCAAACAGGTAAAGCGGCTGCACTTCCGGTAAGCCCGACATTTTCCTCTTCGTCATAACCTACCCAAACCAATGTGAGAAGAGAGGGAGTGAATCCTACGAACCAAGCATCTTTATAGTCGTTAGTGGTTCCCGTTTTTCCTGCCATATTCTGAATGGGCAAACCACTTAAAGCAGCAGCTTTGGCAGTTCCCTGACTTAATACGCCTTTAAGGATCTGGATAGTTAAATACGAAGCGGCTGCAGGCAGTCGGTCTTCCTCCTGAAAAGTGGGTTCAAAAACCGTTTGTCCTGATTGGCTTACCACTTTTAAGAGTCCATGAAGTTTGTGTCCTTTGCCTAAATGGGCGAGGGATGAGTAACTGTCTGCCAGCTCAAAAGGGGTGACTTCGACACTTCCCAAAGAAATGGAGGGGATTTTGGGCAGCGGAGATTGGATCCCTGAGCGTTTGAGTAAGTCGATAATCGAATCT
This sequence comes from Deltaproteobacteria bacterium, assembly GCA_900299195.1. Lineage (GTDB taxonomy): Bacteria > Bdellovibrionota > FAC87 > UBA2466 > UBA2466 > UBA2466. The sequence goes on from OMIX01000087.1 coordinate 2,866, forward strand.
AATCCTACGATTTGAGCAAGTCGAGCGGTGGGAATATTGATGCTGTTTTCCAGTGCTTCTCGAGCTGTCATTTTTTCGGGAGAGTCTTTGTCATAATTTCGGGGACTCCAGGTTTGTCCTCCTTCGTAGGCCCATTCAAAAGGGCTTCCATCGAGTTCAGTGATAGCAGTGAAGGGCGGTGAAAAATCGGCCTTGTCGAAAGCCGCTAAAAAAACAAAAGGTTTGAATAAAGAACCGGGCTGTCGTTTCCCCTGGAGGATTCGGTTAAACTGAGTTTTTTGATAACTGCTTCCCCCCTGAAGAGCGATCACTTGGCCGGTCGGAATATCTACGGAAATAAAAGCACTTTGAAGTTGGAGCCCTTTTTTCGCTTTCTTGGCGAGAGTGGCATAATCTTTTTGAAGACGAGTTAAGTGGTCTTTAAGAATATTAGAGGCCTGAAGTTGAAGATAAGGATTAAGAGCGGTGTACAAAGTCAGAGCCTCGGTGTCTAAACGGGTCTTGATGTCTTCAGGGAGTTCCGAAAAAATCAGATCCATGAAATAGCCGGTGTCTTGAAGGTTGTGGTCGCCCGGGACCACTCCTAGAGGTTCTGAAACAGCTAACTCATATTCATCCGGAAGAATAAAATCGGCCTCTAACATTTTCTTTAAAACTAAATTTCTTCTTTTGATTGAATTTTCAGGGTGCCTACGAGGATCATGATTATTGGGAGCTTGGATGATGGCCGCTAGGGTGGCGCTTTGAGAGAGAGTTAAGTCGAAAATAGAGCGATTAAAATAGAATCGAGCCGCTTCAGACACTCCATGGATTTCATGAGTGCTCCACTGACCTAAGTAAACTTCATTCAAATAAGCTTCTAGAATAGCTTCTTTGGAATGGGTGGATTCCGTCACAAAAGCGTAAATGGCTTCTTTTACTTTTCTTGAGACCGCTTTTTCTCTCGAAAAAAATAAGTTTTTCATCAATTGTTGGGTGATGGTGCTGCCACCTTCGACGAATCTTCTGGCTCTCAGATCGCGATAAAGCGCTCTTAAGGTGCTTCTTAAACTGACTCCGCCATGGGTTAAAAAATGAATGTCTTCAATGGCCATCACTGCATGACGCATGTTGACCGGGATGTCTGAGAGAGCCACGGGGATTTGGGTTCGGAGTCGGCCGGCCACATAAGAACTAATCCGTCTGGGCGCTAACTCGAAAGTTTCGACATTGCCTTGAGTGGTTTCTTCCCAAATTTCTCTAATAACAAGAAAAGCCCCTTCGGCGTCAAAACGGAAAATAGCTTTGGATTGGGGTAAAAGTTTTCCAGGGTAGGGACTTACATCTCTTAATAGGATCAGTTGAGTTTCATTGCCCGATGAAAGCCAAGAATACTCATTCATTAAAAGTTCATCAGAATCTTTTTTGAACTGATAACCTGAGTAGGCCAGCAAGGTTTCTAGCTGATCTTTGGTGAATTTTTGTTTCAAATGAAAAGGGGGAAGGGAGGCCACAAACTGCGAAGTTTTGGTGGAAAAAAGCTGTTCGAAGCGTTCGTCAATCGACTGTTTAATGAAACTGTAAGTGATTGCAGCCGAAAAAATAATGAGAACAAGTATTAAGGCTGCCCCCAGAAGAAGCCTCTTGGGGGATATTTTTTTTAACTTACCGAACAGTTTTTTCATGGTTGCTCAACAAACTAACTTGACCCGGGCAGCTCAGCAACCAGTTTGAAGAGGTTTCTACCCGCGAATTGGAAAAATATAACGCACCGTTCTTTCAAGTAATTCCAATAATTCCTCGTTGCCAGACGAGATTTGGGGTGGTTACTCTTAGCTGGATGCGACTTAAAGAATCTCAAGTAAAGTTATTGTGTCAAAAACTGTTAGTCGGGCTTCGTTCGAAACAGCTCGTTCAGTTGAAAAAAAGTGACCCTGAAATTTTAAACCGAATGCAGGAAATCTTTCTCCGAGAGTTAAAGTTGGAAGATGACATTAATCTTCAAGCTGAGAGAATTTTGGCTGAAAATCTCAGGAAACTGGGGGTTAAAGGGGATCAGATCGACCGGGAAAAGATGTTTGAGATGATCAAAAAGCAGCTCATTAAAGATAAAAATATTATTTTATAGAGGGGTCAGGATGATTTCAGATGAAAAAATGAGTCATATTGTTCATCTCATCATGAACGGTTTGGAAAAGGAGGGATTTATTACTTTTCCTAACAAAGAGATGGCGATTCGAGAGGCTCATAAGATCTCCAATTTATATTTAGGAAATTTAAAAGGGGCAGCTGACGCGGCTAGACAGAGAATATCGTCTCAAAAAAATGCTCCCGTCGAAAAAAGCCCGCAATGGGACACGCTTTATCAGAAATATTTAGAAGAGGAATTGCAAAAACGAGGGGGATAAAGTTATCTTTACTCGAATTTAATTTTTTCAACAGAGAACAGGTTAAAAAACGATGAAAAAGCACATGAGCAACTGGGTCGGTAAAATAATACTAATGGGATTGTGGGTGGCATCGCAAGCTCTTCCGGTTTCGGTCAATTTTGGCGGAAATTTTCGTTCGGAAGGGGATTACTATACTAATCTCACCCAAGGTTTTAATGGAGATGATTCGAAAAAGCAGTTTATTCGCGGAAGATTTTTGGTGGATCCCAATTTAATGGTGGATGATCATTTTAGTGTCCGATCGCAGTGGTCGCTTTTGGAATCGCCTAACATCACTCCTTCGATTACTCCCCTCGGAACGGGAATGGGGGGATTTGTTTACGGTGACCCTTCAACTTCGGGTTTGGTTCTTAATCGTGCTTGGTTGGAATGGAGTTCCGATTTCGGAGTGGTCCGTTTAGGAAGAATGCCTTTCTCCTGGGGATATGGGCTTTTGTGGGATGCAGGGGGAACTTGGGATGATTTTGGAACGACTCTTGACCGTTTGGAATATCGCCTTCATTTAGGTCACATCGTGGGTGCTCTGGCGTATTCAAAGCCAAGAAAAAAATCGGTTTGGGGACATAAAAACGACGCCGATTTTTTTACTTTTTATCTTCAGTATGACAACCCTGAGTCGGATGTTGAGGGCGGAATCATCTACGAAAAACAAACTCGGTCGAATGCGCAAGGTTCGGAACTAGATTCAGGAAATCCGAATAACTATCCAGACAACAGTCCGCTTAAAGATCATACTCCCTATCCTTTGAATGCTAACGTCGTCGACCTCTATTTGAGAAAAACGGTAGGTTACTTCACTTTGGGGGGAGAGGCGAACTGGATGACTGGGGAAGCGAATAAATACGACTACACGGATAATTCAACCAAAAATGCCACTTTGAACGCCGTAGCTGGAACTGCAAATGTGACTTATGAATTTCATAAGCTAAAAGCTTTTACTGAGTTTCTGTATGCTTCGGGAGATTCCAATTTATCGAATGAGCAGTTGACCGGATTTGTACTGCTTCATCCGAATCGAAGAGCTGGCTTTATTTTAGGAAGAGAGCTTTTAGGGAAATATTCTAGTGTAGACAGCACTGGAAGCGGAAAAGTCGGAAATGGCAGTATGGTGGTTTATGGGAAGGACGGCTCTTTTTCGGGAGTCATCTTTGTGCGTCCCGGGATAAGATTTGATTGGTCCCCTTCTTTGGCGAGCGGTTTAGAAGTGGTTTATGCCCAAAAAGCTTCGGTGACGGAGGGTGAAGAACGCCATTTGGGAACTGAGATCGATTTTGGAACCGATTACAGTGTCTATAAAAACTTCGATTTGGGAGTGAATGTGGGAGTCCTTTTCCCGGGCAAAGGAATCCTCTCTGCCATGTCTACTCTCACAGAAACTCGTAATGTTTTTGGATTTAGAACTACGGCTAGCTTGAGGTTTTAATTCAAAATCGAGGTTTTTTCGGATTTGAGATGGATTAAGTTTTTATATGGAGGGGTTGTAGCGGGTTCGCTTTGGGGAGCCTCTCAAGTTTCTTTGCCCCCTTTAGCTAAAGCGGCTCAGTATTATTTTTCTCAAAATGATTATTCCGAATCGTTAAATCTTTGGAGTCAGGTTTATGCTTTGCAGCCACGCTCTGAAGAGGCCATGTTAAAAGTGGCTGAATTGCAACTCATGCTTCAAGGGCATGATGCGGCTCAACGAACGGTTCTTGATTTTATTCAGTCTAATCGCCATCGTTTAAGTCCCAGTTCTTTGGAAGAGGTCATGAAAAAGTTGAGCTATTTCCAAAATCGCTTTGTGAAGGACGAGGCCCAGAGTTTGTATTTTCAGTCGATAGCTAAAATTAAACTTAAGGACTACTCGCAGGCCTTAGTGTTACTGAACCAGGCCCTAAGTCTTGAAAAGGGAAACTTGTTGCTACTGGAGTCCAAAGCTCAGTGCGAAAAGCTTTTGGGATTTTTGGGGAAATATTATGACACTTTAAAAGTGGCTTCTGAGGTGGCACATCTAAGCGCTCATTGGACTGAAAATCTTTTAGAGTCTCGTTACTATTTTAAAGATTTTTCAGAAGTCCTAAGTTGGTATGAGACCCAAGTAAAACCCAACTTAACCTATCGACAAAAACTCGCAGTGGCGATGGCGCTCATTGAAAAGGGAGAAGACAAAGAGGCTGCTGACTTGCTTGAGCGATTATCACAAGTGGGGCTACAGAAATCGGTTCACCCTTTGGTTTGGTACGGTTATGGAAGGATTTTCCTTCAATCGCCTACGATGAAGGGCGTTGCAGCTCAGTATCTTGAGAGGTTTGTGAGTGCGATGAAATCTCCTGATTCAGTTTTGATTGAGGGTTGGGATCCTTACCACTGCGATGAAAAACTCACTCAAGCCCAAAGCTGGCTTTCCAAATCTTAGGGGTTATATGTTAAATGGGGTGAGGGGATAGCCTCGTTTGTAGGAATTAATTCAGATTAAGCAATAATGCAGATCGCGCGATCTCGTCGGCTACATTTTCATCTTCAACGCCTAAGTGATGAGTGGTTTCGTGAACCAGAACCTTTTGAAACTCATCAAAGGTAATTAAACTGCGCTTGCATATCTCAAGATTAAAAACAATAGTCGCTCCATGTTCCATGACAGTACTGGCACAAGTCTCAGGGGCTCTCTTGTTCCAGGGGGAAAGAAATTCAAATTGAGTTTTTGATAAATCTTCCGCCATCTGAATTCTGTGGATCAGTAACCAGTTCCAAGTATCTTCTTCAACACCTTCCGGTTTTTCTCCCGAAGTTTCCGCACTTAAAGTTTTAATCAATTGTTCTTTAGCTTGCTCAAACAAACTCAATTGCTCTGGAGATGGGGTCAGAGAAGAACTTTCGTCAAAGCTAAGTGGGCCATGGCTTTTAGGGGAGCCTAGAAAAATAAATTTAGGATCTTTGCGTTCTTCAAAAAGCATCAAGAAGCAGACATCTTGAGTGATGGATCCCTTTTGGTGCGGGGTTAGGGAATAGGAAGATAATAACTGACCCATAAGAAATTCAACAGCTTCCTCAGGGGTTCGCACACTGGCTCTATTTTCTTTGGCCAAAGTTTCCAGGGGTAAATTTTGTAGTTGTTTTTGCAAGCTCAGTTGGTTTGTTTTGATAAAATCATAGGATTCCGGCTGAACTTTTTCCCAAGACTGTTTTTCGATATTTTTAAGAAAACGATTCAACTTATGAGCGTTGAAGCGAAAAAGAAAAATGGGGTCGACTCCGCCACCATGCCCCTCTCCTCCACCTGAAAAGCTTTTTGTCTGAAGACACAAAAGTAAAAAAAGAACACAAAGTTGAAAAAAGTTTTTTCTCATTTGGAACTCCTACGTTCAATTTTTGAGCTAACCGGATAAAAAGAGAGTGAAAGATGATAAACCGAATCGAGGTTCCCTTGCTTTTGCATCGAAGAACAAAAATGCCTGCGAAATCGGGTCAGCATCTGTTTTGCTTTAGGTATTTGCGCCGAGGGAATAGCAAGCGTCATTGAAGTTTGATCCCTCATCTCCATGGGAATATTTTCCATGGCGGAGATCGCTCGATTCAAAATCTCTTTTTGCAGAGCTCTAAAGGCCGTGGTTGTGAATTTATTTCCTAAAGTGGTGATGCCTTTTTGAGTTCGGTTAAAAGTAGTGCCGTTTTTTCTAATCAGTCCCAATCTTTCCAGACGAGTTAAAGCGTCATGGGCCTGTTCTTTGGAGATGGAAAGAGCGGGCGCGACGGAGTCTGCGTTCCATGGGGTACTTTTTATTTTAATCAGCTCAAAAATCGCATAGTGATACCACTCTGAAATCAGAAGAAAAGAATCCAAATCTAAAGTGTTATAGGTATCTTTCAGGCGAGTTAGGGTCTCGGGGAGGTTATCAGGGACATTCCAACCTAAGAGTTTCGAACAGTGTTTCTCGATAGCAGGAGAGAGAGGCCGCTTCCCTTTCAGAAGTTTGGAGAGATAAGAAGCGTCCAGTTCTAAAAACTTGGCAAAAGCCCTAAGACTGTATCTGTAATTTGCGGCCTTTCGCTTTTGAAACTCGGTTTCAAGTCTCAAAGCAAACTGAGCTTTTGCGGAAGAACTGGAAATTTCAGATTTCATTGGAGTGACTTATACCAGAATTCACGATACGACACAATGCGTCTTAGTTTAAGGGGGATGCCGAAAAAGGGCACCAGTTTCAAGGCTTTAGCGCGATGTGGACAGAGCCGATGTCCACACTTTTCGAAGCCTAGCGGTCGAAGGGATTTGGCCTTTATGCTACCTGCCAGCTGTTCCTAAACAAAACGTTCAAAGGAGTTTATCCAATGTTGAAACTTAACTTTATCAAATGGGCCACTGCCCTAAGTCTGTTCTCGGCTACATTAGCGTCGGCCGCTCAGATACAGATCTCTTTTCAAACAGCAAACGACCTAATTCCGACTTTCTTCCCTTCGCCAGCCGAAAGTTCTCTCTCGATGGCGAATGAAGCCTTTAAAGCAAAATACGGTGCTGAGGATGGATTTTTAGGCACTGCCTCAGGGCCTCAAGGCGAATTGGTGGTGTATGTCTCTCACATGTATTACGCCGGTGTTATTTGGAAGAAAATGTTACTGGTAGGAGACGGCACTCAAGGCGTCGGGGGTATCGGCTTTTTCAACTTTGATGATGGGAAAACGGAACCGTTATCCGGCTATCAATTTGCGGGAAGAATTCAAGTCACCGAAGGAACCCAAGGGAGTTTGTTGGTTTTGAATGGAACCCCTGCTATCCGAAGCTTTAAAGTAGCGATGGAAAATAAATGTATTTTCAGCAGAGCGGCGGTTACCACAGTGAATAACACCCCCGTTCAACCCACAAAACTCATTGGAAGCACAAAAACGGGTGCTTACACTATCACTTATGAGCACTTGGTGAATGGCGGCTCCGGAGCTTTGTTGTCTTCAATCGTGGTGACTTTAGGAAGGCGACATCCGCTGGGCTTTATCACAGATATTTGCCCCGTCGATATTTACGTCAGATATTAATTAAAAAGTGGATTTCCCGTCTAGGGGATTGGAGTCCTCTTGGCCTTAAGTTAAGAGGACTCCCATTTAAAAATGGAGTGAGTGATTTTTATGCTGAGTAAAAAAAATATACCAATGCTGGCTCTTGCCGTTTTGATCCATCTTTCTTCCCTAGTAGGGCGAGCGGAGGAACGCACCCAGCCCCGGTTTGTGTTTGGTTTCATGGGCAAGGGCACCCGGGCCTTTTGGGACATTGGGGTTATTACCGCCGCTTATGAACTCATCCCGAGAATTCAATCGGGCGATGTCGTGTATGCAGGAAATAGCAGCGGTTCTGTTTTCGCAGCCTATTTTTCCTGCTGGGGAGTCAGCCGCGAATCCACCGCATATCTTTACTCGACTCTCATGCAATATCTAGAACGTCCGGAACTTCAAATGGATTCTAAGGCCATGTTGATAAGAAAACTGCTGAGCAGCCGCCTTTTTGGGCTTAAAGGCATGGTTCTGGAAAAGGACCATGAAGTAATCGGCGAAATGATCGATCGACTTCTAACCAAAAGCGATAGCAGCGGCAAAGAAACCTCCTGTGTTCCCCAAAGGAACATCATGATCAGTGCCGCTAATCTGGATGTGTTGGATACGCGCGTCTACGATGCTGGAAATAGCCCCACTGTCGAAATCTGGGCCGAAGATCAAACAGAAGCCGATGGCCTCTACCCGATTCCAGCTGTCAAAAAAAGTACTGGGGATCGAGTCGTTGATATGAATAATTTTAATGTGACAAAAGACGGAAAAGATATTGGGAAAGCCTGTACCTATTTCGTGACCCAGGATCTTTATGATCGGCTTAAAACCTTAAGTCGGACGACTCGGCAATGCGAGTTAAGACTGATAAAAACTTTAGAGGATGTCAAACTAGCGATTCATGCCTCGATTGCAGAGCCGACTATGTTTGAGCCTGTCGTAGAGACTCACCCGGAAAACATTGAAGGAGGAATTGTTCAACCAGATACCCGACGGGTTTATAACGGTGGATATCTCATCTCTCCCATGGGAAAGGACCTGAAACTCATAGAGCCCGGGGCTATGGTGATTGGTACTGGCATTCTTCCCCTCGAGGATAATGCGGATGAGTTATTAAGCACGTGGTTTGCGATGAGCCCCAACGAATCACTGGCCATCCAAAGAAAGTCTCTGGATTTAGAAATCCAAGTAACTTGGAATTGGAATGATCAGATCCTTCCTGAACAACTGGTCCGAGAAGGTTACAAGAAAGCCACGGAAGTTTTAGGCCAATTCAAACAGGAGCGCACCCATTCCTCAATGCCCCCAAAAGGCCAAGCTCCTCACCTTCGGCCCATCGAAGAAACTGACGACTTCGATAGGATTGAAAAATCGGGTACTAGCGACACGAAACCCATCAGGATACTTCTGCGCCTGCCCCAGGATGTCGTCGACCGTCTAGTGAAACAGGCGATTGAGGAGGGGCTTAAGAGCTCAAACGAGGAACAGCAAGCAGAAGCAGCACTTTTAAAAAGAAAGTGGCTTCTCGGAGGTGCCTTTAAGAAAAAACGATACCAAGCTGCGGCTATCCGTTTATTAGACAATCTTATCGA
>OMIX01000088.1 GCA_900299195.1 Deltaproteobacteria bacterium
CAAAGCTTGTGAGAAAGATGGCTTACGGTTATAAGAACCGCGACAACTACAAAATCCGATTACTAAATGCTTGTTTTGGTTAGACTTGGATTGGGTTACCCACCATGATTGGGCAAGAGCCCAGAACTGTACATGGCCCATGGAGCCACTCGGGATGATTTACGAATCCTCTTCGCCCATTCAGATAACAGTGTGAACGATAGATACGTCCACGATCGGGGCTCGAGACTCCTAAAGTTAAATTCCAAAACCAGACGAAGTGGATTTTTTCGTGAAACAAGGAATCGAGGTGCGAAGAAGCGAGGCGTACTCATGTCCGCTGCAGCGACTGAGCACCGAAGATGACGAAGTATCAGGAAAAAAGCGACGAGTATGGGCCCAGTTGGGATCGAACCAACAACCCCCAGATTAGAAATCTGGTGCTCTATCCTATTGAGCTATGGGCCCTTAAGAAGAAATAAGCTTATAGTTCTGATTAGTTAGTTTGTCTTTAGTTTTTTTAGTAAGACCCTACGACAGCGACTAATCCAATATTTTTCAGGCTTTAGGCGATAGGGATTGCCCTACTCTTTGCCTAACAAAGTTTTTTTCCACTCCGACTCATGAAATCCAATCAGCCCTTTTCCCTCTAAAAGCAAAAACGGTCGCTTCACTAAACGTCCGTTGGAGGCCAATAGTTTGATCGCCTCCTCTTCCGTCATCTTGGGCAGTTTTTCGGATAGCTTCATCTCTTTATAGAGAGTTCCTGTGGTATTAAAAAGTCGTCTCAAATTTCCACCAAGATACTTCAACATGGTTTTCAGTTCAGTCGGCGTAGGAGCTTTTTCAAAAATATCGACTCGCTCAACCGCAAACTGATGATTGACTAAAAATTTGAAGGCTTTTTTACAGGTGGAACAATTCGAGTACTCATACATCTTAAGCACTTTCATAAAACTCCCTACGATTTCTGGATATGAAGCTTTAGCGGAATACCGTCGATATCCTGCTCCGATGTCCACTGGCTCTGACTTTTAGCTTCAAACTGTTCCGCTAAAGTTTCAGCCACAATGTACGCTCGGTGTGCTTCAAATGCGGTTTTTAAATCTGGCGAAGTTTCAAAAGTAACTTGAATTCGATCCACCACTTCAAAGTTTAGATCTTTTCTTAGTTTTTGAATACGATTAACGAGCTCCCTCGCCTGCCCCTCCTGAATCAATCCACTATCAAGTTTAGTATCAAGCCAAACGGTAATTCCACCCATCGTCTGAATCACACCCTCTTGTTTGGGCTGGCGATCTAGAACTACATCAGCTGGGAAAATTTTCTCTCCATCCATCTCAAGAGACCCTTCCCGCTCCAGTTTTTCTACGAGTTCCGGTGTGAGTTCTCTGATTTTTTGGGAAATAGCTTTCATTTTCTGGCCGAGTCTTGGCCCGAGAACTTTAGCATTCGGCTTCGCAGAGAAGCTCACCCACTTTGCTTCGTCGTTGGTGAAGGATACTTTCTTGATGTTAAGTTCACTTAAAATAATCTCTCGATATTTTTCGATCGTTTTTTGATCGCTCGGATTTTTGGTAATCACCAAAATTTCTCTCAAGGGTTGACGAGTTTTTAATTTATTCGTGTTCCTTGCATTTCTTCCCATCGAGACCACATTTTGAATCAATGCCATCTGTTTTTCTAGCTCAGTGTGAATTCTTGCTCCCTTTTGCTCTGGGAATAAACACAAATGAACACTGTCAGGGCTCTTCTCTTTGACTCTCAAGTTTTGGTAAATCTCTTCGGTAACAAACGGAAGAATCGGCGCCAAGATTTTCGAAAATTCTAAAATCGTGTGATACAGCGTTGAATAGGCTGCTTCTTTATCTGCTGTTTTTTCCTCTTCCCAGAATCGCCTTCGATTGAGGCGAATATACCAGTTAGTGAGATCATCGATAAACGCAATCACTTGCGGAACCACCTCATAAAGATGGTAAACTTCCATCTTCTCATCCACACTCTTAATCAAGGATTGAAGTCTTGAAATCACCCATCGATCCAGATCGTTGTCTAACTTTTCGAGTTTTTTCTCATCGAATTGTGAAGGTGACCACTGATCGGCTCTCGCGTAAGTCACTAAGAAACTATACGCATTCCAAAGCGGCAACAAAACGCTTCGAACCACTTCTTTCACTCCTGCCTCAGAGAATCTCAAATCTTCAGCATGAGAAGCGGGGCTACTCATTAAGTAAGCTCTTAAAGCATCAGCACCATAGGTTTCCAAAATATGTTTGGGATCGGGATAGTTTTTTAACCGCTTACTCATTTTCTTGCCATCTTCAGCAAGGACTAGTCCGTTCACGACGACATTTTGGAAAGGCGGTTTATCAAACAGAGCTGCCGCAATCACCGACAAAGTGTAAAACCATCCCCGTGTTTGGTCAGTGCCTTCGGCAATGAAATCTGCAGGAAAAGTTTTTTCAAACCGTTCCTTGTTTTCAAAGGGATAATGAAGCTGTCCATAGGGCATCGAACCACTTTCAAACCAACAATCCAAGACTTCCGGAATGCGCTTCATGAGCTTTCCGGTTTTGGGGGATTTAAAAGTTAATTCATCAATAAAATGTTTATGCAGATCCGTAACTTTTTTACCGGTGAGTTTCTCTAGCTCTGCAATCGAGCCCACACAATGCATTTCACCGTCTTCTGATTTCCACACAGGAATCGGCGTTCCCCAAAAACGGTTTCGGCTAATGTTCCAATCTCTAGCATTTTCCAGCCAATTTCCAAACCGACCATCTCTTAAATGCTCAGGAACCCAGTGGGTCTTTTTGTTATTTTTGATGAGCTTTTCTTTGAGCGGCTCTAATTTCACAAACCAAGTCGAAATGGCTTTGTACATGAGCGGAGTATCGCTTCGCCAACAGTAGGGGTAGTTGTGAACTAAGGTTTCATGTTTCACAACCGAGTTTTGAGCTTTTAAATATTTGATTATTTCTTTGTCAGCGTCTTTGATGTTCATGCCCGCGAACTCAGGCATTTCTGAAGTAAATTTTCCCTCAAAGTCGACGGGATCGACTAACTCGATGTTGTACTTCTTACAAACTTCAAAGTCCTCTTCCCCGAAAGCGGGAGCTGTGTGAACTA
>OMIX01000089.1 GCA_900299195.1 Deltaproteobacteria bacterium
CTTACATAGCGTAAGTGGTCTGGAAAGAACTCAAATATTAAAGTCTTACATCGTTTAATTAAATTGGGCATACCCTTAATTGCAAAATACTCTGAACCCTCAATGTCCATCAGAATAATATCAAAATGGTCACTGGGAAAAACTTGATCCATTGAAGCAGCATCAATTTCAACAACCTCAGGATTGTCATAAAAATAATTGTCTCGTCTCTGGGCTGGAAGTCTTTTCGACCCACCACTGTTTTCTGTGTTTTTGACAAACTCAAGTTTTCCGGATTGATCGCTAGCAGCTAAGTTGAAAAGTCTTACATTCGAGAGATCGTTAAGTTTTAAATTCAAATTAAGAAGCTCAAAGGTAGTCGGATTTGCCTCTACCACGGAAACTTCTTTGGCTATTTTGGCCAAAGGAACCACCAGAGTTCCAATATGCCCACCGATAATAAGTATTTTGGTTTCGGTATTAACATATTTCAGTATCTCTTTAGTCTCATGAGGGTTGTAACTACCTGTTTGGAGAAGTTGCTTGCTGATATGAGAGTCTGATGGGTCCAGTACAAAATATCCATCTTGTCCTTTTACCAAAATCCCCTTGGCATTATCTCCAAACAGTTGCAATAACCTCTTGCGCAAACGAGACTTAAATACTCTAAATTTCCATTTTCTCTTGAATTTCATTTGAATCTTTGGTGCTCGCGGCCAGAATCGAACTGGCACGGCCTTGCGACCGAGGGATTTTAAGTCCCTTGCGTCTACCAATTCCGCCACGCGAGCCCAGTATTGAATTGCCCCGCAGAATGACATCGAACGAAGCTAATGTAAACCCCCTAGGTATACCCTTTCTTTGCGTAAGTAGACCCCATAGCAAATCACCGACAACAAGATCAGTAGCGCGGGTAACCGATAAGCAGTTTCAATCCCCAACTTCATGGCAAGTTTTCCCACCGTCAGGTGAAATATTCCTAAAGTCACATAACCCATGCCCAAAATCCAAAGCGTTAAAGCTTTCGACTGCCGATGAAACACCCGGCTCACCCTTCCCAAAAACAGAGGAAAGAATGGCCCCAAAACCCCAGACAACGAGAAAGCCCACAAAAACCCGCAATGGCCCAACACCATAAAACCCATCGAAGCTATCAAACAAAAGTACAACAACCGATTCTCTTGGGATTCTTTCAGAGAAATAAAACAAAGAGCTCGAGTGAAAGCCATGCACACAAAAAAAGCGCTTAAATAACGGGAACTTAACCCAATAGACATGCTTTTCGCGTTAACCAAATAGGTCACAAACCACATCGAATTTAAAACCTCACCCGTAATATAAAGACAAAAAATCAACACAACCCAACCCTGGGTGGCGTTTAGCTTCATGGAGGGAGGAGCCCCCTCCTCGGCATGAGCCTCTTCAGGGATTTTACAAAATACATACAAAGCCACTGCCCCTAACAATCCCGCTACACTTAACAAACACCCCGCCCAACTTAACCCTCTCGACAAAAGCCACTGACAAATCAAAGGAGCACAAATACTGGTCAACCCATAAATCATATGAAGACCACACATCATTTTCGAACGTTGTTTGTGGTCGGTTCCTTGAATCACTAATAAATTGCTTAAAGCCCCGTAAGAGGAAAGCACTACCCCCAAAAATCCGCCGAACACCATGAGTCTATTCACATTCGAAACCCACTCGCCTAACAGCAGACCCAAGCCCCCCATCAAACACACAGCTATCACCAGTTTACGCTCGGAAAATTTCTGAGTGAGCGGTAATAACAAAAAGGTAGCTGCCACCGCCCCTATGTTTCCCGCAATAAAAAAAAGACTCCCTTGAGTGTACGAAAGACCAAATCTACCCGTTAATACCGGAAGCAAAACTCCGCGACTATTGTCTAAAAAAGATCCACACGCTAAAAGTATTAGCCCCGAAAAAATAAAATGCCACTTCATGAATCAGCCCAGTCGATTTTCGATCAGTTAAAAACGGGCGCGATTCTTCCATAGTTATTTCGTAATGAAAAGTATTCTGACTGTCTCCCAGGGGAAAATTTTATAGAAACCCGCTATAATAGATGATAGGAGAGAAAAATGAAGTCGAAGTTATCAAAACACATTCCTATCGGCCTAACCTTTTTAGTTTTTGTTTGGACACTTCTTTTAATCTCGGGCTGTGGAAATTCAGTGTGCATTGCCGGATTTGGTCAATGCGATGCCCCAGAAAAACCCACCACGACCACTCAACCCACCACTACATTAAAAATAACTTCAGATAAAGCCAGCGTAGCGATCAACGGAACCGCCACACTAACGATTTCAGGAGGGGTTTCGCCTTACACTCTCCAGTTTGAGGGAGTGGGATTGGGTGCACTCAGTGGAAGTCCTGGGGTAGCTTCTCTTGCCACTAGCTACACTTACACGGCCCCAGCTTCTACCGGAACCGTCACTTTCAAAGTCACCGACAATGCGTCAAATACTGCGTTTGTTTCAGTGGTCATCACTTCAAGCCGTTAGTCCTCATTCAAGTCTCCTTATGATATGATGGATCCTCAAGGAGGCTCCATGACATTAAAAAAACAACTTAGTTTAGCATTTTTAAATTTCATCCTAATGCTCTCTTTTGCTCATGCTGGCATCGATCCCTTAGGTCAATCGGCCAATTATAAAATCGATAAGGATCCCAAAAGAACAAGCTCTATGCTTAAAAGTGGAACGATTAAAATCTCAGTTCCTGGAGAAGCTAAAGATTTAAGCCAAGGACCCGCTTATCGAGTTAAAATTGATTATGATTTTAATATCTCTTTAATGGGCCCTTACAAAGGAACCAAAGAGACTCAAATTGAGAAGGAGTATTTTTCAGAGGAGTTTCTCGAAAACTTAAGAAAGACCGGCCATTATGAAGGACAATATTTCAAAGCTGATCACTTAGGCTATGCCGATGCTAAAAATTTAGACGGAAAATTTTATCCTCACTGCGATAAAATTTTGCTGTACGATCTAAAAGAACCCGCCACAGTCAATTTTTTCAATGAATTCCTAGGAACCCTCGCCGACCCTGAAATTTCTGATCGCGAAGACATTCAAGACGTGAAAGTGCTTGCTCATGTTTACGTTGGAGTTCCCGTATTAGGGGCTGTTAAAGTCGATGTTTCTGGAATTTATCAAGGAATGGCAGTTAAAGCCGGCGGCGATTACATGGCCCGCTGATATTTGAGCGGTGTTGTTTGAGAACTTCTCAAGCAACACCATTTTTTTATCCGATAGCTTCTGCTTGAATCCACTGCTTAGAAGCAGGTAAAGGCTCTAAAAACTTGCCTCGACAATTGTCACACTTGCGACAGATTTCCCCATGTTTTTCCCCGAAGTAATCTCTAAAAAAAGTTGCCCGACACTCGGTAGTCTGACCATATTTCATAATCTGTTGAATCCTATCTCTATCCTGACCCAAACGTTCCTCATAATGAGTCAAAAACCGATCCAGATCGTTTCCTTCTAAAAAAATCTTCTTAAGTGAAATTCCCTTTCGGCTTTGAATAATCTTTTCTTTCTCCAAATAAGCTATCAAAACTTGAGCTTTTCTTTTCACAATTCCAGAAATGGAAACCACTTCTTCCAAAGAAGTTTTTTTAGCACCCACCTCGGTGCATTTAATCAGCGCTGAATAAAGTTGAGAGGCATCAGAACGAGTGGGATATTTTCCACCGAGAAAAAACGAATGAACCCTTTTGTCTTCTAAACGATAAAGCAAAGCGACAATCGCCTTTTTCCCATCGCGACCGGCTCTTCCTGCCTCTTGGTAGTAGCTTTCTACCGAATCTGGAAAAGTATAATGAATCACAAATCTCACATCGGGTTTATCAATGCCCAGTCCAAAAGCCTTAGTCGCTACGATCACTCGATATCGGTTAGCCATAAAATCTTCTTGAACAGCATCGCGATCCTTCATTTTCATTTTGCCATGATATTTCCCAGCTATAATTCCTGCTTTAAGAAGTTGAGCGTGAAGTTCATTGGCTAATCTAACCGTGCTCACATAAACAATTCCAGTTCCTTCAATATCGTGAATTAAAGTAGTCAACCGTTGGAATTTCATTTCTGCATTCACCGTTCGGTAAACTTCAAAAACTAAATTTTTTCGATCCACTCCCGTATGACAAACTTTTACCTCTTTGAGATTTAATTGTTCTAAAATATCACGCTCTACTTCCGGAGTAGCCGTTGCAGTCAACGCCAGCACGGGTGGATTACCAAAAGCTTCAATGGCCTTACGAATCGAAAGATAGGCGGGACGAAAATCATGTCCCCATTGGGAAACACAATGAGCTTCATCTACCACTAGAAGGGACACTCCGCCCTTTTTAAGAATTTCTAAATACTCTGGGTTCTCTAATCTTTCAGGAGTGACATAAACAAGCGCATTTTGCCCATTTTTGACATCCCTCACGGCCTGTTTTTCCTCCCGACTTGAAAGAGTGGAATCCAAGTGGGTCGCATCAACCCCCACCTCTTCCAACTTGTGGGTTTGGTCATGCATTAATGAAATTAGAGGAGTCACTACAATAGTAGCTTTAGGTAAAAACAGTGCAGGCAATTGATAACAAAGGGATTTTCCGGCTCCAGTAGGCATAACACCCAACGCATTTTTCCCGTTCATGACCGCTTCGATCAATTCTTTTTGGCCGGGACGGAGCTCTTCAATACCAAAATACTCAAAAGCCTTTTGCCGTAATTTGGCCCAGTTCCACTTAGAAGACACACTTCGATGTTTCTGCCCACGCACCACGGCCGGGGAGTGTGCAACTCATGTGCCCGACAATCTAGCGAGAGTGGAGAGGGACTGTTAAGTTTGAACGGGCTACAAAAATTTGTTCCATTCGATCAAGGTCGGCCTCAAGATGGTCGGCCAAATGTTCCCAATCAGAATCGCCTGCTAATCTCAAATCCCTTAACTCTTTCCGCACCAATTGATGATCAGCTCTAAGCTCCCGAAAAACTTTTCTTAAATAACTTCTCCGCGTGGATAATAATCGAGAAGCATGGATCTCCGCTTTCAACACCTCAAACTTGGTTCTCCAACTTTCAATCTCCTCCGCCAGTTTTTTTTCCCGCTCTATCCGAGTTGAGTCAATGGGAGTTTCCTGTACCGGCTCATCCACTGATCGTTCACTCTCAAGATGAGAAACTTTACCCGTCACTACGGCTAAACTAAGCAAAAATAGCCCCCCCATCACAAAAAACCACTTTACCCTTTTACGGAGTTCCGGCTTAAGCTCCATGGGCACTCTCAGAAGGTGTTATGTAACCAAATGCTCCAATTTTTGGGGGCATCATTCTGAGTTTGAATTTACTTCGACCACTTAACCACTGAATGAGTCTCTCTTTCACTTGAATTTCAGAAAGCCAATGAAAATCTTTTTCCCATCTCTTGACTATTTTTTCTTGTGACTTTTTGCTGAACTGATTCTTAAGAGTCCCCATCAATTTAGGTTCAGCCACAAAAACTAAATCAAGATTACCTTCTCTCTTTCTCCCTTTTTCCACCCAATCCACAACTTTCTTGCAGGAAACAACAGCTAAATGCCTCTGCGGTTTTTCTTTATTGCTATAACTGTGTCGAGGCGTTGCAGTTTGATGTCCCCCTCGGGCAAATGTTTTTGAATCAAACACTCTACCGGGCCGATCCGAAATTAGATCAGACCCTTTCGCCTTACCCATGGGAAATTTCCAAGTTTTAATCGAGTTGAGTGTTTGCCCTTGGGCACTCCACTCGTAAACTTTCCCTTGAGTTCTATCCATAATGACCACCCAAGTTTTGTTCTCTTGTTTTCTATTCATTCCAAAAGTGCTGCGCAATTCAACGCCCTGATGAGTTTTCTTCCTCGACATATTCACCTCGCTCAATAGCTTATCCTTCTTTAAGGAATTGACTGCACTTCTGATGCCGACGTTGGCACCACCTATGCACTACTTAGGATCAAACTGGGAGGAGTCCATGAAAATGAAAACAAGTTATTTTTTAAAAATGACCTCGATGATTTTGGGACTAGGTCTGATGTTTTGGGGTATTTACGGCAAAGTCTGGTGGGGAGCCCTGGGAGTGCCTTTGTTTATTTATGGTATTTCACCCAGAAGATCGGAAGACGAATACACCGTGACTCTACGAGAAGAGGAATCCCGAGAGAAATCTCCCAAAAAAGTGGCTTAATTGCCCAGTAGCTTATTTTTAGCTACTTCAAGCTCGCTAGATAGACGTTCCCATTCCACCATAGCTTGATGAAGTTTGCTCTCAAGTTGCGAAATTTGCGACATTAAGGCTTGTTGTTCCTGTGCGGGCCGGCTGGTGAAGCTGCTGTTGGAGGCTATCGCTTGAAGCTCAGATTTTTGAGTTCCTAGTTTCTCCATTTCAGATTCAAGGGTGCTAACTTTTTTATCCAGCGAATTCACCTGGTTTTTAAGTTTTTTTCGCTCTTCGAAAGAAAGCTTGGGATTAACTGAAGGGCTCGCTTTGGGAGCTTCCATCACAGGAGCCTGGGAGGGTTTAGCTTTGCCCTCAAAGTGACGAACCAATTCAGGATATTTTTCAAAGAAGGAATTAAGGTCTCCAATATGATCGGTTAGCACATGATTGCTCGAAAGATAGAGAATTCTCTCGGCAACATCAGACAAAAAGTCTCTGTCATGGGACACAATTAACGTGGTTCCCTCAAAATCTTTGATCGCCTGTTTGAGCAGCGCTTTGGTTTCAATATCCAAATGGTTAGTGGGCTCATCGAGAAGAATCAAGTTCACCCGAGTGACCAAAATCCTAAGCAGAGCTAACCTTGCTTTTTCACCTCCGCTCAATACTTTGGCTTTTTTCTCAATTTCATCATTGCCACTAAACCCAAAGGCTCCCAGCCATCCGCGAAGCTCCTCTAAGCTCACTCCATGGGCTTTAGCCCTTAAATTGTCCACGACAGTTTGGTCTAAGCTCAATTCAGCGAGCTGATGTTGACCGAAGTAACCGGTCTCTACCGCATGACCTTTTAAAAGATCCCCTTCTGTCAGTTTTAATCTCTCCCCTAAAACATTCAGCAACGTGGTCTTACCTGCTCCGTTATCGCCGATAATAGCCACTCTTTGACCTCGTTTGATGTCTAAAGAAATATTTTTTAGTATCCAGGGTTGTTCTTCTTTGTATTTGAATGACGTATTTTTTAAGGATAAGGGAAATTTGGCTCCCGTTCCGGAAAGTCGAAATTTAAAATTCAAATTGTAGTTAAAGCCTTCAATACGCTGCAGCCGATCTTTAAGTTCCTTCTTTTCTACCTCGAGTGTCTCCGCCATTTTCAGTCGATGCTGCGCGCGAGCTGCTGTTTGAGCTTTAGCACGAAACTTGTAAACAAATTCCATGCACTCATCGATTTTTTTCTGAATGCCTTCAATGTTTTTTTCTAAGTGACGTTTTTCATCTCCGAGAGAATCTCGAAAAGTTAAATAATCTCGCTGATGGGTTCTAAAATAGAATTTTCCACCGTGTAGTATGGCCAAAGAATCGGTTACTCTTTTTTGTAAAGCAACGTCGTGAGTGACTAAAATTAAACTGCCTTCGTACTCTTTTTCTAAAAACTCCTCAAGCCATTGAATCGAAGAAATGTCTAAATGGTTGGTGGGTTCGTCCAACAGCAATACTTCGGGTTTGTCTAACAAAGCCTTGGCAATAAAAATTCGTAAGAGCCAGCCCCCACTCAACTGACTCATGGGACCTTCCATCCATTCCTTGCTGAACCCTAAACCACTTAAAATTTTTCTAATCTCCCACTCTTGTTCGGCGGGATCGACAAATTCATCCTCATCCACTGTCATGTGACTCTGGATATATTTTAAAGGAGATTGGCTTTTCTCTTTGTGATGCTGAATTTCGGTTACGGCATTCTCTAAGAGAGTTTGATCTAAAAAGCCTATACGTAGTTTCTTTCCGCCCACTACATTTCTTTTGCCTTCAGTGGACTCCGCTTTACCTGCTAAGATTCTTAATAGGGTGGATTTACCCGAGCCATTTCTTCCGGCTAAAGCGACTCGCATTCCCTCATAAAGCGTCCAATTCACATCTTGAAAAAGTAATCGATTGGGTAATCGTACTCCGACATTTTCTAAAACTAGCTGAGCATTCATGGTTAAATCAGATTCTTGGTTTTTAGTTCTTCTAAAGCCTTAAAAATATCTTCAGAAGTTCTACGAGTGATAGCCAGAGGCTCCACATAACGATAAAGTAACTTTTGATCTCTTCCTACGATACAAATGGCTCGGCTCGCTTTTCCCAACAAAAATGCTGAAGTGCAACGGTAGGCCTTAGCTACTTCATTTTTTACATCTGTGACTAGAGGAAAAGAAAAACCAAATTTCTGAGAAAACTTTTGATGCTTTTCAGAGCTATCTTTGCTGAGTCCCAGAAGTTGAACATCCCATTTTTCAAAACCACTAAAATTATCCTGATAATCACACAGTTGTTGGGTGCAAACCGGAGTAAAATCGCCTGGATAAAATATCAAAACGACCGGTCGCTGTTTGCAGGCCTCGGCCAAGTGAAATTGCGTTCCATCGGCTTTCACCAGTTTAAAATCAGGGGCCATGCTTCCAATGACGGGTTGAGTCTCTTTCATAAGGTTTGAGAATAAATCAAAAATTACTCCTAAAGGAAAGGGCTAAATTGTGATCTAAACCGATAAAATCATTTGGGGAATCGCAACGTGCAACCTATCGTAATCTGTGAGAAACTAAGGTTATCGTCATCATGAACCCTTTCTCCTACAGTCACCGGCTAAAACTGGGGTTGTCCCTGCTACTACTGATTTTATGGCCTCTCTCCGCTCTGGCTGAGCCTTACGAGCCCCCAGAAGATCGAGAACTTGAACTTAGACCTTATTTCGAACCCCCCAATAAAGACCTCACCCCTAGAAACTTTCTTTTGCCCCCTCTCATGTCTTTTCTTATTCCCGGATCTGACCAGTGGGTAGAAGGTCAAATGAAGCCAGCCGCACTTTATACTGGCGGTGGGGCTTTAGGAGCTTTACTTCTCACACAGGCAAAGAAAACAACTCTGGATAATCGTTATAGAGACTTTGCTTGGAGTATCTATTTTACCGCTGGAGGGTTAAGTCTTTATCACAGCTTCCACACGGCTTTAACGACGAGAATGCCAGGGGGCGAGTTTACTTTTATGGGCTCGGTCCCAGAAAAACCGACTGAGCTATTAGAAGCTCCTATTAACTTTAGCTACTTGGGCCGTTGGACCACGTTACTCCCTCTCAGTCTAGCAGCTGGCGTCTTTTTTTTCGTAACTCCTAATACCACTGCTGAAAGCACCCCAGCTAATCTCGACGATGCCTTTTATGCAGGCTCGGTAGGTTACATGACCGGGATAGGCGAAGAGGCTGTTTTTCGAGGTTTTGTCCTTCCAGTGCTTTATCACTACACTTCGGATCAACGGCTTACCCTAGGTCTTTCCAGCATTCTTTTTGCTTTGGGCCATGGATTGAAAGTGAGCCACTTTGTGACCGCTTTTTTCTTTGGGTTGTACTCGGGCTGGTTAACTCAGGAAAACAACTGGTCCATCGGTGAGGTCACCTTCATCCACACTTGGTGGGATATCATGGCATTTATGGCCGATTACACTAACCACCGCAAACACGCCTTTTTGAAGTTACCTACCATAGCAATCAGCTTCTAAAACGCTATGCGTTACCCCGAAGATTCCCATCCATTCAACCGATTCCATCTTTCCAAGCTGAGAAAACCTCAGTAGAGTGCGCTCAAACCTTAACTTTTCGGAGGGCAACCCATGTCAGCCAAAACCCCTTATTCGGGACGAATAAAAATTTTCTCTGATGGTGCAGATAAACAAGCCATGTTGGAAATGAATCAAAACCCTTTGGTTCAAGGGCTTACCACTAATCCAACTCTGATGAAAAAATCTGGCGTGACCGATTATGTTCGCTTTTGCAAAGAGATTTTGAATGAAATCAAAGTAAAGCCCATCTCTTTTGAAGTGTTTGCAGATGACTTTAAAGAAATGAAAAGACAGGCACTCGAAATCGCAAGTTGGGGTGAAAATGTTTATGTCAAAATTCCTATCACCAATTCTGAAGGAGAATCTTCTTTAGGTCTTATCAATGATTTGAGCCAGTCGGGAGTTAAACTTAACGTGACGGCCGTTTTAACTTTGGAGCAGTCTTGGGGAGCTTGCCAAGCCCTTAAGGGTGGCGCCCCTTCCATTCTATCTGTGTTTGCAGGTCGAATCGCAGATACTGGCCGTGATCCTCTCCCTCTCATGCAAGCTTCTTTAGAAATGTGTTTATCGACCGATAAAAACATCGAGCTTTTGTGGGCTAGCTCACGAGAAGTCTTAAATATTGTTCAAGCCGATCAGATGGGTTGCCACATTATAACCGCCACTAATGATCTGATTAAAAAAATGGCCCAGTTTAACAAGGATCTTTCTCAGCTCAGTTTAGAAACAGTTCGAATGTTTAAATCAGATGCAGAAAGTGCAGGATTTTCTCTATGACCTCATTTTCTGAAAGTTACATTCAAGAAAGTATTTCTATTTTAAAAGATCTTAACTCGCGTGAGATCGAAAATATGGCCCAGGGTTTAGGAAGAGTGAGAGATCAAGGTGGACGTCTTTTTATTCTTGGAGTCGGCGGTTCTGCCGGTCACGCAAGTCATGCAGTCAACGACTTTAGGAAAATATGCGGTTTTGAATCCTATTCCCCTACCGACAATGTTTCAGAACTCACAGCAAGAGTGAATGACGAAGGTTGGGACACCTCGTTTTCGGAGTGGCTTAAGGTATCAAGACTCTCTTCTAAAGATGCTGTGTTGGTTTTTTCAGTTGGCGGTGGAAACCGAGAAAAAAATGTATCTGTCAACTTAGTGAAGGCTCTAGAGCTTTCTCAACAAGTAGGTGCTAGTATTTTTGGGATTGTAGGAAAGGATGGCGGATTTACTAAAACCGTATCTGAAAGTTGTGTCATTATTCCCTCTGTTTCCTCAGAAAGAATCACGCCTCACACAGAAGGATTTTGCGCTTTAGTATGGCACCTCTTAGTAAGCCATCCCGCACTGAAGAAGACGGCAACCAAATGGGAATCGGTCAAGTAGTCGTTCCATGGGGTATCGAGTAGGCATTATCGGAGCTGGCCTTATCGGAAACAAAAGGGCTAAAGCTCTTCGTTCTGAAGATAGGTTAGTAGCTGTTGCGGATCTCTCTCTTGAAAGAGCCCAATCCCTAGCTGAAACCCACCAAGCCCAGGTGGAATCCTCATGGGAAAATCTCATTGAAAGAGCTGACATTGATGTTGTCATCGTGGCCACCTCAAATAATGCTATCCCCCTTTGTGCCGCCAGGGCTCTAAAAAACAAAAAAGCTATTTTGATTGAAAAACCCGGGGGAAGAAATCCTCAGGAGTTAAAAGGACTACTTGAGCTAGAAAAAGAAACTCAACAAGTGGCTAGAGTAGGCTTCAATCATCGGTTTCACCCGGCCCTACTCAAAGCCAAAAACATGATCGAAGAAGGTGCCATCGGAGAGATCATGTACTTAAGAGCTCGTTACGGACATGGAGGGAGAATCGGCTACGACCAGGAATGGCGAGCTAATCCAGAAATCTCAGGTGGGGGAGAACTTTTAGATCAAGGGGTTCACTTGATCGATCTTTGTCGATGGCTGGGGGGTGAATTTCATTTGGAGTACGGTCGAGTTCACACTTTTTTTTGGAACATGCCCGTTGAAGACAATGGATTTCTTCTTTTAAAATCTCCAGATCAAAAAAGGTTTGCGCATCTTCATGCAAGCTGTACCGAATGGAAAAACATTTTCGATTTTGAGGTTTTTGGTAAGAAAGGGAAACTCCAAGTGTGGGGGTTAGGTCGAAGTTATGGAACTGAGGAACTTCGTTTTTACAAAGTAAAACCTGAAATGGGAGTTCCTGACTTCTTCGTAGACTCGTTTCCTGAAGAAGATCATTCTTGGGAACTAGAATGGAAAGCTTTTATTGATTCTCTAGAAGGGAAACCCTCTTCAATCAGCACCCTTCAAGATGCTTATCAAGCCTTAGACATCGTCTATAAAGCCTATCAACAATCAGGGAATCGCTAGTTCCTGAATTTGCTCAAAAAACTTTTCGTCCCACAAGTAATTAGGATCGTAGGGATAACTTACCATGGACATTATTCGACGATAATAATCTTCTTCTTCTCGTGTTCCTCTGATTTGAGCTTTTATCGGCTGACTATCTTGAGGAAGACTTTCTAAAATATCTTCTAACCCATCATAAATTTTGGGCACTTTGAAAAGTTGCGGAGACCGGAAAAGTGGAAAGAAAGATACTTCCGAAGAGATAGCGCTTTCAATCACGGCTGAGGAATCATTACAAATACCGACATAGGCATAACCATCTGAGGGATAATCCTTAGCATAAAGCTGGGCCTCTTTGCGAATTCGTCTTAAGTAAAGTTCAGCGTATCGAGTTGCCTTTTTGATGATGGCTCTATTTTGAGGAGAATTATCAAAAATCTGAAACCGATGGGCTAGGCCGGTCCATTGAGGCCTTTCCTCGTCAAATTTCGGGAAAAACCCTACCCCGCTAATACCCAAGAAAAAATTCACCCGAGCATTAACGACAGGTCCCGTCACTTGCCAAACAAATTGGGAATGAGGGGCGGGTAAAAGCAATTCATCACCTGACATCGATTGGATTTGAGTTTTAAACCAAACGGGCCATCGAATATATTTTTCCCCTCTTGCGTAAGATAGAAAATTCGCAAAGGTTCTCTCATCTCGTAATTCAATGTGATGCCCCGTAGCCCACAAGAGTTCCAAAAACTCGTTCAACTGGGTCACTTTCATTCGTTCGTTGCCTTCAAAAGGAAAAGATAGCTCATACCCTTTTTGCTCAGCTAGAGCGGTCATAACTGAACTTAAAGCTAAATTTTGAGCCATCATCTTTAAAGGGACCGATTCTGAGACAAAATGGCCGTAACCGATATTGGGTAATTTGGGATCAACAGCCTGCAATTTTGGATAAGAAGTAAACTCATTACTTGCAATGACATCTTCCCACTGAGCAGGTAAGAGACTGTTTTCAGAACCTGCTTTCTTCTTTCCGATAAACTTAGATAAATAGGGTCTTAGGAGATTCAATTGATTGACCGAAGGTAATGTTGGAAATCGGGCTAGAGCTTTTCCATCTTTTTTTGAGAGAACTTGGGTGACTTGACTCACCAGCTTTTGCATTTCCTCTCCAGGAACTGTGTTCAGCTTCAAAAACTGTGTGAGTTTTTCTGAAAAAACTCTAAGTTCCTCAGGCTGGAGCCCTCGAATAAACTCAGCAAGAGATAATTCAGGACGACCACACCCCGCTACGCACTCCACGTTCCATAAATCATGGCTCTTAGGAACCACTAAAAGGTAGTTACCGCTCTTTTCAAGTTCGACATGATAAATGAGCTGCTTTTTAGAGGAACTGGCTCCAGGAGATACCTCTTTAAAAAACCTCTCTTTGTGGTCCGATTCTTTTTTGATTAAAATGTGAGACGTTTTGCTTTCATCGATAAAATCTTTGGAAGGCACCACCTTGATTTTTAGTCGGGTATTGCCGAACGAATGATATCGATAGGAGACTTGGATATCTTCAGGAAAATTCTTTTGATTGAGAACTAAATTAAAATCTAGAGGGAATTGAAGCTTTGGTTCACCTCTATCTAAGCTATCGGCCCACAGAAGGGAACCACTCAAAACGAAAGTGAATGCGAAAATAAAAAGACGATACGCCTTAGGTATCCCAAGCCTCAAAAACACGACTGACCTCCTGAAAAGCAAACGCAAATTAAGGCATTTGCTGCATCGGGTCAATACACTATTTTAGCTAGCAGATACGACGACAGCGGGTTCGGCATCGAACTCTAGCTACCGAGTAACATCGCACCCGTTTCACGCATCTAGAAACCGGCCGAACGCACCTTCGAGCACAAGGTCTAGCCCTAACAACGGGCGCACAGCCATGGCTTCCACATCTAGCTTCTGCCGGTGTAGGCGCTAATGTAGCTAAAGTTACTCCGACTAAAAACAACCCTTTAATCGTATTTTTACCAATACTTAACACAGTTTTACCCCTCTATTAATTCCAACTCCTAGGTGAGAACTGATTGAAAGTTCTCACTAGGTTCCGTCTGGGCTAAGAGCAATGAATGTACCAAACTAAAAATAGGTTATCTTCGAAGGTTACAATTGTCCTATAGGTGGGCAAACGAAAACTTGTTAAACAATTTCATTAAAAGCGACAAAATTTGTTACTTTGTGGAACCCAATGGGACCGGACCGTAGCGTTCAGATTTGGATTACCTAGCTACTTCGAAAAGTGCTTTCCTTCCGCTGATTAGGTTTCAATTTCGATTTCAAGCGCACATTTCAAAATAAAATCAATTTCGGATTCATCCAACGAAAGCAAGACTGAAGCAAGATCTTCTTCCATGTGTTTAGGCTGGGTAGTTCCAGTCAGAGGCAACATTCCTACTTGTCGAGCAAAAGCAAAAATAATTTGTGCGGGAGTAGCTCCTCGTTTTTTTGCCATGTCTATCACTTGAGGAAATTGCATCACAAACGGATTGGCTGTGAGAAGAGAAAAACCCTGGTAAGTTATCCTGTGGGCTGCACATATTTTTCTCACATGAAAATCCCATCCGGTTTGAGCAAAACATCGATTTTGAACCACTTGAGGTTTGATCCGTGACTTTTCTACCAACTCTGTCAATTGGAGATGATTAACATTACTTACTCCAATTTGTTTTGCTTTTCCTTTGTCGTAAACTTTCTCTAAAGCTTCCCAAACTTGCCAATCTTCTTCCCCCAAGTTCGGATGATGATAAGGGCCGTGAAGCAAATAAGAATCTAGGTACTCGACTTTTAAATGGTCTAGAGACTTTTCAATCGATTGCTCGACTTGAGTTTTGATTGGCGCTGTTGGATCGTAAGGAACGCGATGATCTTGCCCCCCGATTGGAGTAAATTTCGTTTGAATAAAAATACTTTCTCTACGATGCCCCTCTTTAAAATAATGTGCTAAGGCTTCTCCCACTAGAGGTTCGGTGTAGTGCTTAGACTGATTGGCAGTGTCTATTGCGACGAACCCTTTTTTAAGCGCTAATGCTACCAAGTCTTGGGTTCGTTCCTTTTTCCATGCTGTTCCGTACATTAAAGAAAATTTCACAAACATTGTCCTTTCAATTCATGCCATTCTTTTTGAAGTCGATCTCTGTCTTCTGGATGAGCCAAAGAAATCATCGCTTTGACCCGTTGAGAAATATTTTTTCCAAAAAGGTTTACAGCTCCAAATTCAGTCACAACATGGTGAACGTGGGCACGAGTCGTCACTACCCCGGCACCTCGTTTTAAAGAAGATACAATTCGGGATTGCCCCGATTTCGCTCGAGAAGTAAGTGCAATAATAGCCTTGCCACCTTCGGACAAAGATGCCCCTCGGACGAAATCCATTTGCCCCCCGACTCCAGAAATGATTTTGGGGCCTATCGAATCGGCACACACTTGACCGGTAAGATCAATCTCAACGGCACTATTCACTGCGACCATTTTAGGGTTTTTCAAAATCACACTCGGGTTGTTAACATAACTGGATTCCACTTGAATCACTGAAGGATTGTCATGAACAAACTGATACAGTCGGCGGGTTCCCATCATGAAAGATGAAACCGTTTTTCCAGGATGCTTCCTCTTTTTTGAATTATCGACTGCTCCGCATTCGATTAAATCTAAAACTCCATCTGACCACATCTCGGTATGAATGCCTAAGTGTTTGTGGTTTTTTAGAAAACTTGCAACCGCATCCGGAATCGCACCAATTCCAAACTGAAGAGTCGAACCATCCTCAATGAGATCCGCGACATTTTTTCCGATTAATGTTTCGTTTTCTTTCAACTGTACTCGTGGGAACTCAGGCAATTTTTCATCCACTTCGATGGTCGCATGAAATCGACTTTGGTGAATGAATCCATCCCCATGAACCCTGGGCATCTGGGGGTTGATTTGAGCAATCATACAACGAGCGGTCTCAACCGCAGATTTAGCCACATCGACACTCACCCCAAGTGAACACCACCCCTTGCTATCAGGGGGTGAGACATGAATCAGTGCCACATCGATCGGCAGTATCCCCGTTCGAAACAGGCTGGGTATTTCTGATAAAAAACAAGGAAGGTAATCGAACCGTTCACAATCCTGCTTTTTTCTTAAGTTAGAGCCCAAAAAGAGACTATTCACTCTAGTGTTATCTTTAAAGGAATCTTCCGCGTAGGAAAGAGCCCCTTCCGTGTGGAGATGAATAAATTCTAAGTTTTTGTGACTACTCCAAACTGGATGAAGTCGCTTTAGTAGCGCTTGAGGAGTCGCTGCCCCCCCGTGAACAAAAATGCGTTGGTTAGAATGAAACAAAGATTCCATGCAAACAATATATCGAACGGGGTCTTAACTGGAAAGTTAAGACCCCAAACTTTTTACTGTTTCTGAATGGGTGGACCCGATTTCTCTGGAACATCCTTCAATTCAAAACTGTCGGTCTGAGGAATTTCCTCCGACTTCTGCTGTTTCAGTTGAGATTTCGAAGGTACCTGAGTTTCAGGAATGACTTTCTCCGATGCCTTCACCGAAGTGATTGGAGCCGCAGGGGCACTTCCCCATCCCAATGCTAACGAGGCCAAATATCTTCGGCTCTCTCTTCGATTGCCTTCACTAGTCTCCTCACCGTAAGTCGCTAAATCTAGCCTTAAAGCATAGAGATTGATTCCAAGTCCGGCCGAGAGATATCCCTGATTAAGACCAGCTCTCACTGAGAATCTCCCCATGGGAACCTCGACCCCCAAGTGAAGTTTCTTAACAAAATCTCCGGTTCTAGCCCCAAAGTCTGCCCGGTTTTCTCCCCCTAAAGAAATATCAGAAATGTCGGCTAGCACATGGAAGTTATCAATGAAGGAAAATCCTTCAAAAGCGGTATACCAACCCAAGTTAACCGTTCGAACAAGACCTGGAGCCCCGGCGTTTTGTTTAGCAATCGCAAACTGAGTTGCTAACAAATTACTCAAAACAATCGAAGCTCGACTTAACACCCCAAAAGGAAGTTGTTTTATCTCGTAAGTCGCTCCTAAATCAAGATCGACTCCCATCCCACTTCCCCCGATTTTAGCCGGATCAAAATCGATGGCAGAACTATTGTTATATTCGGCAAGAGTAAAGGGTTTTCTGCCAGCCCCTCGCAACAAACCTTTCAGATTTGCGCCTAGATGTAAGTTGGAATCGAAAAATGATTGGGCATATCCAATGAGCAGTCCCGAATCGCTGATGAAAGACATCTCGGCCACTTCAGTATTCACATCAGCCAAACTAGCGATGTCTGAACTGGATTTCAGAATATTAAAATTGAGTTTGGTATCGGCTAATAAAAGTCCCACCGCAAGATTTTTGGTTAGAAAATAGGGTAAAAGCCCCACACTTCCAAACATAGGTTTTTCTTTATGTTTGTCTAATCGATTGATGGCCTGATTAATGTTGAGATCTCCCAGATCTTTGAAATCATTAAAACCAGAAATGGCATTGGAAGACACATTCCCATTCACTCTCAACATCACTTCAGTGCCACTGCGTCTTAAACTTAAACCAGCCGGATTCGAAAAGAGTGCGTATTCATCCTCTGAAATTCCATAGAAGGCTCCGCCCATTCCCATGGACCTTGGGCTGCGTGAAAGACTGTAAAATTCTTTCACTGCAAATAAGGGGTAAGAAAAAAAAGTTAAACCTAATAGGATAACAAAAAGGTGTTTCATGGAGATCTCTCTCAAAGTGTCTCTGGGTTAGTGTAAAAGGCATATTATGCCACAGACTAAACCCAAAGAAAAAAACAATACTGAAAAGTTACCACCTTAATACGTTAAGCTCTTTTAAAAATCTTTGGATAACTCGAGGCTATGAGAAAAAGCGATGTCAGACCACTTGAAGATCTCTGGACGATTGGATCGATGAGTCAGAAAAAGCAAACCGGTTTTTTGGTTTGGATTTTCATGAAATAGGGCACAGATTTCTTTTCCCGTTTTATCTTTGATGATTTGAACATTTTCTGGCAATTGTCCGGTTTGGAAGTATTGATTCAAAATTTGGTTTCTCTTTAAAGTGTAACCTTCAGGGGGATTCCATGCGCTTCCGATTAAACGAGTAAAAGCATCGACGGAATCGGGTCGATACTCTTCAGGTAACTCTTTCCGAGCAAAGGAGTAAAGCGCTTGAATCTCCTCCATGATAGCTTTTGAGGCCTCAGTGGAAGGCTCCATCCCGATCGCTCTTTTGTAGAGCATCACCACACCGAAATGCTGCTGACTATCCGTGACCATTCTGCGATATCCGCCAGCTTTTAGCATCTCGATCATTTGATTTTTTACATGGAGAAAAACTTCAATTGGAAGTCCTTTTCTAAGTTGATCGGCATTCAATTTATTGGGGGCCTGGGGCGCTAAGGGGTTTTCTAAGACTAGTCCATCGACCGAAATAGATTCAGGTTTGGTTTCATCGGGAATTAAAGTAACGTGAACGTAAACTCGTCCCGCAACTTCCCCATTAATTCGTAATCGACCTGTGGGTAAATATTCCAGCCTCAGAGAAAAAGGGCCTTTCTTACTTTCCACTTCCTTCACGAACGCTTCTGGGAACAACTGAGCCGTCGAAAGTTTTAGATTTCTTTCCTTAAATTGCCAAGGTTCAAAAGCATTGGGCTTAGAATCAGAAGAGCTAAGCGCAACTTTAGAAAAAATATAGTCACAGTCAGCATAGGAAGGCTCTCCCCCCACCCATGCAATCCCTAAAAGAAAAATCAAATGGTAAAGCTTCGCCTTTTGCACCCGGACAACCCTTTCTAAAGCTCAGTAGCTTTAAGAAGTCTCGAGCGGAATGCAAAATTCGATACCAAGTCACATAGGCACTTAAAGGTAAGGCAACCATGACTGTGGTTTCCACAGTCTGACAAAAAAGGTCAGCAGAAATAAATCATTGGAAAGCTAAGGGCTCATAGTGGACTGATTTTTTAGGGAAAGGCCTATCTTTCAGTTTTTTAGCCGGAACCCCACCCCAAACCTCAAATGGACCCACATCTTTAGTCACTACACTCCCAGCAGCAATGACGGCACCAGACCCGATCGTTACGCCTGGCAAAATCACACAACGGGCACCAATCCAAACGTCAGAACCGATACTGACAGGGGCAGATGAAAAACCTTGCTGATACATGGGAATATCTGAGCGTTCAAAAGAATGGTTAGCCGTTGTGATATAGGAATAAGCTCCAATCATCACGAAATCACCCATTGATAAAGAATCATAAACTCCTAAATGGGTATTTCTTCCGATAAAAAAATTCTTTCCTATCTTTAATTTCGGTTTTGCGTCAACTTCGGATGCAATCCAAATATTAACTTGTTTTTCAATTCTTCCTGGGCCTTCAATCGAAATATAAGGATAGGGAGATTTTTTGCCAATAAACTCTATGTCTCTCTCAGCGTTAATTTTAGCTAAGTCGAGTTGTTTGAACCAACGTTTGCGATCGTAATAATAGTTCCACTTGTGAAAACCAGCTCGTAATAGGTCTAAAGGATTAAAATAGGCTAACATATTTGATCAATTTTAAGTTTAGATCATAGTATCAGATGGAATCGGTATTTCCATAAAACTTCTAGAACTCGGAGAAAAAAGTGAGACGTGATGAATAGAATCGGATTAGGCTTCGCAATGCGCCGTGCGCCCTGACTTGATATTTTTCTCAATCTAAGGGGTGTCATTTTTTTTGACAGTCAACTTTAACTTAGACGGTCCCTAAACACGTTTTACAAATCACATATTTCTATGGGTGTATTCTAGGCTTAAAATCACTGGATTTTATTTTGCAGCTTCCTCTAAGTGGGGGGGCGCTGTATCTGTTCAGCGCGATTCAATCATGTATAGCCTTTCGATTCCGCTGCCATTCACACTGTTTTTTCTTTTTCAGTTTTTGTTCTATTCCAACACCCGTGGGAATGATCACGGTCCCGATTCGAAACAATCGAACCCATCTTTTAGTGCCAGCGATTTTGAATGTGTGAAATCTGAAAATGGATTTCGTCCCCGACACAAAGAGATAAAAAAGCCCCTGGGTGCGGGAACTTTTAAAACTCTAGAAACCTGTAAACAAGCAATCAAGGTTTCAAAAAACGATATCGTTTGTGCGTCTACCGGGCTCCCAGGAGGATTCAAACCTACTTTCAAAGCTGGGGTCACTCCATCCCGGCCAGATTGGGGATATGTCGGTGGTTCATCAATGACGCTTGAAGCCTGTCTTTTTGCCACAGAACAATCTCTGCCATCATCTATTTGTTTCTTTGGAGGAAAAGACGGCGTAACTGTCGGAGGTCCCGAAACCCCAGGTTGGTATGCAACCCATCCCTCGGGCAATAAAAGCCGAAAAGGTGGCCCCTATGAATCTCTCCAAAAATGTGTCGAAGCGACTCATATAAAGTTCGAAGAGGACAAAAAACAGTTGAGGGGACTTTTTGAAAGTCTGCCCGATTCTGAAATCGCCCAATAGTTTTGCAAAAGGAGATTTACAGCTATGAACTCAAAAACACCCTTTTTGGTCTTTTACATGGGATTAATGACTCTGGCCCCGACTGGAACTTTGATTGCAGACCGCAGCTCTTCTCGCTGGGATAGACTAGAAAAGCAACTTAAAGAAGATTCCCATGACCCTGATTTCCCACAAAGAGTCAAAGAGCTTTCAGACTTTCTTAAGAAAACCCAGCGCCCTTCCTCGAAACAAAAAAACTCAAAAGATGCCCAAGATTGCGATTGCGAGCCAGAGTCTCTAAAGTCTCCGTTTCACAACCCAAAAACAGCAGATTTGAAACCTCACAACTCTTTAATTACGAATGCCTGCTTCGATTGTCACTCTTCCCCCAACAGTGGTTTTAAGCTAACTCCATGGATTGATGATAAACAGGAATGGGAGCGAAGACTCAAATCTACGACTGCAGAGGAAAAACTTGAAGCGGAGAAATTATTAGGTCAGCTTTATCGAACTTTGGTTGATGGAAACAACATGCCTCCTGCTAGCGAATCCACCCTTCGACAACAATTTAAAAAACATCCGAACCATGCAACTTTTGTTTCATTTATCAAAGAAAAATTTGAACAACTGCCGCAAAATGCAGTCAATACTCAAACAAGAAAAGCTGCTTCCAATCGGGTATCAGTCATGGAAGAAAAACTTGAAAACCACTACCGCAGTCTATTACCGAAAGTATCAAGTCAAACGCTGAACAACTTGTTTTCCGACCCTAACCTTATTTTTATGGATGAAACTCACTTGGTGGCTGGTTATCAAGATCCAAGCCCCAAGGCAATGGGAGAAAGAACGACAACTTTAGGTTTTAAGGGTGCGGGTTTTGCCAAAGATGCACCCTATTTGGATAGCAAGGGACATTTAAAATTATGGACGACAGGGTTTGGAGTGGATCAAAGCCCCAACCTTAAACGGTTCCACTTTTTACAACTTCCCCAAAATGAAATGGGCGAACTTCAAAAGATCAAGGTCTCAAGCCGAAGATCAGCGTCTCCAGATGACGGTATTGTTTACGATTGGAAATTTCCCTTGGGAACCGTTTCTGGAGAAGTGATCGCTAGTGTAGACTCTGAAGGCAAAGAGCATGTTCTGGAAGTTAGATTACGAACGAAAGATAATTCAGAAGGCCCCTGGGGTGCAGATATTTTCAGACCTTATCCCACCAAAACTATTTTAATGGATGAACTCCTGAAAATCTCTCAAAGCAATAGTCCGCTTGCATCCGAAGCGGACAGGGTGATGAAAGAGCTTAAACTTCCAGGAAGATTAACGCCACAAAGCTCCGGAATGCACGGCTACCAGAGAGGCGAACTCAATTCCGATGGTGGCACAGAAGTCTTGCCTGAAATGTCTGAAGCCTTAACAAAAAGATTACTTCAAGTCCCCTTTCAATCCTCACTCGGATCTGAATGGGACAGAAATGAAAAAGTTAAAGCCTTTGGGGCAACTTCCGACCAACCTTTTAGTATCGTGCCTCAAAATAACACTGAGGGAAGTGTGCAAGTGGGGCGTGAAAGTTGCGGACGCTGTCATAAAAACAGTAACACACCCATCAGAGATTTTTTCAATCCCAACCACCCCAAATATTACTCTTCAATTGTGGCTTATGGAAATACCCCAGGCAGCGATCAGCAATTACGTTTCCACCCGTTTGACCAGGAATTGTTTAAATGGTTTGGAAATGACACCTACGAAAAAAAAATCGGAAAAGCGGATAACCGAGAGTTTAATCCAGCACTCAAACCTATTTTGGAAATACTTCCGTCCAAAAAATAGCTCAGTGTTTTTTGAGTTCTTTTTTTTAACTCAGGCTTTTAAAGTTCTGTAGCTTTTTCAAGCCGTTGAATCCGTTTCAAGAATGCCCCAGCTTGAAAGCGTAGCTTAGGAATCCAATAATAGGGTTTAAATTCTAAAAATCGTCTCTGATAGATCGATAGATATCTTTGTACTTGTTCTTGCGAATAAGCCAGTCCATTATCGGCATATTTACCCACATAAATCGAAAAGTCAGAATTGAGATCTTGAGTCGTCCACTTCCCATTCAGAGTAACTTTCATAAAATTGCCAATTAATAAATCCTCAAAAATTCCAAGCTGAATCGAAAGCATGAGCGAATTTCTTGGAACTTCAAAAGTGATTCCTCTTTGAAATTGTCTAGTTTTCCAAGTCACACGATTATCTACACCGCCAACCCGCACATTGATAAAATCTAAATAGTTTCCAAGATGTTCAATCCGCTTAAAATACTTTTCGATCTGTTCAAAATCACCCTTGTGAAGGGGCTCATCCCAATCATCCCCAAATTCTTTACAATTTCTAATTTTTATCGGCATAGATTCGGGACGAATTTCAATCCAGCTTTCACTATTAAAATCATACCGAATAAACGCCGGTAAAATCTGACTTATTTCTGACTGATACCCTTCGTATAGGTCCTGCATCCTCCTGGAGTAATCATTGGCCCAAGCACTATCATTTCTTTGGAACGCATGGAAGGAACTACTAGGAACAAAATACCGGGCTCCAAATCGCTCTGCCTTTTTTGCATTTTCGATACCCGCGGGCGGCCGA
This sequence comes from Deltaproteobacteria bacterium, assembly GCA_900299195.1. Lineage (GTDB taxonomy): Bacteria > Bdellovibrionota > FAC87 > UBA2466 > UBA2466 > UBA2466. The sequence continues at coordinate 23,249 of OMIX01000089.1, forward strand.
TTCAAATACTCCTTTGGGACAATGAATTGTCCGTTCTCATCATAGTAATTAAGCATATCGGCGATACCTAGCGATGAGATCGAGAAAAGAAATGAATTTTGATATTTTTTGCCTAAATTTTTGATGTAATGGTTTCTGCCAAAATCAACAGCATCATTGCAGTTAATTAACAAATTATTTTTTACTTCAATAAGTAAAATCGAGTCCTGATACTGGTCTGACCAACATAAAACTCTGACATTCTCCGAAAGGGAATACCACTTTCTATCTTTGAGAACTGTAACATCATATCCTTCTGCTCTTAGACCAGAAGCAATGCGCCCTCCCACATGGTCTGCTAACAATATCTTTCTGTCCTTGAATTTAGGAAGTGAGTCTGGGTTTAAGTGGTCTGGATGCCCATGCGAAAACCAAACATATTTTGCATTTAGGATCGATTCCATCTGAACTTGGGGAATTTGGTAGTTACAAATCCAGCTACCAAAATAAGCGTCTGGAGTGATCCAAGGATCGGTCACTAAGATCGGGGCTTCATCGTGAACAATGATGGTTGCATTACCAATCGTTTCAAATCCCAGCTTCATGAAGCCCCCTCAGAAAGTGAACATGAAACTCTATTATATTAGCTACGTTAGGGGCTCTCAAGTAGCCATTTCTTAAAGGTTCAAATCCTCAACGCGGGACGAGAGACTGCGAAGAAAATCTTCTAACGCAGCTATTTCATGTTCACTCAAATTCAATGGCTTTAGCGTTTCCTCTCTAAAACCTACTCCAGAATGAGTCTCCATTTTGTTGTAGTGCTCCAGGACTTCCCTTAAAGTCTTCAATCTACCATCTCTCATGTATGGAGCAGTCTCTGCTACATTTCTTAGAGTCGGGGTTTTGAACGAACCAATCGCCTCTGGAGTTTCACTGTCCAAGAAATTGAGATCCCGACAGCTTTCGCTTTTTTGTCTTGAAGAATCTTTCAAAAATATTCCTTGGCAATTAAATCGGTCTTTTTTGACGGTCAACACACCTAAACTTCTCCCTAAATCAAACGGAGCCTGGCTTTGCGGAAGTCCAATATTGTGAAATTGATTGTCTTTAAAGTAGGGACCACTGTGACAAACATGGCAGGCCCCTTTTCCTAAAAAGATTTGAAACCCTAGAAACTCAGAGAAATTGAATTTCTCACTAAAATGAACTCTGGGGTCCGGATTTGAACTCTGCATCCACCTGCGGATAAATTGATCGAAAGCAGAATCTCTGGCAACAATGCCCTTTTCAAAGGCTTCAAAAGCCAGTCCAACGTTTGAGAAAACCCTATCTAACTCAAATCTTTGTTCACGATTCATTCTCCAGTAGTTAACTGATAATACATCTCCTTTTTGTGGAGATTGATTTCTTAATTTCTGGCGGAACTGTCGGATTTGCTGGGGTGAAAGTGTCAATTCATTCGAGCCGATTTCAGAGAGCAACTTTGGATTATCTGCTGAAACCATCGTATTTCTCACTACCCCATCAGAAAATTGAGGGCGTTCCCGCAAGGGACGCGCTTTAAAAGGGAGTGCCTTTTCCAATATTTTTGGAAAGGGGCCAAAAAGATTTTCGTAATCACTACGGGAGTTGTTTAAAATCCAGAAAGCTAATTCGGAACGAGTCAACCCCTGTTCACCCTCATCCTCAATGGGATTCAACGATTGTGCCGCCAACGAATCGGTGCGACCATCCCAGTAAAACCAAAAACTTGAAAAACTATTGATGATAGTTGGGGTATTACGATCTCGTTGAGTTAAACCCTGTGCAGTAGTTTTACCATCCGTAAAGGATAGTTCTGGTTTATGACATGTCGCGCACGAAATTTTCCCATTCTTGGATAAGCCAGTCTCGAAAAATAATTTTCTACCCCAATGAGCTAGTTCCCGATCTCTAGGGGTCAACTCGGGATCTTGGAAAACAAAAAACTGAGCCAACTTCCTAAGTTCGTTATCTGCCAATGGCTTGTTACCCATGGCGTCCCTTAACAATCTAGCCTGCTCTTTGGGAATCATGATGTACCGCCTGATGCCCACCATCCCAAGGACAATCAAAATCCATAAAAATAAAGTCAGCGAAAGTTTTTTAGAAATCATTTGTTATCAATGTTTAAAGGAGTTTCAATTCGAGTGGTCCCTGTTTTATCCTTAATCAAAAACTGCAGTAACCAATTTCCCGGCATGTGAAACCTGACACCCTCCACCCGATACTCCAGCCTCGAAATTTTAATCACTTTGGCCTTAGTTACCATTCCATGGTTATGCTGGGGCATTCTGGCATCAAAGGTAAAATCGAGCACCTCCCCCGCCTGTTTCTCAATAGGAAGCAATGAAACTATCCATGTCGTATGCCGATTTAATTGAAATAGTTCAGCACCTTTTTCAGCTGCCTTGATAGATATTTGAAAGTTGGGAGTCCTCCATTCATAAGCCAACCCCAGAGACGAAAAAAAACCAAAACTCATTATCCAAAGGCAACTGTAGCGGAAACAATTCAAAGATTTTTTCATCATAGTAATGATAATATATCAGTCAGGATCTTAAGATGACAATTCTACAAAAGAACAATTACCTGATTCGGTTTATTTGTTTTATATTCACATCGCTCTTTGCCTCATCAGCCCTTTCCAGTGATGGGCCTCAAAATAGTGGCCGTCTTCAATTGAAGGCCTCTCAGAACCACCAAGTCGAAGCTATCCTCCAAGTAGATCGGAAAGCGCTTCAAGAACTTTTTTCAACAGCTAATACAGAAAAAGCGGCTGAGTTTCTGAATTTCTTTTGGGTCAGTTCGCAAGAAGCTATCTGTCCAATGGCCTCCCCGTCTTCGTTGGCTAATGAAAATACTATCTCAACTACATTTATTCTGAATTGTCCTAAAGCTCCAGAACAACTTAAAATTCAACTCACCCAACTTGAATCACTGCCTAAGGGGTTCTCCCTAGGAGTAAGAACAAACTTTGAGCATTTTGTTTTGGATATTGATAATACCCAAAAAGAAACTTTTTTAAGTCCTTTTCAAATATTTTTTCGATCAGGTCTTTCGATATTTAGCTTTTTGGGAGCCCATTCCCAAGGATCACCGTTGGCTCTCTCACAACTTGGACGCCCGTTTCCGCTCTATTTTGGTGGGCTCAGTATTTTACCAGTGGGAATTTGGTGGCTTTTATTAGTGGCCGCGATTGGTGTATCAAATTTGAAATTTAAGCAAAAAGTATTAGCGGTAGGAATGGCTATTTTTTTCTCGGGTTGGGTAGCTTACTTCATTTTGTTTTCTCAAATGTCACTCAGACTTCTTTCTGTTAACCAAATTAGTTTTAGTTACTTGGCCTGCATTTCCTATCTCACCTTTTTGAGTTTTCGAACCCCAACTGAGCAACAAAAGAAGGGGTGCCTGTTTTTGTTGATCGTACTTTCAATTTTTAGTGGATTTGAATTTAGCCTGATGTTGAGATGGCTTGAAGGAAACCGGACAGTTCCTCTGGGAATTTGCATCTCGAGTTTTTTTGCTGGGCTCACACTCAACACCGCTATTCTCATGACTGCTTTTCTTATTTTAGGGTTTAGTCTTTATTCAGCGATAGCCTTGGCTTTTAAACTCATGTGAGCTCAGCCACTGTTTCTTTCTTTCGACCAGTAATAGGGATTAATACTTGGTTACTTTTGGTTTCAAAATAAAGAAAGTATCAGGGGGTAGTGCTGCTCTTCTTAAAAATTAAGGAACGACTGCTGTTGTTTTTTATAAAATGATTCCCCTCAAAAGGTAATAAAGGTGATAATAAATTGAACGGACTAAGTCTTAACTCAATGGAATTGGCGGTCTCTCTGTTGCCAACGAGATAACGGTCTTTTTGATCTAAAAATAGAGCAATTCTTCCCGTATAAAAATCATAACTACCGCCTCGAAAGTCTTTGGCTGGCCAAAAGGATTCGGTATGAATCATTCGTCCCACAAAATTCAATGGAGAAAATGGATTTTCCAAGTTGGAAGGTATTTTCTCAGCTGCGACTCCCACGTTAATTAACAAATTATCAAAAGTATATGTACCGGAGAGAGACCCCACTGTAATTTTGTCGGTTGGAAGTTGAGGAAGTTTTGATTTCTGAAAGTAAAAAGTTCCCACCCTCCCAAAAAGTAGTGAATACCAAACCCCCTCGATAAAATCCTCATTAGCATTCGTAATTTCTAAGACCGCATCCATCTCGTTCACTTCAGTTAATGTGGGTTTGGCTAAGACAAAATGATTTGAATCTTCGGATAAAAAAACGGGGTCGTAGCGGTAAGTGAGAGCTTCTTGAGATTTAAAATCTCCAAAATAAAGTCTAAACAAAGTTGAAAGCCCTATGGGTCCACCTTCGGTTTTTGGAGGCACTATAAAAAAATCTAAGTCAGCTGCTTGATACTCATTAAGCAACTCGTGATGAACATACCCTATGTAAGCGCCCTCCAACTTTCGAGGCTCGATAGTTCTTCTTTGGGAATGCTGGGGAAATTCAGAAGCGGTTGCGAAAAGTTGGGTATGAACCGATGCATCCTCACTGGAAGTTTTTTTGTACTGACACGAACCACAGGTCATCCCAGATTCATTAATCAGACAATGCTGATTTTCATACCTACCAAAGAGATCTAGATTTTGGGTGTAGAAATTATAGGCTCCTGAGAAAAACAAGTTACGAACACAGTAATTGGTTTCCGTACATTGATTTGGGTTTTCAACTCCTATCTCGCCCACAATTTCATAGTCTGAAAAGGGATGGCCCGTTTTAGTCGTTTCTTGAATACTTCGATAAGTATAGAGCTGAAGCTTTTCTTTTTTGCCTGAGCAAACTCCTTCATATTCTCCCCAAAGGGCATCTATCAGGGGATATTTCAGAGCCACTTTTCCATCTTTTCTTAAAATAAGTTCAGGGTGATCCGTAGTGAAGCTCGTTCGCAAAGTTCCTTTGAGCTCTTCTTCAGAAAACTTAGGAAAGGAAACACTAACCTCTTGATTGATTTGGTCAAAGACTAGCCAATCTCCATGAAGATGAGCTGTATCAAAGTGAAAAGAAACATACTCCCGGCTTTTTAAATCACCAAAATAGAACTTGAGAAGCCCTAACCAACTGGAAGGCACTTCAGATTGCGGATTAGCTACCAAATCCAAAGTGACATATTGGTCCCTCTGAATCGAATGATGACGAAGGACTCCAGTATATCGAAGTGAAGGAAGAGACGCTCCGGGAGAGGCAATAGTGAGCAACAATCCTAAAATAAATGATAGTTTGAATTGTTTTTGGAACGTCATTCTCAAGCTCCCAAAGGTCTCGGACAGAGTTCTAAAACATTTTGGGATTTAGATTCAACTTTAAAAAACTGAATAACAAGTTCTTAAAGCTAATGTGAGTTAGCTGCGCCTACACACTTGAGATCGGCTAATTCTCTAGGTCCTGCAAAAGTGGTTTCAGATAATTTTCCGTTCATATCCACTCCTGGAAGCTCCAGCTTAATCGTTGCAAAAAATCCTGCATCAGCCACACGTTGAGCTGTTCGACAATTTAAGAAGGCTTTTAACGTGTGGTCGGAGGGTTTGGGATATACAACGTTACATTTCATGTTTCCAAACTCGATATCCTCACCATTCACAGTAAGTTTAGCAGTTTGATGATTAGAGCTAACCTTGAGGTTCCATTTTCCACCACTGCAAAAAATAGGGGCTCCGAAAGAAAATTGAGATACGACCATGAATCCCATTAACAAGTAAGTTTTCATAAGTACTCCTTAAAAAAGTTACCCCTTTCTAACAGAAAATAACACATTGCGCAACCTGCGCTTTAAGGAATGCTGACCTTCCCCCTTAATTAGTGTCAGTTTATGGCTTTAATTACAGCTTACAAGAGCACCACGGCTACTCTTCAACCTTGGTACTGTGAAGGAAATTTTTTGAGAGCCTCAGCGTAGGCAGGAGTAAGTCGTAAAAAATAATGTCCATTAATATTTTGCACTTCGCCCTACTCCAATGCTCAACATGACAAATTGTTTTTTGTAATCAGTGCTGCGCTGAATGTTCTGTAGCGAGTCTAGCAAAAGATTTCAAACAACGTCGGCTGCCCAAATTAAAGACAAGACTTTCATCCCGAGTTGGCTCCCCACTGACAAATTCATTAAGATTCTCTTTGTCGAGTAAGCCGGTATTTTGATAAGCCTTGCCGAAGGTCTCGGGAAATGCTTTAGCCACGGCATGAACTCGTTTGACGGGATCTACTTTAAAAGCACTTTCTAAAAACCGTTCCTTTTCCTTATCCAACTCCGTAGTTGGCGGAAGGAGCTCCCTGAGTTTGGAATTGACGAAAGATTCGAAGTCGGTTGCTGCCCGCTTGTTCGAAAGTAATAGCCGAGTGCCCCTTGAGAATAAATCATTAGAATCGACTGAAGAGTTTTTAAATTGAATCTGGAAATACATTAACAATAGCGGTTTTCTAAAAAGTTCATGACTGATGGATTGCGCCTGTGAAAACAAATCCTCTGAAGGAACATTTGAGAGCCTTTGTTGGTAATGTAAACGCTCCGGTGCTGCATAGGACGGAGTAAACATGATGACCTTGGATGTTCCAGTCTCAGAGACACTATCAAGATCCCCAAGCCTTGCTTGGGCACCCATTATGTTATTACTTTTTAAAAGAAAGTAATTGGAAGGCTTAATGTCTCCATGAACAAGATTATTTGAGTGAAGCGCAAGAAGAGCCCCTTGACCAGCAAGAAATAAAAGATCAGAACGAATAATTCTTTGGTCTTCAGATAGCCTTTCTGGTTTTTTTGTCTCAAAGGTTCCTTTGGCAAGTGTGGAACGGACGACGAATTCAGAACCTTCATATGCGTGCTGCTTCAACCACACTTCTTGAGTGGGTTCATAATTCAGAAAGAAACTCGGATTTGAATCCATTAACTTGCGATGTTGCGGGCTTCCGTAAAACTGTAAGCTATCTTTACCAGACAGTATTAAGTTGTTCTTTTGATCGCGTATCGGCCTGGCGAATTTCATCGCTTGGATCTGTTTGGATCGAGCGCATCCCGAAAGGCACTCCACCTGGTAAACCTCGCCGGAACTACCCTTTCCTAGTATCTTAATAATTTTATACTCGCGATTATCTTTATCCACCCAAACTTCCCCGGGTTGGACGGCGTGAATAGTTTTGTAGCACCCAACGAGAAAAAAGAATGTTAAAATAATCCCGAAGCCGAACTCTCGACCTTTTTCTAGCGACCGTGCAGTCTTGTGGAGCTCAGGGCGCATAATATCCCAGTACGGCTCTTGTCATATCAAAGTCACGTTCATTTTCGATAAATAATATTTTGCGATATTCCGTAGCATCCTCAATCATATTATTCATGGGATCTGCGATAAGATTGCTTTTTGGAAGATAAACAAAGACATGGGAAAATGTTGGTTCGTTTTTTTCTTCTCGAGCATCTGCAACTCTTAGCTCTGCTTCGATCCCAAGTTGTTTAAGAATTTTATATAAAATGGTGGCCTTGTGGCGGCAAACTCCTCTATCTTTGACACGGGAATCAAGAAAACTCGAGGCAAAACGAACTGTGTTGGGATGGAGAACCAAAGTAGACCACACGATTTGACCACCTTTTCCATCATCACTGGGATCTCCTCCGTAGAGTTTGCTAATAAACATCTTCAATATTTGTTTTAGGTTTTGACCTGAATACTTCAGTAACTCTCTTTCTTCCGCTGTTAAGTGAGAAACAATATTGTCCCAATCAAAGTAAATACCAAACCCGATGTGAGGTGCCTGACGAGTAAACGACTGGATTTGGTGTATCAAAATGGGAATAGCTCCAACAGCGGTTAAAGTACCGCCTAATCCGACAATTCTTGTTAAAGTTTGCCGACAGGAGTAGCGAGTAGCAGTTGACTGGATCGAATCCGAAAGGAATACAGTTCTCTCGCCTTTTATTTTTTCGATATCTGAAATTTCCAAGCCTAGGGCGCCGATATTTGTTAGACAGATACAAATAAATACGATACTTCCACGGTATCTCAGCATACCAAAGCCTTTCTTTGCCCCATTTCTTCTTGGTTAATGCAAATGGGATTCCATGAAAGAGAGATTAAAAAAGCTTTTTTTTCATAGTTTGAGTTGATCGGGGATAAGACAGAGATTTTTACCAAAGCATTAAAATCGAAAGAGTTTACTTTGATGGGACAGATCCGCTTTGTTGGATTGGAATAAGATAGACATGGGTATAACCTAGTTCTTGAAGTTGCTTTTTAAACGAGCGGGAAGTTTCTGAGTCGCGAATAAGAATAATTTTATCCCGGTGGGTAATCATTCCATGGGTAGCAGTACTGATAGCTTTTTTTAATTGGGTTCGACTCCAATTTTCACTCTTTGCCTTTTCTATCATTTCGCTATGGATCGATTGGGCTCGTTTAAAATCGGGAGGATTTGATACTTCAATTTCGATCGATTCTTTTAGGGTGATTAAGCTTGGAATTTCTTGGGAAATAGGAAATCCGCTCGCCTTCGAAATAGGGATGAGATGATTGTTGAGTACGTCCGAACGATCCAGAAGAACTAAGGGGCTAGGGGGGTTCTTAAAAAAGAACATGACATCTAAATCGCTTTTTTGTTCGGGAGAGTATCCGTAACTGAAATGGGTTCTGCTTCCAAAAAGCACCATCGCCTCAACATCACTAAAGTCTGGGTTGTTTTTGAAGATATCTATGAGCTCATTGAGTTGGTTTTGGCTCATACCCATCGGGGTGGGAATGCCCTGATATCGCTTGGCTTCGAAGTTAAGAAGCTCACGGCAGTTAGTTTTGGGAATGGCAAGAGAGTAATGGCACACAAGCCCAAATGTCATAATAATAGACAGAGCTATATGTTTTTTTACAGTATTCATCGTTTTCTGACTCAATTCCAAATGCCAAAACATTTAGGCTGCAATAGAAAGGCCGATTTTTGAGGAAAGGATGTCTCCGGAATGTACCCGGATGGTGGGCGCCACAGGACTCGAACCTGTGACCTCTGCCGTGTGAAGGCAGCGCTCTAACCAGCTGAGCTAGGCGCCCTCGATAAGTTCCATATTAGAAATTTTAATTTTTGGTGCGACGGGGGGGACTTGAACCCCCACGCCTTTCAGCACATGCACCTCAAACATGCGTGTCTGCCATTCCACCACCGTCGCACAGAAAATTTTCAAAGAAACTACTTCTTAGCTGGCTCCGCAGGAGTTGTAGGCTGAGCCGCTTTATTTGCGGGAGCCCCCTCTTTTGCACCTTCAGTCTTTGGAGTCTGAGGAGCTTCGGAAACCGGTTCTTTTCCTATCACACTCTTTGTGACATTCAAGCTTCTAGAGCGTGTCAGAAAGAAACTCGTCACTAAAAATAAAACAGCACAAACCGAAGTAGTTTTAGTTAAAAAGTTGCCCGCTCCTTTGCTACCAAAGATGCTTTGGCTCGAACTTCCACCAAAGGCTACTCCACCATCTGCCTTTCCAGGCTGAAGTAGAATCACAAAAACCAAAAAGGCACAAATCGCAATGTGCAAAATAACTAATAGTGTCACGTTTTCTCCTTAACTTTTCAAACCTCTATTAACAATTTCACCAAAAGAAAGCGGATCCAAACTCGCTCCCCCAACCAACAAACCATCAACATCTTCCATGCTCATCAGTTGAGCAGAGTTCTCAGCTTTTACACTCCCACCATACAGAATTCTAGTTCGGTTCGCAAAGGTTGATGAAATATTCTTAGAAAGCCACTGCCGAATAAATGCATGAACCTCTTGGGCTTGGTCCGGTGTTGCATTTTCTCCAGTTCCAATAGCCCAAACTGGCTCATAAGCAATCACTAAAGGTTTTAGGATAGCTTCGCCTAAATCTTTTAACCCTGCTAACTGACCCTCAATGACCGAAAAAGTACGGTTAGCCTTGCGCTCTTCGAGCTTTTCCCCCACACAAAAAACTGGTGTCAGTCCCTCTTCTAGAGCCGCTTTAAGCCTCGCATTCACTAAAGCATTATCTTCTTTAAACACATGGCGTCTCTCAGAGTGGCCCAAAATCACCCAACGAACCCCAAGATCCTTCAACATCACTGGAGAAATTTCTCCGGTAAAAGCGCCCGACTTCGCAGCTCCACAGTTTTGAGCCGCAACTTGAACGTGAGTGCCTTGAGTCATCTTCGTTAAATCCGATAAGTAAACTGCCACTGGAGCCAGCACCATTTCACCACGAGAACTTTGTCTTTGAGTCGCTTCACAAAAAGGCCCTACAAAAGCCTGAACCTCACGGCCCACCTTGTTCATTTTCCAATTTGCTATAAAAAGCGGAGTTCTTAAGTCCACCATGGATTTATCCCTGCTCTCTTTCAATCCGCTCCAAAACCTTTAGGCCTGGAAGGGTCTTACCCTCTAAATATTCCAGGGTAGCTCCTCCCCCCGTGCTGATAAAATCAAACGAAGCTTCAAGTCCTGCTTTCATGATCGCAGCTGCAGAATCTCCACCCCCTACCAGTTTGACAGCTTTGGTTTGAGCCAGAAGTTTGGCCACTTCGAAAGTTCCCTTTGCAAAGGCCGGCTCTTCAAAAACACCCATCGGACCATTCCAAAAAATGGTCTCAGCCGTCTCAAGGGCAGTAGCAATCTTAGCCACAGTTTTGGGTCCTATATCTAAACCCAATTTATCGTCGGGAATATCAATTCCACTGGTAATTGAAACATTCTGAGTATCACCAAAAGCTAAGCTGACTACATGATCCTCAGGAAGTATCAATCTAACAGTTCGAGCATCTGCTCCCCGAATAATTTTCTTGGCTAACTGAACCTGTTTCTCTTCACACAAGCTCTTACCAACTTGAAAACCTTTGGCAGCCAGAAAAGAATAAGCCATGGCACCACCAATGACCACCGTATCAACTTTAGGAAGAAAATATTCGAGGACCCCAATTTTATCCGAAACTTTGGATCCTCCCATCAGCAGCAGAAAAGGCCGCTTGGGATGATCTTTCAACGGAGCTAAGAATTTCAGTTCTTTCTCAACCAAAAAACCGATCGCTCGGTTTTTAATGATCTTAGGAAGACCTTCAGTTGAAGCATGGGCTCGATGTAAAGTTCCAAACGCATCACTAATATAAACATCACAAAGTTCAGCTAATCGATTGACGAATTCCGGTGAGTTTTCTTCTTCGCCAGGATGGAACCTTAGGTTTTCCAAAAGCATCACATCGCCAGCTCGCATTTGATGAGAAAGCCCTCGCGGAGCATCTCCTACGCAATCTTCAGTCAATAAAACGTCTTTCCCCAAAACCCGACTTAAATAACTTCCCACAGGCTCGAGACTGTATTTGGGATTAGGCTGCCCTTTGGGTCGCCCCAAATGAGATCCTAAAATAACCTTTCCCCCTTGTTCCATCACAAAACGAATCGTGGGAAGAGCTTCCTCAATTCGTCTAGGATCGGCAACTTCGTAAGAATCGCCCGCCTGTTTCAAGGGAACATTAAAATCCACTCGAATAAAAACTCTTTTGTTTTTTAATTCAAGTTCAGTGAGTTTCGGATAAGAAATCTTCATTAAAAAAACCGATTAAAAATTGGATTTTTGCGAGATGAAACTTGCAAGATCCAACATGCGGGTTGAGAAACCCGTTTCGTTGTCATACCAGGACAATACTTTCACCATCGTTCCATCAACGACCATGGTAGATTCCATATCCACTGAAGAAGACCAAGAAGTCCCGTTAAAATCTGACGAAACTAAAGGTGCTTTCACAGCTTGTAAAACTCCCTTGAGAGGTCCTGATTTCGCAGCAGCTTCGAAAGCCGCATTCACTTGTTCCGCAGTGGTTGGCTTTTTCACGTCAGCCACAAAATCGACTAATGAAACATTAGGGGTTGGAACTCGAACCGCAAGTCCAGTTAACTTTCCTTTGAGCTCGGGCATAACCAATCCAACTGCTTTAGCAGCCCCCGTCGTAGTAGGAATCATATTCAAAGCGCCAGCTCTCATTCTTCTGTAATCGGAATGCCCAAGATCAAGAATTCGTTGATCATTGGTGTACGAATGGACCGTCGTCATCAATCCGCGCTCAATACCAAAATTCTCGTGAAGAACCTTAACTACCGGAGCTAAGCAATTGGTCGTGCAAGAGGCGTTAGAAACAATGTGATCGACCGCGGGATTAAAGGTTTCATGGTTAATTCCGTAAACTAAAGTTTTAATCTTTTGCTCGTCTTTGCAAGGAGCTGAAATGATCACTTTTTTTGCTCCAGCATTCAAATGTTTGGAAGCTCCGTCAAACCCAGTGAAAATTCCTGTCGACTCAATCACAATATCTACATTCAATTCTTTCCAAGGAATTTCACCAGGATCTTTTCTAGTGAAAACTCTAACCTCTTTTCCATCGATCGACAGAGTATCTTTGGTGGACGACACCGTGTGGTTCCAGACTCCATGCACCGAATCGTATTTCAACAGATGAGCGTTTTGTTCTGTGGGGGTTAAGTCGTTAATGGCCACCACCTCAAACTCAGGTCGGTCAGCCAAAAGTCGCATAGTCACTCGGCCAATACGGCCAAATCCGTTGATCCCGATTCGTGTTTTTTTCATAGAACCCTTTCTTCTCAAAAAGAAAAAATTTGTTAGCTAGATGTATAGCGAAAAGGTACAGACTTCAACTATTTAGTAAGGATTGACATAATGCAATAAACCAAGTTAAGAGTTGCGCTGAGGAGACAAGTGGCTCTTAAAGTAGAAGCGATCATTGCCGAATGGATTTTGAAATCTTAAAAGTAGAAAAGTCTTTATTTATCAAAGACTTAAAACCAAAAGAAACGGTAAGAACCTCGTTCTTGGTTAAATCTAAGGAAGTCTCTTATTCTAAAAACGGGAAACCTTACCTCTCACTTTTACTCAGTGACTCAACCGGGGACCTGGAGGGTCGTGTTTGGGACAATGCTGAAGATCTGAGTGCTACTTTTTCCGAAGGAAGTATCGTTGCTGTCGGAGGAAAATTAAATGTGTTTCAAAACCGTCACCAATTGGTGATTGATCATTTAATTCCCCTGCCATCTGACAAAGCTAAAGTGGAAGATTACTTACCTCAAGGCCTAGAGGATACCGAGGCTCTTTTCGCAAAACTGATCCACTACTTTGAATCTCTAACTAACCCATGGGTGAAAGAACTAGGTCTTAAACTTCTTAACGATCCTGAAATAGCTCCACGGTATAAAGTTTGTCCAGCCGCAAAAACCATTCACCACGCTTTTATCGGGGGGCTCCTAACTCACTCGGTTCAACTCTGTGATTTGATCGAAGCTGTTCTTCCGCTTTATCGAGGGATTGACAGAAACCTCATGTTATTTGGAGCGGCATTTCACGATTTTGGAAAAATTTTCGAACTCAATTACCAAGGAAAATTGGGTTACACCGATGAAGGAAGACTGGTCGGCCACATCGCCATCGGTGTTGTACTCGTCGATAGAAAAATTCGAGAGATCGCTGATTTTCCTAAAGAACTTGAGTACCACTTAAAACATCTTATCCTATCGCATCACGGAAAACTGGAACACGGCTCTCCAAAACGACCTCATACATTAGAATCAGAACTGTTGCACCAGTTGGATCATTTAGATTCCAGAATTAACAGTATTCAAACCTTCATGAACTCGGAAAAAAACAACTCACGTTGGTCGGGCTACCACAAAACCTTCGACCAATATTATTTCAAGCCCATTCAAATGCTGTTAGAATAAACGGCATGAATGAACTTGAATCTATTTTAAATACCGCTACTCAAATTGCAGAACAGGCCGCTGAAATTGCACAATCCTATTTCAGACAAGCGATTCTTATCGAGATGAAAGAAAACATGACACCGGTCACAGTCGCTGACAAGAAGACCGAAGAATTCATTCGAAAAGAGTTAGCCTCTGCATTTCCCGGATTTGGTATTTGCGGAGAAGAATTTGGAGAAGAAGGAAAAGAGCAGGAATTGGTTTGGACCGTCGATCCTATCGATGGAACCAAAAGTTTTATCAAAGGAATACCCTTATTCGGGACTCTCTTGGGCCTTTTGCAGCACGGGGAACCCATCATGGGTGTCATGGTGCTTCCGGCCTTAAAAGAAACCTACACCGCCGCTAAAGACCTTGGAACTTATTGCAACGGACATCAATTACACGTCTCCCAAAAAACCAGCCTGGAATCTTCTTTTGTTTCGATTGGAGACATAGATTGTTTTGAGGCCTCAAGACAAACTAAGGGATTACATCGATTGCTAGACAAAGCGGAATTTGTTCGAGGTTACACCGATTGTTTTGGGCACTCTTGTGTGATGCGCGGAGGTATCGATGCCATGATCGATCCCGTAGTGTCCTTGTGGGACATTGCTCCCCTAGCCTGCTTAATTAAAGAAGCGGGTGGAGAGTATTTCAGCCTTGGTGGAAGTGAAACTATTCACGAAACGAGTTTCATCACCTGTGGCCCAGGGCTCAAAAAAGAAATACTTTCTATTCTCGGTTAATTCACCAACTCATCGGGAGTATAAACTTTAGAAATCGTTAATCGTTTTTCTTGTGGAATATCTTTTTGAAACTCTTCCAAATCCTTTGCAACCACATCTTTATCCGCCACCAAAGCGATCAACCAACTTTGAGTATTATGTTTTTCTTTTAACACTGATTTTAACTTCTTATTATTGATTCCACCGATTGTCTCAGAAAACTCCTCAGGACTTAAAATGGGAATGTTGTAGAGATAGCTCGTCAGTTTTTGAGAAACTCTTTTCTCTGCAGTTTCAAATTCAAAGGGATAGGAGTTAATCAAGCTATCTTTAGCCAAATCCAACTCATCTCCAGAAAGACCACTCTCTAAGTAGGACTTCCACATCTCTAGTGTTTTAAAAATAGTTTTAGATGTGTACTCAACACTAGGAGTTGAGGAAATACTAAACAGCCCTTGCTGATTCGATACCCCGCCCAACGATGCATAGGAACTGCCAATGGCATAGGTCCATCCCAATTCGCCTCGAATCGTTTTAAACAAACGAGAAACTAAAGGCTCACCCCCAAAGGAAAAATTTCCAGTTTTTAAGGTGTATCGATCGGGATCTTGAGCGGTAATTCCACCTTGTGCAAAAAAGAGAGAGCCCGTAGAGGTTTTTGGCTTGTGGATTACTATCAAAGTGGGCTTTTCAGGAATCTGTAACTTAACTGCCCGCTTAGGCGGCTTGGCCCCATCGGGAAACTGTCGCCAAATCCGAGCAAAATCGGAAATCATTTCAGATTCAGGAAAAGGTGAAGCTGCTGCAAAAATAATTTTGGGTCGATCAAAATAATCATTATATTTTCTTAGAACATCAGAAAGGGAAATTTTCTCAATAGTAGACTGACTTCCTATGACTGGACGCTCTAGAGGAGTGCCTTTAAAAATTTCTCTCCTCGCCGCGAGTCCGCCCAGTCGATTATTTGAATTTTTCACATGAAGAATGTCATTCAGGATTTCCCTTTTCAACTCTTGGAAATCTTTTTCAGTGAAAGCGGGATGAAGCAATGCCTCCTCCAAAAGAGCGATAAATTTTTGAGTATTTTCTTTAATCACTCCACCAGAAAATTGAATGGTATCTTGGGTAACGACCGCCGATAAAGCCCCACCCATTCTTTCCAATTCACTCTGAAACTTTTGTCGACTTCTTTTTTTAGTTCCACGAAGAACCATTTCGGCAACGATATTACTCAAACCACTTTTTTCTACCGGATCATCTACGCTTCCCGTCATGACGATCACACTCAAAGTGGTGGTCAGCGCTGAGGGATTTTTCTCGTAAAAAACTTTAGGTGATACAGGAACCCCATTTTCGGTTGCCGGTTCAGCCCGAAATGAGGTTTTGGTTTTTGAAAAAACTGACGATGCAATCAATAAAAAACAAAAGATGATGCGTAACATGGATGTTACCCTTTCGATGAAGTTTTAGATTGGGGTCGAACAATAACAACAGAACGAGATTCTTTTTTCAAAAAGTTTTTGGCAGCCTCTTTTAAATCCTGAGGTTTAAGTTTTTTAAACTCCTCAATAATTTCAAATCCCCTCAGGTAATTGCCACTCACCATTAAATAATCTCCCAACATATTTGCCATCGAAGAGTTGTCTTCAATCATACCGTAGAGAGACAAAAGTTCTTGGTTTAAAGCTCTTTCAAATTCTTCCTTTTTAATAGTTTGGCTTTTTAACAGGCTGACTTCTCGATCAATGA
Organism: Deltaproteobacteria bacterium; assembly: GCA_900299195.1. Classification (GTDB taxonomy): domain Bacteria; phylum Bdellovibrionota; class FAC87; order UBA2466; family UBA2466; genus UBA2466. The sequence continues at coordinate 39,507 of OMIX01000089.1, forward strand.
TCTCAATCGCCTCTTCTGCTCGATGTTTTTCCGCCAACGAAACAGAAAACTCGAGATAGTCCGGAACATTGCTCACCCCACAACTTGCTGAAACTGCAATTCCGGTATCTACCAATGTCTTTCTTAATCTTGACTCCATTCCTGTCGAAAGATGCGTACTTAGAAGCGATAATGGAACAATCGAAGGTGAGTTTACAGGTGGAATTCGATATCCTACCAAAAGAATGTCAGAAGTCGCTTGAGGGTGTTTTTTCTCAACTCGCCTTTCTTTCTTTTGGGAAGGTTCTTCCGGCATTTGATATCTCGGTATTTCCTGAGATTTCATATCGCCATAATACTTAACGATGAGAGGTAGTAATTCACTCTCCTCAGTATCGCCTACAACAATAACGGTTGCATTATTGGGAGAGTAGAACGTTTTATAAAAATATTGGGCTTCTTCCAAAGTAAATCCTTTGATTTCTTCTTCAGTTCCTAAAACCGTGTACCTAAATGGAGCGACTTCAAAGACGGTGCGATTCAATTCATCCCAGGCTAATCGCCCCGGATTGTCCAAAGCCCGCCTCAACTCTCCAACGACTGCCCCCTTTTCTTTATCTAAAAGGGCGGCATCTAATTTAAGATTAGCCATTCGATCGGACTCAAGTTCGATTAATTTTTTTAATTGGTTTGAGGGAATACTCTCATAGTAGTTGGTTCGGTAAAAATAGGTGGTTGCATTCTGTTTATCGCTTCCAATTCTGGAAGTGATTTCATCAAATTTACCGTCGGGATATTTGTCGGTTCCTCTAAACATCATATGTTCGAAAAGATGAGCCAATCCTGTCTTTTTAAGTTTTTGATCCATTTTTTCATCAAGAGATCCGATATCAAACCAAGTTTGGAAGGTCAGGACTTTAGCTTCATGCCTGGGGATCAATAAAACTTTCAACCCATTTGGAAGTTTGTACTCAGAAAGGGTCTCTCCATTGAAAAGTTTTTTATCGGACACTTTCTCAAAATCAGCTCCGAATACGCCTGAGAAAGTTAGAGCGGTTGCCAGAGTTAAAATATGCCACGATTTTTTATTCATAAGATGTCAGATCCTTACTGTTTTGGAGTTTCAAGTTGATATAAAGACTCATCTTCAGAAAACGCAGGAGCCTTAGGCTCAGAGGCTCCTCCCTCTTTTGAAGAAGGCTCAGTAGAATTCATTTGATTGCTGTCGGATTCAGGCAATTGTTTTTTAACAGGTTCAGATATTTCAGATTCTTTTGGAATCTCAGTATGGGGATCTGATGGAGTTAATTCTAAAGAAGAATCAATTTTGGGATCGATAGGCGCCTTGGGCACCAATTTAATCTCAACCTCAGGGCTTCCCCCTTCAATCTTTTTCCCTTTGATTTTAGATTTGAAAGAGCCATTAGGAGCTCCTAACCCCAGAGCCAAAGTTAAAGCATATCTTCGACTGGGTAAACGACCCGGCCCACTTGACAACTCTTCTTGATAAGTCGCGAAATCTAATTTGGCATAGGTCAGGTTAACACCTAATCCCACTGAAACATAACCTTGATGAATACCCGTTCTTACAGTCAACGCTCCTACGGGAACCTCAATCCCAAGATTTAGATGCTTTAAAATTTTTCCAGACCGAGCCCCCAAATGTGGATCGCTCTCTCCACCTAATTGAAACTCGGCAAGATCAGCCATCACATGATAGTGATCTACTAAATCACCTCCAGAGAAAACAGAATGCCAACCAATTGAAAAAGTACGGGTAAGACCAGGAGGTTGACCGGTGCTTTTGCTTCCCATAGAAAATGAGCTTGCAAGCAAATTACTCACTACAAATGAAATTCGATTAGCTTGTCCAAAGTCTAAATAGGGAATGTCGTACATGACTCCTAAATCAAAATCGATCCCAAATCCAGTTCCGCCAAGATCTTTGGGATTCAAATTCACTTTGTCGCCTTGAACCAAATCAGCCAAAGTTAAATTGACTCTGCCTCCGCTGCGAAGAATCCCTTTTGCCGTTAATCCGATGTGGGTATATTCATTACCCACGGTTCTTCCATAGCTAACCAGCAGTCCGGAATCGATAATTCCAGTGAAATCGACACTCGAATCGAGTTCTTTCCCAGAGAGCAAATAATCGGCTTTAACATCTCCTAGCAAAACTCCCACAGCTAAATGCTTCATTAAGAAATAAGGTAGAACAGAGCCCCCTAAGTAAAGAGGATCTCCTTGATATTGAGCTAAAGCATCAATCGAATCGGCTAAGGATTTTGAAGACAGAGTCTTTTTAGTTTCAAAGGCAGCAAAAGTACGATTACCGACTTGACTACCGAAATTCACCATCGATTGTGTTTTACCTTGATAAAGGCTAACGCCGGCGGGATTGTAGAACAGTGCGTACTCATCATCCGACCGCCCGTAGAACGCCCCCCCCATTCCCAAGGCGCGAATGCTTCGACTGATACCGTAGAACTCTCTCATCGCGAATGTTGGGACTACAAAAGATAGACATATGAGAAGGGTCAGTCTTTTCATTAGTTGAATGTTTCCTTAAGCGCCCGTCTCACCGTATTCGTATTAGAATCGGTGATTCCTGGGATGGATAATAATTTACTTAAGGCCCCTGCCAACTCGGTAAAACCAGCTGCGTTAAGGTCAGCGCTGGAGATCGCTTGGATGTCGGATGCACAAGCATCAACATCGGGTTTACACATTCCTGGACTTCCCGAAACCAATTCTCCATTGGAATCGCCTCCAATATCTACTGCACTCAAAACTCGATTGGCTTGAGCGTTAGGTGTTGTACAGTCATTGATATCTACATGAGTCGCTTGAAACATATCAGTCCTAGCCATTCGAATCGCACAATGGGAGAACAGAGCGATCGTTTTTAAAAGAACTGCCTCTTCTTTGTTACTTAAACTATTAAAATTCACACAATGGGTTTTTGCTAAATCTAAATCGGCCGACTTTCTCGAAGTCCACGGAACAAATTTTTGGGCGTAATTGGGTAACATTTTACTAGAGTTTTGATTCAAGCTATTAACTAAAACCGTTAAGGTGACTCCCCCTCGACTCAAATAGGTCTGACAGAGTTTTTGTTGTTTGAGTGTGTTATCTTCCAATTTTTCATACTGCTCCAGGGCACAATCATAATTGGAATCCGATAAGCATTTTTGCGCCTCTTCAAGTTTATCCAGATCCGAACCGGTGGTATTAAAGGGCGTGTAAAGGTTGCAAGAAATAAGAGAGAGAATGATTAGCAATAAAATAAAGAAATGTAGGAATGGCTTCATAGCTTTTGTGCGGTATAAGAAAATTTACCACAAAAGCTTATCGAAAAGTATTCAAAGACTTAGAGTTTTATGATGTGGCGAGTTACTAAACGAGTTTTGTCAACAACCCAATCCAAACTGCACAGCCCCCGTACAAAAAGCCGGCCGAACCGGTTGGAGTGAGGGTTGTGTCAAAACATCTCTCTGAACTAATTGCCAACCCGCTTGTTGAAGTTTTTGAGCACGATCTGAGGTAATTTCAAATCCTCTCGCAACTAAATTAGAGCCGACTCGACTCACAATTCCGCCTAACTGTGAAATAAACCAAGGTCGGGTTTCAGGATAATTAGCATACTGACCATTCGACATAGTCGAATACATCATAATGAAATTAATTAAATTGTCAGAACACTGCCCTCCCAAAGAAGGGATTACGGGAAGTCCTCCCCCCATTCCAGCTTGAGGGTTGCTCATCATCATCATGACTGGAGCTAAGCTATTAGCGCCCGATTTTCCGCATTCTTCTTTTGTTTGTTGGGCTAAAGTAAACATAGTTTGAAGTTGGGCCTGATCGGTAGGGTTATTCAATTTAAGCCCAGGCGGCTGCGGTGGTGGAGCCGAACTGTCTCCGCATCCAATCATGAAAAGCAGTAAACTTTGAGAAAAGAGAATCAAAATGTGTTTCATAACTAACACTCCAAGCTAAACGGCTAATGGGACTCTTAATAAGTAAGGCTGCAACCCTGAGGCCACAAATAGACTACGAATAAACAGCTTACAAAGCTCTGAAGTCATTCACTTTTGTTAAGTTTTTATGAGGCTGACTAGAACCTAGACAAAGAATATTTAATCGACAACGGCCCTAGAACTTAAAAAAAACATTGTTAAATCAGTATTTTAGGGTGGCTAGCTTTTTAGCAACCCAAACGACTAGCTTCAGTTCGCTTTAAGCTCTCTAGATAATCTTTCTCGAGTATATTCGACAAAGGACTTAATCCCCTCTTGGATAGAAATTCTAGGCTCCCAGCCAACTCTTTGCGTTTCTGAGATATCGGCCAAAGTTCTAAAAGCCTCTCCCGGCAACTCCGGCTTAAAAATTGGTTCAAGACCCGATTGGATTTCATTCTCAATCATTTGGAAAATTTCAAGAATGGAATAGTCTTTACCCGATCCCAAATTATAAATTCCCCCTTGAATGTTTTTCTCTCGTACAAGTTGGAGATGAAATCGATTGATATCATCGACATGAATAAAATCTCTTCTCTTTTCACCCGTTCCGTAAATGAAAGGTCTTTGTCCTTGTAAAAGCTTGATCGTAAAAGCACTCATGACCGGAGGAATCACTCTCCGCCAATCTTGGGCTGGACCATAAACATTAAAATAACGAACCGTAGAGATATTTAATCCGTAATAGTTTTTAAAGCCCTCTGCAATTAAAGCCCCGCTTCTTTTACTGCAAGCATAGATCGACATAGGCTTAACCCGATCAGTTTTAGAGGGAAAAGAGTCAATGCCTTCGTATTCAGCTGAAGTGTCCGAGTAGATCACATGAGGCACTCGATATTCGACACAAGCCTGCAAAACATTCGCTGTTCCCATCACGTTAATTCGAGCGGTGTCGACTGGATTTTTAGCACAGTCATCCAAACAATTTCTGGCAGCTAAATGAAAAACGGCCGAAGCCCCCTCTACATACCGGCCAAAATCGGAATCGCAAACGTCGATTTTCTTAAAATCGACTCCCTCTGGTAAATTTTCTAATGTTCCCGCCAAAAGATTATCGATAGCCACTACGAAATAACCTTCCTGCAATAACATCTTACAAAGATTACTTCCGATAAACCCGGCAGCCCCGGTCACGACTATTTTTTCACGCACCATCGACGAAACTCCTCATTCGGATCAAACTGAGCTCTCTAAAGTTTTTTAAGGTTCCCCAGATGGGATGGTACCGAGTATCGCTGTCATTAGACCATTCCACAGGGAATTCAGCATGTTTCAGTTTCAGCTTTTTGGCGACAAGAAGGGCCTCAATATCAAACATGAAACCATCCGTTTTAACCCGTTCAAAAATCGATAGAGCCGCTTTTTTAGAATAAATTTTAAATCCACACTGAGTATCAGAGACCTGAACCCCCATAAACCCTTTCACAACCCACCAAAAAACTTTAGAACCCACTTTACGGTAAGTGGGTTGCTCCCGCTTGATTTTTGTGTCTTTTAATCGACGTGAAGCCAACGCAAAATCGGCCCCACCCTCGATTTGCTCAATCCCTTTGATCAAATAAGAAAAAGGAACACAAAGCCCGCTGTCAGCAAAAGCTATTAAATCCCCTTGAGCGTTCTTGACCCCATAGCGAATTGCATACCCCTTGCCTCGATTACCCCCATAACTCAAAACACGAAATTGCACTTGGGGCGTAGAAAACTTTTTACTGAGTTCTTCGGCCACTTTTTGGGTTTCATCTTGGCTCCCATCATTAATTATCAAAACCTCAGATGAAAAAGGCTGGGACTCCAAAAAAAGACTCGCCGCATTAAAATCAGCATGGATTTTTTTGGCTTCGTTATAAGCAGGAATAATGAGACTTAATTTCATAAGGTTTTGATAACCAAATATCCTTGAAAGGGCAACCCTAAGCTAAGTTTCCGGCCTTTTACCTTTGACACCCTAATCCCCCTCTATCTATAGTGCAAAGCTTATGATTATCACTCGAACGCCTTTTAGATTTACCTTGGGTGGTGGAGGTACAGACCTACCTTCTTATTATAGTAAATACGGGGGTTTAGTGTTCAGTGCTGCGATTGATAAATACATGTTCATTTCAGTGAATCGCCCTATTGTAGATGATTTGGTAAGAGTCAAATACTCCAAATCGGAGTGTGTGGCTTCAGTGAAAGAACTCCAACATGAATTAGCTAAAGCGGCTCTTGAATTCACTGGAATCGAAAACGCTATCGAAATCTTGTCGATGGCCGATATTCCCGCTGGGACTGGACTGGGCTCTTCGAGCTGTTATGTCGTAGGCCTATTGAATGCTCTTCAATGTTTAAAAAGAGATATTCCTACCCAACCCCAACTCGCTGAGACAGCCTGTTACCTAGAAATGGATGTTCTCAAAAAACCGGTAGGAAAACAGGATCAATATGTAGCAGCCGTAGGCGGGCTTCCCATTCTAGAAATTGAGAAATCCGGAAAAGTGAATGTTCGCCAAGCTCACGTCTCCTATGAAGTCATGGACGAATTAAACCGAAACACTCTCATCTTTTACACGGGGATGACTCGATCGGCAGACGATATTTTAAAGCACCAAAATTCTTCCGTAAAAAAAGATGATAAAGCAGTTACCGAAAGTTTGCACAGGATTAAGGAAATTGGTTATGAAATTATCGAAGCTATCGAATCGGGGAATTTGGATAGGTTCGGGCTTTTGATGGATGAACATTGGGAAAATAAGAAACGCTTATCCTCAAAAATTGCAGATTCTAGACTTGATAAAATTTATGCTACCGCCAAAGCCAACGGAGCACTGGGTGGAAAAGTCACCGGAGCTGGTGGAGGTGGTTTTTTTGTTTTTTATACCAGCCATCGGCACCAGCAACTTCGACGAGCTATGCAACGAGAGGGGTTAAGAGAACTTCGTTATCGATTTGATACCGAGGGAAGTAAAGTACTGGTCAATTTATCAGATAGTCGAGGTCGTTATGACAACACTACCCCGCAATGGAACGCAGTTCCCCATTACACTGATATCGGGATATCGGGGACTTGCTGAAACAATCCTAGAACAAGCCACTCAAGAAGGCCATCAATTGTCCGTCTTGGTTAGAAATCAAGGGGCTTTGTCTGAACTTAAAGTAAAATTTCCTGAAGCTTTTTTTTGCATCGGGGATATCAAAAACAAAGTCGACTGTGAGCGGTGGGTGAACGAGACTCTCAAACGATGGAATCGAATTGATAATCTCATTAACAACGCGGCAATGACTGGCCCCACCGGGAAATTGGAGGAGTTGAACTTTTCAGATTTTGAAGAAACCCTTCAAGTTAATTTTTTGGCTCCTATTTTTTTAACTCAATTGGTTCTTCCTTGCTTTCAATTACAAAAAAAAGGCACTGTCATTAACTTGTCCGGCGGAGGAGCCACGGCTCCGCGACCTTTCTTTGGACCTTACGGGGCAAGTAAATGTGCCCTAGTCAGATTTACTGAATCTTTGGCTTTGGAGTATCCCGAATTTAATTTTTACTCGATAGCTCCAGGAGCACTGAAGACCCCTATGATGGAGGGCATTTCAAAAACTTCTGCCGATAAAATTGGGAAAGAACAAGACGAAGCCATTCACCGTATGAAATACGGAGGAGATGATCCTAAGAAGGCTGCACAGCTCATCTTATGGCTATGCCAAAACCAACCTCGAATCCTCAGTGGAAAATTAATCAGCGCGAAATGGGATAACTACCTTGAGTACTCATTGAATAACCCTAACATTCCTTATTGGACTTTAAGAAGGGTAGATGAAGCTTTGATTAAAACTTTGTCAAAAACTGATGGACCCCACTCATGTTAGGGAAAGCTCTATTTTTAGATCGAGACGGTATTTTTAATGAATTGGTCTTGAGAGATGGGACCTACCATTCACCAAGAAACTGGAATGAAGTAACCCATTACAACCTTGAGGGATTAGGACACTTTAAATCTTTAGGTTTTCAGTTGATCATGGTCACCAATCAACCCGATATCGAAAGAAAAATCATAGATTCTACTTTTATCGACGAATTGCACCGTTATTACCAAGAACGCTACAGTTTAGATAAAATCTATGTCTGCCCCTTTTCTTCAAATGACCACCCTTTAAAAAAACCCAATCCAGGAATGTTTTTCTTAGCTCAAAAAGAATTCCAGTTAGATCTATCTCACTGTTTTATTTTGGGAGACACCGAAAAGGATACGTTAGCAGCCCGTCGATGTGGCATGAAAAGTATTTTATGGAACCGAAATTACAATCAAGGTGTTAAGGCTGACTTTACCGTGGATTCAATCAGTTCTTTACAACAGCTTTTTTGCCGTCTCATCGACCCCGCTTCCATTTAAACGAGTCGCCTTTAAGCAGAATTTTAAAAGTTCCAGGTTCTAAACTGAGATTGTGTTCAGGATTCAAACATCCTACCCAATCCAGATAGGGTTCTTGGGTTTGGGGCTGGGTGTAATCGACTAAGACTTCGGTCTTAAGTTGGCTACAGCCAAGCGACCTTATCCCTCCCCCTATCGCTGAGGAGTCTCCAAGACCCGCCGCTAGACTATTTTTGCCGTGAATGAGTCTTAAAATTAAAGAATCTTTGGCTAGAGCCATGACCTTAAGTTGGGTTTGGGATTGAGAAAAAAGAAAACTTTCTAAGCTCAGACTTTGAAGTGAAATCCCTCTCTTTAAAAAGATTTCCTTAATGGCTAACCAATCAGCGGTTTCGAGAGAAAGTGGATTTGTTTTGACCTCTTTAATTCTTATTCCGCTGGCCAACATATCTTTTAACGCTGAAATCGAATCCGGCCCAAAAGAACTTAATATTAATTGGTCTATATCTTTGATTTTCTGTTTTTTTAGATAAAGCAAAAGACTCCCGGCTGCCTTTCCTGCATTAATTAAAAAAACCTGTCCGTCTGGCATTTTGACCAATTGAGCCTGAGCGGCATGTGTTTGGGAGTCGGATTTGATTAAGGTCCATTCAACAAAAGGTCTTTTATCGATCAAGAAGGTAAAGGCTAACAGGTATAAAACAATCCATCCCAAAGCGATGGAGCCCCATTTCAAAAAAAATCTGGCCCTCTTTTGTTCAGAATGAATTTCTGACACTAACTTACCTCCAGCGTCATTTGATATCTGTGGTACACTAAAAACGTCCCAATCGTAAGTGAAATAAAACTTTAAAAATAACCATTCGAATATGAATCTTAAAGACAGGATTTACATCGCTGGTCATCAAGGCTTGGTAGGATCCGCTATCGTAAGGAACTTAAAAGCTAAGGGTTTTAAAAACATCATCACAGCCGAACGATCGCAACTCAATTTACTCGATCAAACTGACGTACAAGAGTTTTTCAAAGAAAATAACTTTGACTATGTCCTTGTAGCGGCTGCTAAAGTAGGAGGAATTCTCGCCAATAGCTCCTACCCCGCAGATTTTATTTACGAAAATTTAACGATAGCGACTCATGTCATTCATTCCGCTTACCAAAGCAAAGTAAAGAAGCTTTTATACTTAGGAAGTAGCTGTATTTATCCTAAAGATTGTCCTCAACCCATGAAAGAGGAACATCTGCTCACAGGACCTTTGGAGCCGACTAACGAAGCCTATGCGATTGCAAAAATTGCGGGGCTAAAACTGTGTGAATTTTATCGTTCTCAATACGGACAAAATTTTATAGCCGCCATGCCCACTAATCTGTATGGCCCTTTCGATAATTTTCATCCTCAAAACAGCCACGTTTTACCCGCTCTTATCAGAAGGTTTCATGAAGCTAAGGAAACAGGGGCTAAACAGGTTACCGTTTGGGGAAGCGGAAGACCCATTCGGGAACTGCTCTTCGTTGATGATTTAGCAGAAGCCCTTGTTCTTCTCATGGAGAAATATGAATCCGGGGAGGTCATCAACGTAGGAACCGGACAAGGGTACACTATTGCGGAAATTGCTAATCAAGTGCGAGAGGTTGTGGGTTTTGAAGGTGCGATTGTGTTTGATAAGACAAAACCCGACGGCACACCTAAAAAAGTTCTCAACATAGAAAAAATCTCAAGTCTGGGGTGGAAACCCTCAACGCCTCTCAAAGAGGGTATTTTGACCACTTATCAATGGGCACTAAAAAATGGAGTCTTCAACCTACCCTCCTCAAAACAAGCACTTCCCACTAACTCAAAGCCTATCACAGTAGGGCGCTGCTAATCACATTCCCAAAAAACCTTTGTTGTCAGTATTTCAAAAATAGGCGATAAAACCTGATATGTGTGGAATCATCGGTTATATAGGTTTTCAAGATCCTAAAGGGATTCTTTTGGATGGACTTAAACGGTTGGAATACCGAGGATACGATTCTGCCGGAATTGCTATTCTTGAGGGAAATAAAACTCTCTTATTCCGTTCTGAAGGTAGAATACAAAAATTGGAAAGTAAGCTGACTCAAGAGCACTTTCAAGGGCATTTGGGAATAGGGCATACTCGTTGGGCTACTCATGGAGCCCCTACTGAAAACAATGCTCACCCCCATCAAGCTGGCCCCATCACTTTAGTCCACAATGGAATATTGGAAAACTACTTAGACCACAAACTTAATCTACAAAAAAACAAAGTTTCTTTCTCGAGTGATACCGACACTGAAGTGATTGCCCACCTCTTTCACCAAGAAATTCAATCGGGAATATCTCTCAAAGATGCGACCTTCAAAATTTTGCCTACCCTGAAGGGATCTTATGCTTTTGTTGTTATTCATGAAAATGAGCCTGATGTAGTAATAGGCACTGCTCAAGGAGCTCCGCTAATTATTGGACTAGGAGAGAAAGAGACTTTTCTAGCTTCTGACGTGCAAGCTATTTTGCATCGAACCAATAAAGTCATTTATCTCGAAGAGGGTCAAGTCGCCGTTTGCAAAAATAATCAAGTCGAGCTTTTTTCTCGAGAGGGTAAAAAACTCGTCCCTCAAATAAAAACTCTACAATGGTCAGCGGAACAAATGGAAAAAGCTGGCTATCGACACTACATGCTCAAGGAAATCCACGAGCAATCCCAGGCCATTGCCAACACCATCTCGGGCCACATGGAATCCGTAAGTGGCACTATTCAAATTCCTGAGATCCTGAAAATCAAAGACAAGCTTAAGACCCTTAACAGAATCTCTATTGTTGCCTGTGGAACTGCAAGACATGCAGGACTTGTAGGAAAATATTATTTTGAAAAACTTTCAAGAATCTCAACCGACGTCGATTTTGGATCCGAGTTTAGATATCGACAACCCATCTTAGATAAAAACTCGTTAACTATTTTAATTTCTCAATCAGGCGAAACAGCAGACACTTTGGCTGGACTTAGAGAGTCAAAATCTCAAGGAGTAGCCACCTTATCCATCTGTAATGTGAGAGAAAGTTCTCTGGCTCGAGAATCGGATTTGGTTCTTTACACCAATGCAGGCCCCGAAATTGGAGTAGCTTCCACGAAAGCCTTCACCACGCAATTAACCATGCTTTACATGTTGGCGGTTCAGCTAGGAGAAATTCGAGGCACCATTACCAAGGAATATGCCAAAGAATTAGCAACCGATTTGATGCATCTCCCCCACCTGGTAGACCAAACTTTAAGGCTCGAAAATAAAGTTGAAGAGATTGCACAAAGTTTTCAAGACCATCCGTTTTTCTTCTACATGGGGAGAGATTGCTTGTACCCCATTGCTCTAGAAGGAGCGCTAAAACTTAAAGAGATCAGTTACGCACATGCAGAGGGGTATCCAGCTGGCGAATTAAAACATGGACCTATTGCTTTGATTGATCGGCAAGCTGCTGTGATTGTTCTTGCGCCTCGAAATAAAGCGCCGGAAACCCAAACGGATCTGAATGATTTTGATCACAATATTCTGTTTGATAAAATTTTAAGTAATCTTCAACAAGTAAAAGCTCGAGGGGGACAAATTTTGACAGTGGGAAGTGAAGAAGACTCTCTTTTTCCGAAAGAATCTAAATATTTTATAGGTCTACCGAAATGTTCTTGGGCACTTAATCCTATTTTGACCACCCTGCCACTTCAGTTGTTGGCTTATCACATTGCCTCTCTAAGAGGAACTGACGTCGATAAACCCAGAAACCTAGCCAAAAGTGTTACGGTAGAATAAGAGGCTTTGCTTTTATTTAGCGTTCAGCTTTTCCTGAATATACTAAAAGTTACTCATAACCCAGACTTTTTAGTTTTAAAGTAACCCTCTGGATAAACCAGTTTCCCAACTTAATCCCTGGTTCTTCAATTAAAACATGGATGAAACTTGCCACACTGAAAGACACTGCTACCAACAAAATAAAATGAACCAAACTTCCAAAGTTAGACCCAGTTAAGTACTGGGTAAGACCTATTTTTTGAAACAAATAGATAATGGCAAAATGAAATAAATATATTCCATAGCTCTGCCTGCCTAGTTTCACAGTTACAAAATTTACGAAAATAACGACTTGATGTAGGGACAGGAACATTACGAATATTGAGATAGCTATAGCATCAACAACCCATTGAGGCATAAACAATGGTGATCCAAAGGGTAAGTAAGACCGGAAAACAGTGATTATAAAGATGAATCCACCAATCCAGTAAAATCTAACCTTTCTGATCCCGTTTTTTAAAAAACAAAAAGTGATAATTCCGATTAGAAATACCGGAAACTGCGCCAGGAAATTTAAATAACAAAAATCTCTAACCAGATATTGCTGATTAACAGGATAATTAAATAAACCCATGATGAAAGGCTCACTCATCTTAAGTATCCATAGACTTGAGAAGAACATTAAAATTGCAAACACGGGAGACCTAACTTCTGATAACAAAAAGGGCACAAGCAAATAGAAAAAAGCTTCATTTGCTATCGACCATCCTCCAGGTACCAACGAGTTTATTGTTAAAGGATTAAATCCGTGCAAAAATGTTGCGGTAAGAAAAATGTCCCATCTATTTACTCCCATAGGAGCTGAATATCTAGGTTTCAATCCATTCAAAATAAGAAAAATCACTATCGCTAGATAAAACAGCGGGGCAATCCTAAAAACCCTTTTTAGATAAAAGTTTAATTTGGGGAATCTTTCACTAGCCATTTTTGAATACCAGGACATGCAAATAGCAATAGCAGATACAATGAAAAACAATTGGACTCCTAGCATTCCTTTTTTCATTATTCGATTTAATAATTCATTTGTGGGAACAGCATATTGACTAGAATGGACAAGAACGACAGCCAAAATGGCTAATCCCTTAAGAGCATCAAGATAGGGATACTTTTTTATATCCATTGAATAACCCATTCTTACTTAGAGTTGCTGTAGCTAAAGTAGATAGGAAGTAGCGCCAGAAACCTAGCCAAAAGTGTTACGGTGGAATAACTTTAAGCGACTTGAGGGAGGTCTTTTTCCTTGCTGTAAAGATCTAACATCTCACTTGCAGATCCCAAGGCAATTACTTTGCCTTGCTTCATGTAAACTCCTCGATTACAAAGCTTGTTAACGGCTTTTTCATCGTGACTCACAAACAAAATGGTACGACCGCTATTAGCTACAGAACGCATTTTATTTATGCATTTGTTTTGAAAGGCTGTATCTCCAACTGCTAACACTTCATCTACAAACAAAATAGGTTGATCCAAATGAGCTGCGACAGAAAACGCCAATCGAACGTACATCCCTGAGGAGTAATGCTTAATTGGAGTATCGATAAATTTTTCGACTTCAGAAAAATCTACAATGGCATCAAACTTAGCTTGAATTTCTCTTCTTCTCATTCCTAAGATCGCACCATTGAGAAAAATATTTTCTCTTCCTGAAAGCTCAGCATGAAATCCGGTTCCCACTTCCAACAAAGCCGAAGATTTTCCCCTGATGACAGCTCTACCCTCAGTAGGAAAAGTGATTCGAGAGAGAATTTTTAAAAGGGTCGATTTGCCACATCCGTTGCGACCAATCAATCCTACAATCTCACCCGGCTGCACAGAGAAAGAGACATCTTTTAACGCCCAAATATAATCGTTGGAATTTTCGTTTTGCTTATTCCCTTTTAACATTCCTATCGGTCCATTCTCTCTAAGATTTTTAGAAAACCTATTAAGAACTTCTCTGATTGAAGTCGTACCGATGACACCCAGGCGATACTGTTTGGAAATATTTTGAACTTCAATTATTGGCTTCATAAATTAAATAATATCAACAAAGTCTCTTTCTACTCGGTTAAACATCATCAACCCCAACACCACAGAAACCATAGAAACGATTAAGGATACGAATAAATATGACACTTCCAAGGCAGAGGTCCCTAAAAAAACATGACGAAACGTATCTACCACTGCAATGAGGGGGTTAAAAACCGTTAAATAATAGAAACGTTCTGGAATTTTACTTACAGGATAAACCACTGGGGTCGCATAAAACCATAACTGAATAAAAAACCCTAAGACATGAGTTAGGTCTTTATATTTCACCGTAATAGCTGCAAACATCAGCCCTAAACCTAAACACATCGCAGAAGTAATGAGGAGAAGCAAGGGAGTCAAAGCCACGATCTTAATGAGATCGGGATGAATGATATTTCCTGCCGCAGTAAATAATTTATAAAAAATAAGCAACCCCATAAAAACTAGGAGTTGAGTAAAAAAAATCAATGATTTTGAAATCACCACAGAAAGAGGCATTACAAGTCTAGGAAAGTAAACCTTTTGAAAAATATAAGCATTGGCAATTAACACATCCGCAGTTTGTTGAAAGGCAACTGAGAAATAGCCCCAAATGACTAACCCGCTAAAATAAAAAAGAAGGTGAGGAATTTCATCCGTTGACATCCCTCCTAGTTTTCCAAAAACGGCAGTTAAAACTCCTGACATCATAATAGGTTGTACGATGTACCAAATGGGTCCAAGAATGGTTTGGCGATAACGAGCTATAAACTCTTTTTGTACAAAGAGAGTAATCAAATCTCTAAATTGCCACAACTCTACCCAATCGATTCTGAACCACTGATAATTGGCGTCAATTACCGTAGTTGAATTGAGACGGTCCGAGTAGACCTTTTTCAAATATGCGCGCATGAGCCAAGTTTGTTGTTATTAGGAAATTAAGAAGATTCATTTATTATCCTACATTTAGCGAGATTGTATAAGCTAAAATTTGATTTGCAGCGAGGCAACGTGCCTAACACACTAAGGCCACAAACGCGCCATGGCCTGAGAAGCCCCAGCTATTCCGCTGAGAACAAGTTGGATGCCATCTAAAATAATGCGGTTGGCCGCAGAGTTCCCTTGAGTAAAACTGACTGTTTTTAGATGGTTTCCATCATTAATAAAATTACCATTAGATTGATACCTTTTGATCAACATTTGATTGGATGCAGTTCCAACTATCAAAATCTGACCAGCTGAATCAACTTCAATATCTTTGGCTTCTGTACTTATAGTATCGGTGATGAGACCTGAGCTTCCAAACGTAGTGTCCAAACCCAGGTTGGTATTCAGCCTGATCACCGCTAGTTGGGAACCGTTAGTTCCAGCGAGTAAAATTTTTCCAGAAGCATTAAAGGCGATTGGATTGACTGTACCTTGACCAAATTGAGACAGAGTCAAAGTAGGTGGCAAATTAGCCGGATCAAATCGGGTCACTGACATTTTTGAATCAGAAGAAGTGCCCCCTATCACAATATTTCCAGAGCCGTCCTTCTTAATGCGGGTGGCCAAAGCAGAAAAGGTAGGGTTCACCAGGTTATTAGGATCCATGGCCCCGGTGACTTTCGGCACAAAGATAAAATTAAATTTGTTCCCTACCAGAACCAAGTTTCCAACATTAGTAGTTTCAATTCCAATGAGCTCGTCATCTAATGCCATCAGATCTCGGGTTTGTACTGGAAAATCAGAATTGAGTACCAGATCATTACCCATCAAATTAAGTTTTCCATATAACCAATCCTTCCCCGAACTTCCTCCAAAATCGGCCCAGCCAGCAAAATAAACATCGGACCCCTCAATCACCATGGAGTTAATACGCGAGGAGTTACCTATGGTATCACTCACATTGAACTCAGACTTAACGGCACCCGTATCTCTGTCTACCAAAGCTAAATAGCCCCTCTCAACTGAAGAAACGATTTTGTATCCAGCAATCAAATAGCCCTCAGAAATTTTAATGATCGACAAGATTTCTCCAGGTGAAAGAGCCAACTTGCCATCACTACTAAAAGCAGTGTCCAACACTAAGTGAGTGACGTTAAGGGTAGCCGTAGCGTTAGTTAATCCAGTCGAGCTTCCAGTGAGAGTCACGCTAGTTACTGCGATAGAGGTGACTTTAAAGAACAGTGCCGCTGAAGGCGACGCACTGCTGATCCCCACCGAAGTTCTAATGTTACTTCCACTTTGACAATCACTTAAGCTTGTAAAAAACTGACCGTTCCCGCCTGAAGATAAGCTCACGGTCTTATTGTTCTCACTAAACGCATTCCCCAACCCATCTCTCGATGTGATAGTGAACGAGCCACTACACACACCGACGTTTAAGGTGGCGGGTGCGGAATCAAAAGTTAACGCGGTAGCCGTTCGGGTCACAGCGATAGTGGCTGTTCCATTTGAAACTATCGGATCACTTACTGCCAAAGAAGAAGTGATGACTCTCGAATTGGTATTTATGCTTGTGACTTTAAAAGAAAGATTACCCGTTGTGGTATTATTCTCAGGAATGCTGACTGAGGTCGTTTCATTAACACAATCATTCCCAGTATAAAATTTGGCTTCGAAATTAACTCCTAAGCTAATCTGGGTTTCAGTTCCTCGGGTAAATGGGTTACCCAGTCCATCGATACTTGTCACCGTAAGTCCACTCGCACAAACACCAACATTAGCCGAATTGGGATTCCCATTAAACCTAAGGGCCGTAACTACCCTCTTAACCTCCGAGCGGCCTATCTCGCTCGAAAATCCACGACTGCTAGCAGAAAAAGCGACAGGATTGCTGGTAGCTTGATTGTAATCGTAATTAGTTGGCTTATAGTAAATCAGTTTTCGACTTTCCCCAGCGTTCATGGGAATTGAAGTCATACTCGCGCCAGAACAATTGGAAGTAGTATAAAAATTCCCCCCTTGCCCCGTGGCTTCGAGATTCACAACTATAGAACTTTTAAGTCGAACTTCAATAGAGCTTCCTCGATTCACTGCAGTTGCCACGCTCACATCCACGGGCTCACAGAGGGTCAGTCCGAGTTCCGCTTTTCTTGATTTGATAAGAATACGACTGGGTAACAATGCCGGATCCTCTGAAAAATTGAGTGCCTGCTTTTGGGGAGCTTTTTCCTCATCAAAAGACATGAAACCAAACTGACAAGAGGTTAAGACAAAGGTAAGAAGAAGAGCTAAAAGACGATTTAGGAATGTTAAAAACGTGCTTTTCATCGACCGACTACGCCCCTCAATACACTATGATTCACGATTGAGAGGTCCAATTAACATGCCAACAAAACTGACAACTGTCTCATCCTTAGTCAGCCAAGCAACTCTGAGTGATTTTGAAGTTCGGAAATTAAGCAACTAATTCAACAACTAAGAAATCACTAAAAACAACTCGCAATTATGTCGAACAAATCACATTTATGACTTTTTGAAAATCGTCGAAGAACTATACATTCGGGTTTCGGAAAATGCTAAAACCCTGAAATGACTTCACTTTAAACATCTACCCTTTAGACACTCTTATAAAAATAAACTCTACTCACAAAATGAGAATGAATTTCTGATACTTAACTAAAATCATCGAAGAAAGTGTCCTAAAAATTGACACCAAAATCGACAAGAACTAAAGGTTTAAAACCGGTTCCTTTCAAATTCAAACTAGAAAATTCTGGATCACCTAGATACTGAAATCCAGCCGCCAACCCCACAACCACTCCAATGTCCAATTTGAATCGGTAGCCCCCGGTCAATAATACCTGTAACTCGGTGGACTGTTGCTCGATACTCCCAGTCGAACTTGACATAAAAGCAAGTCCACCTGCGACCATAATCCAAAGTTCTTTAAAAAATCCTTTGGGATAGAAATTGCCCGTAAGAAGAATAGAGATCGAATTCAAAGATTTGGTTGAAGAATTAATATTCAAATAACTTGGCATCACACCCAGAGCAAATTCAGGCTCAACAATTCTTTGAAAGTGCAGGGAAGGATACAAAAATGATAAGCCAACAGTACCACTCAAAGTCAAAAGATGGAAAGGCTCTTTGGTAATCGGTAAACTACTAGTGACGATTTCGGGTTCCACCAATATCGCAGGTTTTTTAATAGGCGTGCTGGCGATGACTTTATCTCCACGAGCAATTGATTCACTGCCCTCTTTAAGTCTTAAAATGCAAAAATTCTCTTTGACTCGAATGACATTTCCACAAGCAAACTCTTTTCCATCTTTAACAACACACAACTTGTCATTAAGTTGCCATCTTCGGGTCACATCGTGAGAAACAGCGACCATTCGACTATCACTGCCCACTTTGATAACTTCAGCCCCCCACACAACTCCAGAGACTAATGAAATAAGAAAAATGAGTTTCATGAGACTTTTATTTTTCTATCAGGTACCGTTTGGGCCATCGCTAGCAAATCCGAAAAAATCTGATACTTATTATAACCCATTTTGCGTTGGAGTTCAGATAAGGTTTCACTCCCCTTTCCCGTCAGGACTAAACAACCCTTGCCCCCTAAATTATCAGCCAATTCCAAATCACACATTTTATCCCCTACAGTAAAACTGTCCTCCCAAGAAATCGAATGTTCACCAAACGTTTTAGGAATGAGCTCAATTCCTGGTTTGCGACAAAAACACTTATCTTCAGGAGTGTGAAAGCAATAAGCAAAGCCATCTACTCGGCATTGAAAATCGGAAAGATGAGCACAGAACTTCTCATGAACTTTTTTAAATTCGAGGTCCGAGATCAAACCTCGCCCAACCCCCGATTGATTACTCACCACAAAAAGTAGATACCCTTTTTCTCTTAAGAGCCTCAACCCTTCGACGGCATTGGGAAGTAATTTTACCTTGTCCGGATCTTTCGGATAGTGTTGGTCCTCAATCAGAGTCCCGTCTCGATCCAGAAAAATAGCTGCTAACTTCAAAAGACTTACCCCTTACCGGTACGCTTAATTGAGACTTTCTGAGAACTGTTCCACTTTTTGAGAAACTTCTGCGATTCGCTGACACCCTACCATTAAGTTTTCCAAATGCTTAAGCGGCCAGGCATTAGTAGCATCTGATAAAGCTTGAGAAGGATTGGGATGAGTTTCAGCAAAAAAACCGGTGACACCCACCGCGGCCCCGGCTCTCGCCAAATGGGGAATAGCCTCTCGTAGCCCAGCCGTAGATTCTCCAAGTCCCCCAGGAAGTTGAACCGAGTGAGTAATATCAAGTATCAGTTCCGCACCCAATTTTTCCATCTCAGAAAAGCCTGAGAAATCTACTACCAATCGTTGGTAACCAAAAGAAACGCCTCGCTCGGTTATCCAAAACCCCTGGGCTTTAAATTCCTCTAATTTATTTAAAATTTGTTTAACGTTGGCAGGACTTAAAAACTGCCCTTTCTTTACATTGACACATTTGCCAGTCTTGCTGGCAGCCTCTAGGAGGTCGGTTTGTCGACATAGAAAAGCTGGGATCTGCAAAACGTCCGCTACTTCCGCTACTGGTTTGGCCTGATGGGTCTCATGAATATCGGTAACAATGGGAAGTCCAAATTCTTTTTTTACCCAAGATAATTCTTTAAGCCCCTCTTCAATCCCCAAACCTCGATAGCTTTTGTGAGAGGTTCGGTTGGCTTTATCAAAAGACGCTTTAAAAACTACCGGAATTTTATGTTTTTCAGAGATTGTCTTCACGCTCTCAGCAATGGTCCTTAAAACTTCTCGACTCTCGATAACGCAAGGTCCAACGAACCAGAAGGGATTCCTTTGACCTCCCTCTTGTAGCTTATTTTTGAAGTCAAACATGAAGGTTAACCTACCTTGCCATTCCCGTTCTATCAAGCCTCTAAGCAATCACAGATAAATTAGCTCGTTTTTGCAGTTTTTTTAACTTTAGGAAGAGCCATTTTTAATGGTAAAACTACGGGGTTTTCGTATGGCACATTCTGAAAAATTTGAATTCAAAAAGCTCACTCCAAGAGCCCGCCCTGTTCTAAAATGGGCGGGTGGGAAGTCGCAACTACTCCCCCAACTTATTCCCTTTTTCCCTACCCAATTTAATCGTTATATTGAGCCTTTTCTGGGGGCTGGTTCCGTCTACTTTTCTTTAGATCCCAAATGCCCCGCCTTAATTAATGATGCCAATCCCGAACTTTATGAACTTTACCTTGTTTTGAGAGATCATCCGGCAGCTCTCTGCCGATTATTAGATAAATACTCAAGGAAATACTCAGAACAATTTTATTATGACCTTAGAGCTTCTCAACCCAGAAACCCCATCTCAAAAGCAGCACGTTTTATTTTTCTCAACAAGACAGGTTTTAATGGACTCTATCGCTTAAATTCAAAAGGCCACTTTAATGTTCCTTTTGGAAAGAGGGAAAAATGTCCCTTACTTTACGATGAGGAAAATATTAAACGAGTGTCGGAGCGTTTAAAAAAAAGTCAGATCAAAAATATGGATTTTGAAAAAGTCATTCGCTTAGCCAAAAAGGGAGATTTTGTTTATTGCGATCCCCCCTATTCCCCACTATCGAGAACTTCATCTTTCAACAGCTACACAGCAGGTGGTTTTTCTGACCAAGAGCAAAATCGCCTAAAAGAGGCCTGCGCAGAAGCAGCTCACCGAGGAGCTTTTGTGGCTGTTTCCAACTCTTCGGCCCCAATTATTTTAGAACTTTTTAAAGATTGGAAGATACACCTGATTAAAGCTCGACGAAGCATTAACTCTAAGAGCCATTTGCGCGGACCCATTCATGAGGTTTTGACGACCTCCTGGGACTTTAAAAAAAATCACTTTAATTCAAATCATCCGGGCCGACCACTTTTCCATCTGTGAGAGTAATCACTCTGTCAGCAAACTTAATCACCCTGGGATCGTGGGATGAAAAAATAAAAGTAGTCCCATTAATTTCGTTAAGCCTTTGAAAAAGCTGTAAAAGCATTTCTGCAGTGGCAGCATCTAGATTAGCGGTAGGTTCATCAGCAAAGACGATTTTAGGTTCAGTCACCATGGCACGAGCCACTGCGACCCTTTGTTGTTGGCCTCCAGAAAGCTCCGCAGGCTTTCTATGTTCTAGACCTTGCAACCCAACCTCCTTGATCCACTCTTTGGCTTTTTGGAGTCGTTCATTACGTTTCATTCCCTTTAAGGCCAAAGGATATTCCACATTTTCTAAAACTGTCAGCACGGGAAATAAATTATAGGATTGAAAAATAAAACCGACTTGTCCGCGTCTTAACTCCAGAACTTCATCCGAATTCAAATACTTCAGGGATTGCTCTAATAACTTCACCTCTCCAAGACTAAAGTCATCGAGCCCAGCCGCAATATTTAATGCTGTAGTTTTTCCCGAGCCTGAGGGACCCGCTAAAGCGATCAACTCCCCTTTTTGTATCGAAAAACTCACATTGTGGATTCCAGCTTTATCCTGACCATAAACTTTACTCACTTCATTAAACTCAAGAATATTCATTAATGACTCCTTAGCGCTTTCATGGGCGTTAAATTTCCTGCGTGTTTGGCTGGAAAATACGAAACTAAAAGAGCTAAACACAGGATGACACTGGTCACTACCCAACTGTTGTATAACCTCACGGTGGGGTAACTGATCGTTTGAACTACGGCCCCTTGAATCACAAAGTCTTTAGAAGTGAGCCATCTCAAATCAAAGCCAATCTGGTTAAAAAAGCCCGTCACAAACCACCCAAATACATTTCCCACTAGCACACCCACTAAGGTGAGTAACATCGTCTCAACAACTACCATTTTAATGACCTCGTCCCTAGCGGTTCCTATCGCCAACATCACACCAAATTCCCGAGTTCTTTCCATAATGCTCATGAGAATAGAGTTAGCAATTCCAAGAGCCGCCACACAGAGAATCAAAATCATCAGAAGTCGATTCACTGCCCTATCCAGTTCGATCATGGCTACCACTGGCCGTTGTAGTTCCTTCCATGAAAAAATTTCTATTTGCGAACCCACAGAGAACCCCTTTTCAAACAACTCTTTAAACCCTGCGGTTTTTTCTTCTTGTTTCAGAATAACCGCAATCTGATGAAAACTTTGTTCTCCCAAACTGAGAATAGATCGTGCGTCCTCTAAAGAAATAAACCCCACCGATTTGTCAGCATCAGATTCGGTCTCAAAAATTCCGCTCACAAAAAACAGCTCATTTCCTACGGAGCCATCTACACCTTGGGTGAGCACTACAAGTTTTGAACCGATATCGGCCGATAAAGTTTCGGCTGTTTTACTCCCAATCACAATGGAATGACTTTTAGGCGCTATCAAAAATTCACCCTTAATCATTTTTTGGGAAAAAGCGGTGACTCTGGCTTCGTTTTTTGAATTAACCCCCATCACCCATAAATTGCTTGAGCCACGAGCTGAAGATAACATCGCAGAAAGAACAACCCGCTCGCTATGAGCTTCCACATCTGAACGCGATTGAATCCACTGGTTCACTGCCGAGCCATCTTTAATGAAAATTTGGGTTGAGTTGTTCTTTTCAAATCCTTGAGCTGAAATAGCCAAGTGGCCACTGTGATATCGGATCACGTTATGTATGACCTGCTCATGAAAGGTATCATAATAATTACGGAGAAAAACAAGAGCCATGACCCCAAGTCCGATAGCATTGATCGTAATAAACGTTCTTCGTTTATTTCTCCAAATGTTCTTCCAGCATAACTTTAAGAAATAAGTATTCATCATGTAACCTTTAGAGCTTATCGGAATCCATCGATTCTTTTGACCATCCCGAATCTAAATTGAGAGCGTTGTGAGCTGATTCTCTGAGCTTTTCCCGCTCAAACCATTGAGGATGGACTTTCTTATCAAAAATCATCTTTTCGTAGGTCACAATCGTTTGATCCTTAGGAGAACTCGTATTTCGAATTTTCAAAACCGTCGGAACAACTCGATCATCCATTTTTCTAAACGAAGATAAAGTCAACGTTCTCACTAATTGGCCTTTTTCATCGTAATAATCTTCTTTAACCGGCAAATGGTCACTCACTCTTGCCCAATAATTAATTTTTCCCCAAACAACCGGGGCATTAGTCTTAGGTAAACACTCAATCAAATGAACTTTTTCATTTCCGATTTTTTCGGTTCTGACCCAACGGTGAGTGTAGTCTACCGATAATGAACTCAGTTTCATCAAGTCATCATTGGTGAAATCACTTCCCATCCAAGATTGCAGCATGACTGAAGTAGGAATTCGAACCGTTTGATCTGTTTTAGGAAAGAAATTCCACATTTGGTTATCTACTCTCAGAGAGGCAATCCCTTTCTCTTTGGCAGGAGCAAGAATGGATACCATCGACCGATTTTTTCCTACCGTCCAGGATCTCAGTCTCAACTCTCTTTGATAACTTTCATGTTCAATGTTCATTTTCATGAGGGTTTGTGTTGAGCGTCCTCTAAGAAGGGATTCCCCTCTTTCTACTATTTCAGTCGGATTGGGTGCCGAAAAAAGCCCCCCACTGAATAATACGGTTAATAATAAAACGGTGTTTTTCATAGAATCCCCCCCTAATACCCCAAATGATTAATCTAAAAGTTTTAGACCGTGATTAGGGGACGGTGTGCTTTTTGTTAATGTGACAACATTTAATTAAAAACAGCATAACTAATTGAAATAATGAAATAATTTAAACTATCATCCTTATTGAAAAAACCATTATTATGCGTTGCATAAATATGTTTATTTTGTTACAACGCGGGGCATTCAGGAGGGGCGAATGGCTTTATTTCGAGCTGCGAAAGTAGGTTTTCTCTTTCTCACTTGTTTTTCGATAGGGGCCATCGCCAAAGAGACTCTTTACTCCAAACTTCCTATTCCCGCTAATTGCGAATCTGACTATCAAAAAGGAAATGAAAAAATCGCTCATCTGGTAAGCCAAGGCTTTGACCTAGGCAAAAGAGGCGAAACTATTGCAGAGTTAGACAACGCCCTTGAAACCTATCCCCAAGAAAGTCCCTGTCGTTTTTATTTCTCTGTGGGAATGTTTGATGCTCAGGCCCTTCTTCAGCAAATGGCTTCGCTTGAGTATTTTCTCGAGTTAGATCAAATCAAAATAAATCAACAAACTCACACTTTGATTGGAGTTCAAAGTCTTTATCGAGAACGATTTCAAAAACTAGGACTGGATCCGAAATCCCTTCTTAGCCTCCAAAAAGATGAAAAACTTAGGACAGAAGCCGTTCGAAATATTTCTGACAATTTAAACAAACTAGCCGACGAAAAATCAGAAGCTATTTTTTTAGGTCGGTTTGTTTTTGTGGGCCACTCAATGCCCGTTTTCACCCTTTTTGACTACGATTTCGAACCTTCGGGCAAAATAAAGGTCGGGGATAACCATCAAGAGCTGATTCTAGAAGGTTCCTATCCCAGAATTGCAAAAATAAACTTCGAAAAAGCTATTGCAGTAGCTAAAGAATATTTAGAATGGCGACCGAGTTTGTTTTTTGGAGAAGACTCATTCTGGCGAGGGGCTTGGTGGAGATATTTTGGTTCCCCGTATGAAAAATCATTAAGAGAAGTTAAGCAGGAAGGGTACGATCGACTTTTTTTAAGCCACATTAGCTTTGCTAGAAAACTTCGTTTGGGCACGGATGAATATTTAAAAATCTACCAGCTCATGCTCAACAAAGAGAAAGCGGTTCTAGCTCGAGAATTAAACACTTACGAAAAAATGTACAAATACCGCTGGGCTCCAGTCCTTATCCCTGTAGGTATGTACGTCGGCTCGGCTTTATTGGTTAAAAGCACTTTGTTTGCGGCCTTACCTTCGGGAACTACTTCTTTCAGTTTCGTGGGGGGCAGCTTAGGTTTGGCTACTAACGCTTCAGCAGCTGTGAGTCTTCTGACTCTTAGTACTTACTCAGGCCTGGGGGCGAGAGCCGCCTACATGGATTACCAAACGCGCAAAGCTCAAGGACTTCCTTTTAAGACGTCTGATGTTTTCGACTATGTGGTAGGAGCGACTTATCAAGCGTTTCCCTTGGCGGCGATTATGCCAGTCATTGTGGGAGGAGCTGTCTACAGTGCTCATGAAGCTTTTATTGCCGCCAAAAGTTTGTTAAGTAGCACCATCTCCATGGGGAAATCGATCCAAACCTTAGGTTATCAAGGCTCCCTACAGGCCGCTAAAAGCTATTTAATCCAACTCCCTGGAAAACTGGTAACTCTTCCCCAGTTTGTGGCTCAAAAGTGGCTTGAATCCTGGTACAAAAATCCCAAAATACTCCTTAGCAATTATGGAGCTGATATCCTAATGACTCTCATCTTTGATTGCGGTTATCGACAAGTGAATTTGGAGGGACAGGATGTTTGTGTTTGGAAAGATGAAAACGGAACCCACGTTAACTCTCAATTTCTCTACTCTCTCTCCTCTACAGTGATTGTGGGTGGAATTTCCAAGCCCGTTACGCTCATTCCCTCGTTTGGTGCTCGCTGGATGACCTACCGGGGAGTAACTTTGCTCAGTGGTATTGTCAGTCAGCTCATCGTGAGCGGCCATTTAGATGAAAAAAGATTGCTGTTCGATCAAGTGTACGGTGCTGGTCCTTCAAGCGCTAAAGGCGAGTTTGAGCGTTACATTAGAATGAGTGACTGGGTTCAAAGTCGTTCTACGGTTGAGCAAACTATTCTGCTCATCGCACTGAGAGCCCTGGTACTCTCGCCCATTGAATCGCCCATCAAAATTTATTTCTTAGATCGGTTTGTCAAAGGACAACTGAGACCTGTTCAAGAGCTCAAAAACTTAATGAAAGATGTAGTTCAGATCAGCATCGATGATCTTGATGATGTCGCTGTGGAGCAAGCTATTGAGGCCCTAAGAAATGAAAAAGAGGTTATTGAAGCAATAACCTCTTCTTACAAACCTTCTAACTAAATAGAGGGGCTGACCCACCGCCTCTCTTTCAGTTTTAGTAATCCTCAACTTCAATGAGTTCTTCGTCTTCTCGCAAACGATACACTAAAGCAGTTTCGATAGTCTTAGGTTTAAACGCTTTCTTGAGTTCGTTGTAAACCAAATCGGGATCAAAATCTTTACAGCTATAACAGTCAAAAGTGAAGAAGGGCTTAAAAATACGCCGCTGAATTCCCCTGGGTTTCGGCTTACCGTCTTTTTGACCTTTGGGGAAAGTATGAATGCTGATGTGACTGGTAGCGATGATGGCTGTTCCAGTGATACCAATATCAGGATGATCTTCTGGACGAACCTTGTAAACGATCGGTAAACCCATACGCTGCATTCCAATTTTGTCAGGTAAAGTCTTAAGAAAAGAATAAACAACATCAAAAGACATCAATGATTTTTTATCACAATCAAACCCGGAACACATTAAGTGGGGCCATCCTCGATAATTTTGGTCCATCCATTCATCTCCTTATAAAGCCAGACAGTGCCTGGATTTTTACGAATCAATGATTTTCTTTTTACTCTCTTATTTTGAATTTGCAATTATCAACTTACAGAAATTTGAATTTTTTTTAAATTGTCATTTCAAGGTGGGTTAAGAGATAAATTCCTCTATGAATCAGCTTGTAAAGGCCGAGGAGAGTTTACTCTATTTTAACTCGGCCAATCTTTCCATTTGCCCACCTACCATTTTGGAAGCCACCGAGAGATATCGTCGAGAATTTGAAAAAAACCCCACTCAAGGACTTAAAAATGCTTGGAAACAACTGTGGCAAGTTCAAACCTCCCTCGCAGAGTTTTTTGGCGCTAGGCCTAAAGATCTTATTTTGAGAACTAACGTCACTGAAGTCCTTAATACGTTCATTTTAGGTTACCCGTTACAGCCAAAAGATGAAATTTTGATAGGAGAACTCGAATACGGCGCGATTGGCAATATCTGTCAATTTAGGGCTCAACGAGACAACTTGAATTTAAGAGTATTAAAAATTCCACAAAGCCAGGCTGCTTTAGCATCGATGACCGAAGACAGCCTAGTGGATCTCATTTGCTCTCAATTCTCCCCCCAAACTCGGGTGTTAGTCATAAGTCATGTCATTGCGAGCCTAGGGTTAAAAATTCCCATTGAAAAGTTGGGTAAGACAACCCGGAAGTTAGGTATCGCGCTCATTATTGATGGAGCCTATGCCCCAGGCGCCATCCCAATCAATTTTGAATGCTTGGATGAAATCGACTTTTATGGCTGCAGTCTTTACAAATGGATGTTGGGTCCAAAAGGCACCGGCTTTGGCTGGGTCCATCCGATTCACCAGAGGTCGCTCATTCCCCTTCAAGCGGGTTGGACTACTTTTGAAAGTGCAGGAAGTTTTTCCCAATTTGGTGGAGGAAGTCGTTTTCAAGAAAAATTTCAACTCTCGGGTTGTCGGGATTTCGCCCCTTTTTATGCCATCCAGGACCTCTTGAAATTTTGGGAGTCGTGGCCCACAGAAAAGATCCAGGAACACATTTTTAAAATGAACCGCGACTTCCAAAAAATGCTGGTGGAGGCCTTTAACGTGCAACCCCTGGTCACAGCCGCCCCTCATTTGCAAGGCCCAATGACCGTTTTTAGATGGCCCCAAAAATTACAAAGTTTTGGAAGTACCCTAACTGACAAAATTCTAAACGAACTTAATATTCAAATGCATTGCTCCCAATTATC
>OMIX01000090.1 GCA_900299195.1 Deltaproteobacteria bacterium
AACTGGGGCCAATACCATTGGCGTCGCTGATGCCGTTAAAACGAGGGTCAAAGAACTGAATGAAAGTCTCAAAGGCAGTGAGGGCAATCCGCAGCTTGAAATCGTGAGAGATTCCTCAAAGCCCATTCGTGCCAATGTGGATGACGTCACTGAATCCATTTTTATCGGGATAGTATTAACGATTATTGTCGTGTTTTTCTTTTTGGGTTCGGGTCGTTCGACGATTATTACGGGGTTAGCATTACCCAACTCCCTTCTTGGCGCTTTTATTCTCATGGCAGCTGCCGGTTTTACAGTGAACGTCATGACTTTGTTGGCCCTGTCTTTAGCGGTGGGGCTTCTCATCGATGATGCGATCGTGGTTCGAGAAAATATTTTTAGACACATTGAATTGGGTGCAGATCCCATCAAAGCTTCGTCCGAAGGAACCAAAGAAGTGACCTTGGCGGTCATTGCCACCACTTGTGCGGTGTTAGCGGTGTTTGGTCCCATTGCGTTTCTAAAAGGGGTCGTCGGGCAATTTTTTAAAGAGTTTGGATTGACCATTTGTTTCGCCATGGCAATCAGTTTGTTTGACGCTCTTACGGTGGCTCCGATGCTTTCAGCCTATTTTGCTGGAAAGAGCCATGGATTTCCTGAAGGAGGCATTCTGGGTTCGACTTTAGGAAAAGCCCTAAAAAGTTTCAATCGATTGCAGGATAGGCTTGAGAATTATTATGAAGAACTTCTTCAAAAAACATTGAAGACTCCTTGGAAGACCTTTGCTTTTACTGGATTGGTTTTGGTGATAAGCGGAGTTGCTATCAAGTTCACTCCGAAAACATTCTTGGGTGCGCAGGATTATGGCGAGTTTTCCGTCGGTTTAGACATGCCACCTGGAACTAATCTCAATGAAATGTCCGAAGTGGCTCACAAAGTGGATGAGGTCATTCGAGCCAATGGGGAAGTGAAGTCCTCCGTTTTAATGGTAGGGAGCCGTGACTTAGAAAGTAACGTAGCCACTTTCTTTGTAGAGTTAGTTCCGGCCAAGAAGCGTTCTGTCAATACAACTCAATTCAAAGATAAGTTGAGAGCGCAGTTAAAGCCGTTCGCTTTTGCCAACCCCACCGTCAAAGACGTGGATATGGTAGGGGCAGGGTCCCGTCCGTTTAATGTGAACATTATTGGAAGTGATTTGAGCATTGTGGAGAAAGTTGCTGGGGAACTGTATCAAAAACTTAAAGTGATGCCCGATTTGAAAGATGTCGATACGAGTGTCCGTCCTGGAAAACCTGAATTTCAAGTAGTTCTTGATAATCGCCAAGCTGAAAGAATGGGAGTCTCGAGTAGCATTGTGGGGGCAGAGTTAAGAAATCAGATTGAAGGATCAACTCCGGCCGTTTTCCGCGAGGAAGGTAGGGAGTACGATATTCGAGTTCGTCTTCAAGAAGAGGATCGAAATCTTAAAGATAATTTTAATATCACTTATGTTCCCAATATCAATTTCAGGCAGATTCCTCTAAAAAATATTGCCAAGGGAACTGAGGCTACAGGCCCTGCAAATATTTTAAGGCAAGATCGCGGAAGGTATGTTCAAATCGCAGCTGATCTTACACCCGGTGGTAAAGGTATGGGTGGAGTGATGTCCGATATCAATCGTATTTTAAAAAGTGAAATTACGCTTCCTCCGGGAGTGACTTACGCTTTTGTGGGACAAGCTGAAAACTTTAAAGAGTTGATGGAGAGTATGGTGACTGCTGCGATTTTAGCGGTAGTGTTTATTTATTTGGTTTTAGCCAGTCTTTATGAATCTTTTATCACTCCGCTTACTATTATGTTGGTGCTGCCCTTAGCGGCTTGCGGAGCTTTTATTGCTCTTTTTGTCAGTCGACAATCGTTAGACATCAATTCGATGATTGGTTGTATTTTGTTGTTGGGGGTAGCAACAAAAAATTCGATTCTGTTGGTGGACACCACGAATCAGTTGATAGCTGAGGGGATGGAAAGATCTCAGGCTCTTGTTAAATCCGGGAAAATGAGATTACGCCCCATTTTAATGACCACCTTTGCTCTGATTGCAGGGATGTTGCCCGTGGCTATTGGTCTCAATGAAGCCTCCAAACAAAGAACCAGTATGGGAATTGCCATTATTGGTGGGCTCATTAGCTCGACCCTCTTGAGCCTTGTGGTGATTCCTGCAGCGTACACTTACATCGACACCTTTAGAATTTGGATGAAGAAAAAGCTCGCTTTTCTAAAGCCTGCAGAACAGGTTTAAATCAAATGAAGTTAATCCCTTTTTTTATGGTTCTGGGAGCTCTTGTTCTCCCCTTAAGTTCAACTGGGACGGCTTCTACGACTGAGCTCATAGATGCTAAGAAGTATGATTTTAGCTTAGTGTTAGATATCAAATACGCCACCCAAGACAACTTTACCCACCAAGTAGTTTATCCTGAGTCTCGGTGTCTTTTGAGAAGAGCGGTTGCGGAGGCTTTGGCAAGAGTTCAGTCCTCGTTAAGAGTCCAGGGATTTAAACTCAAAGTGTTTGATTGCTATCGGCCGTTGTCCGTTCAAAAGAAATTTTGGCAACTCGTTCCTGATGAACGATATGTGGCCGATCCGAAAAAAGGGTCTCGCCACAATCGTGGAGCTGCGGTGGATTTGACTCTTCTCGATTTAGAGGGGAGAGAAGTTGAAATGCCAACCGCTTACGATAACTTTACTGAGAAAGCCCATCGAAATTATAAAAAACTTCCCAAAAAAGCGATTCAAAATCGAACCCTCTTAGAAAAAGCGATGGAAAAAGAGGGGTTTTCTGGACTTGATACTGAGTGGTGGCACTTCGATTTTAAAGGCTGGGAGGCTTATCCTATTGAGGATATTCAGTTCTCCGAAGTCCCCTAGACTTACCTTCAATTGTGAAAAGAAGAACATGAAAACTTCACCATTATGATCTGTGGCTCGTAGTGTAATTCTTCCGAAACTAAGTTGATGAATCGTCGAATGGCTTTTCGGTATGGGTTGATTTTTCTTTGGGTGGCCCTAGGGGGGCTTTGTGCGCCTTCTTGGGGTAAAACGAAAAGAGAGATTCAGCTAAAGCCCTTTCTTTTTTATGGAGCCATTAATTTAGGTTTAGCCTCTCCTGCTTCTGATAAAGTTTTGGGGGCTTCTTACACTCAAAATATGAGAACCCCCATCCTAGGAACTCTAGGGCTTGGATATTTTGCTTTAAAACCTCTGTGGATTGGAATTCGTTATGAGTTTTGGGTGGCTCAGAGAAAAATGAGCTTAGCCGGAGTGAATTCTATCGATAAGTTAAATTTGCAGTTGCTTGGTCCTGAAGTAGCCTATGTGAGAGGAAACCCGAGAGTCAGTTATCTCTTTGCGGCAGGGGGAACCTTTCCTCTTAAACAACAGATAGACTCGAGTGCGAACGGAGTTTTTCAGACGGGGGCGACGTTTTGGAATTATCACTTAAGGACTTCACTGGAATTACGATTTAATACTCAGCTCGCTCTTCATTTAGAGGGCGGCTATCGTTGGGTTAAGGTGAGGGGGTTGAGTTCCTCTTCTGGATCTTTCCTTGCGAACGGGGGGGATGTCGACCTTTCTGGGCCGTTTGTGGGTATAGGGCTTGGATTTTTATTTTAAAAAAGGGCTTAGGATGAAAAAGTCGGTTAAAGAGAAAACTCTTAAAGTGGGGGACAAGGCACCTGATTTCATTGGAGTGACTTATCGAGGTGAATCCTTTGATATACAAGCGCTTCGCGGAAAATTGATTTGGTTGATTTTTTATCGGTACCCTCAATGCCCTCTGTGCAATTTACACCTGAAAGCTTTGGCGCGTAGAATGGAAAAATATCATTCTCAAGAACTTGAAGTGGTCGCCGTGTTTGAGTCAGGGCCGGAAAAGTTTGCGGTAAAAAACCTCCCACATCCTGGCATTCACATGCTCTCAGACCCTAACAAAGTTTTATATCGGCTTTTTGAGACTGACGTATCTCTAAAGGCTGTCTTTCGACCAAGTGTGGTAGGAAACTTGTTTAAAGCGATTTTAAGTGGAAATTCCCAAGGGCCTATCGATGGAGAGCTAGGACAGGTTCCCGCCTCTTTTTTGATCGCCGAGGATGGTATTATTGAAAAGATCTATTACGGGAAAACCATTGCCGACCATATCCCCTTTTCCGAGGTTGAAAGTTTCATTCAGAATAGGCTTCAGGGAACTTGGAGAAGCCAAGCTAAGTTTTAATGACAAATTTCCTTCTCAAATCGAAGGGAAAAGGCCAAAATGTTAAGAGATGGCCGTTTCGTTTAAATTTATTGTTTTCATTTCCTGGATTTTTTCTTGGGGGTTGGGTTGTGGAAAAATATCCTATGCGTTGAGTGAACCGCCCCGAATTAAACGAGCCGCCCCTCTACCTAAAAAGGTAAAGAAAACCTCGCCCGTCCGTGGTCAGGAAATCCCCGAAATTCCTTCTGCGTTAAGAGCCGATGATTTTATTGAGGACGGCCCTCTCAAAAATGCTCCAACAAGTCCTGGCATGGGCAAAGAGATTAAATTGTTTGGTGAGGAAGTCGCCAGTCGCATCGACAAAGTGGTGAGTCGAAAGGGATTTCAAATGTGGGGAGATCCTTGGACCATTCAAGGAATTCCCTTAATTTTCCCCAGCCCCAATAACGGGTTTCATTTGGGGCTTCATGCCAAACTTGTTAATATTGTTCGCCAGGATCCCCACAAAGTGGAATTCATGGGGCAAGTATTAACAAGCGACAAAGGTCGATATAAGCATTTTTTCCAAGCAGATTATCCCTACGCGTTTGGAGGGCTTTATCGATTTACCGGACGAGTTTCCTTCAACCAAGATATCACTCAGAGATACTACGGCATGGGAAACGATACGGTGGTGGATCAGGTAGGTTTAGAATCTGACAATCCCCTTTATGCGAATACTAGAACCTCGCCCACTGCGACTTTTCAGCTTTTTAGATACATGGGAAGAAAAATTCGAACGGGTCCAGTGTTGGGATTTAAGTGGATGAAAATTACGGCCCCTGCAGGAAGTCTATTGGAAGCGCAAAAACCCGTGGGTCTGGGAGGAGGCAGAACCCACTATTTGGGTTGGGCCATCATTCGAGATACTTTAGATTTTGAACCTTATCCGTCAAACGGAACTTTGAATGAACTTTATTTGCAGTGGTATTCCAAGTTTACGGGGAGTAGTTTCGATTTTTTAAGAACGACATATACTTTTAGGTACTATTATCCTATCCACCGAAGACTTATTTTTGCACACCGAAGTTTGTTCGAGGTTCTTTCAGGAACAGTTCCTTTTTATGAACTTTCTGCCATCGGAGGGTCCGATTCTACCATTGGATTTGGTGGCGATAGGTTCATGCGGGGGTATGATGGGAATCGTTTTGTGGATCATATCAGGACTTCGATTGGCTTTGAACTTCGATGGGATCCTATCTCTTTTGGGTTTGCCGATCAGGAGATAGCCTTAGGGTTTGTTCCTTTTGTGGATGTGGGAAGAGTGTGGGACAAGCTTCTTCCGGTCAAAATCGGAAATCTCCATGCTTCAACAGGTTGGGGAACTCGTCTGATTTGGGGCAAACGATTGATAGTTCGAGGCGATTACGCTCTGACCCCTGAAGGCTCATCTTTCTATATCGAATTAGGAAACTCGTTTTAAATATCCTTCAATTCTATCAAAAGCTTTTTTCAGATTGTCTAAGTTGGTAGCATAGCTAATTCGGATGGAATGTTCTTTTCCGAATGAAGAACCAGGAACAACACCGACGAATTCTTTGTCGAGTAATTCTTTACAAAATTCTAAGTCGGTCATTTTGTGAGCGGTTAGCCACTTTGAAAGATTAATGAAGATGTAAAAGGCTCCAGTGGGTCGTGTGTAGGTTAAGAAAGGAGAAAGTGAGTCCAGTCTTTCCATGCAATATCTTCGACGATTATCAAACTCAGAAACCATGGATTGAGCCACAGAGCTGGGTAACTGACACGCAGTCATCGCTGCCCATTGGACAAAACTGGTTACATGGCTATTGCTTTGGCTTTGAAGGGCTGCCATTTTGGAAACAAAAGGTTTCTCGGCAATAGCCCAACCAAATCGCCAACCCGTCATGGCATAACTTTTTGAAAATCCGCTGATAGTGATGGTGGCTTTTTTGGCCTCAGGTCCCAAAGCGGCGACGCTAGTATGGCTCAAATGATCGTAAATAATCTTTTCGTAGATTTCGTCAGAAATGATCCAAAGATTTCTTTGGAGTGCCCAGCCCGTGAGTTTTACAAGCTCTTCTCGACTGTACACCACTCCCGTGGGGTTATTCGGGCTATTGATAATGATCCCCTTCGCATTGGGGGGAATGGCCATTCCTTTCCAGCGCTCTATGTTCGGTCGATATCCATCTTCTTCATAAAGAGGCAGAGGAATCACCGAGGCTCCCGCGAGCTCAATCATCGGGCGATAACTTACCCAGGCAGGAGTCGGAATTAAAATGGCTTCTCCCGGATCCACTAAACATTGTAGCGCTAGATACAATCCGTGTTTGGCTCCACTTGTGACCAAAACCTCTTCTGGATCTACTGGGAATCCATTTTCTTGAGTCACTTTTTTGGCAATCGCTTCTCTTAGGGCCTGAAATCCGGGAGCTGGCGTGTACTTTGTGATTCCCTCTTTCATGGCTAAAGTCGCTGCAGCTTGAATGGCCTCGGGAGTGTTAAAGTCGGGCTCACCCGCAGCTAAACTAATCACTTCGTGACCTTGGGCTTTTAGTTGAGCCGCTTTGGCTGAGATTTCCATGATGCTGCTAGATTTTAGAGAACTCACTCGGTTTGCAATTTTTAACATAGTTTTTCCTTTAGAGCTTTTTCAACGTGGGGAGGTACCAACGTCGAAATATCTCCTCCATGGGAGATGACCTCTTTGACTAAAGTTGAATTCACGAAAAAGTTGTTTTCAGAAGCCATTAAGAAGAAAGTTTCAAGTCCTGGATGTAAACGCTTATTCATCGTGGCCATTTGAAATTCATATTCAAAATCAGAAATAGCTCTCAGCCCACGCAAAATCACATTAACCTTCATTTTTTTTGCATAGTCGGCCAAAAGTCCTTCGACCTTTTCCACTTTAATTCGAGGGTCTTTTTTAAAACACCCTTGAATGAGATCTTTTCTTTCTTCTTGGGTAAAAATGGGGTTCTTACTTGAGTGCGCGATAAGAATAATCACTTCATCAAATATCGATAAAGCGCGTGTGATAAGGTCCACATGGCCGTTGGTGATAGGATCAAAAGTGCCAGGGTAAATAGCTCGGTGAGCTTTCGAAGGAGAACTCGTATCTTTAAGGGTTTTCTTCATAATTAAAATAAAGCAATTCAGATTCTCCAAACTCAGTCTGTTTGGTGAGTTTCCAAGCGTCTGTCAGAGGGAAAAGTAACACCCGAGATGGGTGTTTCACAAGAAAAATAGAATCTGCCTTTAACACTTTAGACACAGCGGAGAATAGCTTCTCCTGGAACTCAGAATTCCAAATAGGAAAGGGGGGATCGGCAAAGACAATATCAAACTTTTGTGAGGTGTCTTTTAAGAAGGATAAGGTATCCTGGCAAACGACCCGGGCTTGAACGGTTTTTGGAAAAGAGGGGGCCTGGATTTGCTTGGAAAGAAGGCTCGCGGTGGTTCGACTCTTTTCTACAAAGGTCACTGAAGAAATCCCTTCTGCTGATGCAGTGATTCCAAATCTCCCTTGACCTGCAAACAAATCTAAAAGTTCGGCTTCAAATAAGTAGGGTCGAAGGGAATCGATCGCACTTTTGAGTGCTCTGGCGCCAATAGGGCGGACTTCGTCGTCCGTTGTTTGGTTCTTATTTATCCGATTTTTCGACATTTCACGGGGGTTCCAGTGAGTAAAATTCGCGAGCCATCCGGGGTAAATGACCAACGAACAGAAATCACTCCGTTCGCTCCCGCCTTCTGGGCCTTTTCGGATAGAGTTTTGTAGGCCTGCTGAAGAGGATCTTCACTCTCCAAAGCCGAATGGGACCAAATAGAGATTGGGTTCAAAAAAACATCAATCTGATAACCTGAAATAGTATCGCCAGCGCTGAACATAGTGTCGCAAGTAGAGAGAGAGGAGGGCGCAGCAGGAATAGGAGTTGCCTCTGCCAAGGGCATTGACGGGGGCACCTGGTTTTTTTGAAGTTGTTCGGGGGGAAGATTTTTCTGTTCAGAATCGCTGAGAACCTCATTACCCAGCCCCTCACCAAAATTTCTCAGTTCTGCAAAAGCTGCTTCACTCTCTGAGTAATCCGCAAACGTAGGAACCCCTGCCGAAACATCATTTTCTACTGAAAAGGGGGGAGCAACAGATAATCGTTCATCAGGTGCCGTAGCAGCCATTTCAAGAAAAGGGCTAAATTTTTCCCCACATTCACAATTTAATTGGCTCACTCCATCATCGTGAAGAATTTGATTGAGACAACTGGGACATGTCGATAACACCGGTTACCCTCCGTGACATTTTTTGTATTTTTTCCCGCTGCCACAAGGACAGGGATCATTTCGCCCAACCTTATCTTCTTTTCGCAAAGTGGGTTCCAATTGGCTTTCCTCTTGCGCTCCATGCATGAAATGCATGGGCTGAGCTTTGGGCTGCAATTCTTGAACCTCTTCTTCTCGCGTGACTTGGACTCGATAGAGTTTCGTGATGACATCCATTTTAACTTGGTCGTCCATCAGCTTAAATAGGGTAAAGCCCTCTTTTTTGTATTCGACTAACGGATCTTTCTGACCATAACCCCGCAGACCCACCCCCTCTTTGAGATGATCCATGTTGAGAAGATGATCCTTCCACAATTGGTCGATAGAGCCTAAATAGATCATTTGTTCCAATTGGCGAACAACTTCAGGAGTCATCGCTTTTTCGCGTTCATCGTAAAAAACTTGGGCTCTTTTGCAGATCTCCTCGGTGAGCGCTTCTTTGGTTTCAAAGGTTCTAATCGTATCTTCAGTAAAACCCAGAGATTTGTCGAACATGGTGAGGATCGACTCTAATATGGAGCGCGTATCCCAATCGCTAGTCAGCTTAACGGAAGCGAAGGTATTACAAACAGTATCGACCTGTTCTTTGACGATGTCGGAGATTAAATCTTTTGTGTTTTCTCCTTTAAGAATAAGTCTTCTTAATTCGTAAACGACCTCTCTTTGTTTGTTAAGAACGTCGTCATATTCTAAAAGATGTTTACGAATGTCATAGTTGTGCCCTTCTACTTTTTTCTGGGCATTGTCGATAGCCTTAGTAATAAGCTTCGATTCAATGGGAACCTCTTCTTCCATTTTGAATCGATCCATGTAGGCTTTAATTTTTTCCCCTTGGAAAATTCGCAAAAGGTCATCTTCTAACGAGAGGTAAAAGCGGCTAGAACCGGGATCTCCCTGACGACCGGCTCGACCACGAAGCTGATTGTCAATTCGACGAGATTCGTGCCTTTCGGTCCCAATAATGTGGAGTCCTCCCATTTCTTTGACCCCGGGACCTAGAACGATGTCAGTTCCTCGGCCTGCCATGTTGGTCGCAATAGTGATAGCACCAGGTTGACCTGCTTGAGCTACAATTTCCGCTTCTCGTTCATGTTGTTTAGCATTGAGAACGTTGTGGGGAACTCCCCGCTTTTTGAGGAGCTGACTTAAGTATTCCGATTTCTCGATGGAGATCGTGCCCACCAAGACAGGTTTTTTCTTTTGAAACATTTCCTCGATATCATCGCAAACCGCTTTGTATTTTGCTTTGGCCGTTTTGTAGATCACATCCTGCTTGTCATCGCGCACCATGGGGCGGTTGGTGGGTATAACACAAACCTCTAGTTTATAAATATTATTAAACTCGGTGGCTTCGGTATCGGCTGTTCCTGTCATCCCGGCCAGTTTTTTATACATCCTGAAATAATTTTGGAAAGTCACAGTAGCTAGAGTTTGATTTTCATTTTCAATATTAACACCCTCTTTAGCTTCAAGGGCCTGGTGAAGCCCGTCGCTATATCTGCGGCCTGGCATTAATCTTCCCGTGAATTCGTCGACAATAATCACTTCGCCTTCTTTAACCACATAATCCACATCTCGTTTAAAAATGGCGTGAGCTTTTAACCCTTGATGCACATGATGAACCAATTCCATGTGTTCCGGAGCGTAGAGATTGTTGACTCGAAGGGCTTTTTCGATCTTATTGACCCCAGACTCGGTCAGAGCCACACTTCGAGACTTCTCTTCAATGGTGTAGTCCTCCACATTTTGAAGAATGGGAATAACTGAGTTGATTAAATAATATTTATCGGTGGAATCATCGGTAGGTCCGCTGATGATAAGAGGAGTTCGTGCTTCGTCGATTAAAATAGAATCCACTTCGTCCACAATGGCAAAATTCAGAGGTCGCTGAACGAAATCCTCCAACCTGAATTTCATGTTATCTCTTAAATAGTCGAAGCCAAATTCGTTGTTAGTTCCGTAAGTGATATCGGCCGAATAGGATTCGTGCCTCTCGCGGTCGTTTAACCCGTGAACGATTGTTCCCACACTTAATCCTAAAAAGCGGTACAGCTGGCCCATCCATTCAGAGTCACGTTTGGCTAAGTAATCGTTGACCGTGACGACATGAACCCCTTTTCCTTCTAAAGCATTGAGATAAACGGGAAGGGTAGCGACGAGCGTTTTTCCTTCTCCAGTTCTCATCTCAGCTACTTTGCCGCTGTGGAGGACCATCCCCCCAATGAGTTGGACGTCGAAGTGGCGCATGTTGAGGACTCGCTTACCAGCTTCTCTGGTGACAGCAAAAGCTTCCGCTAGAATGTCGTTGAGAGTGGCTCCCCGTGAGAGTTTTTCTCTAAACTCTGCAGTTTTATTTCTAAGTCCTTCATCGGTCAGTTTAGAAATTTGGGCCTCTAACGCATTCACTTCCAATACTTTAGGAACCAGCCGTTTAATTTCTCGTTCGTTTGCACTTCCAAATATTTTTTTTGCAATAGATCCAATCATATGAGCGCTTTCATTGGGTGTTGACGCACTAGTCGAAAATAAGGGTCAGTATATGTTAAGGATGGGCTTATGACAAAGTCTTGATCAAAAAAATTGCAAAAAAATGCATAGCGTTATCGTTAGATTCCAAAAGCGTCGTCTTCTAAGGGGGCTCGTCCTATCCAGTGGCGTAACATGGGAATAGCTTTTCCTACGTCATTATACTCGACTCGAACATAAGTTAGGCGAGAGCGACGAGCGAAGTTTTCTAGATCCATGGTAATGATGTCGGTCCAACTGCCAGTATTAAGGTACTGTTTTTCATCGCCGATGGGGGTTTGTTTATAAACATGGGTGTGACCAAACACTACGGTATGAACCTCAGGGCTTCTCAAGATTCTTTTTGCAGCATCACTTAAATCGGGAAAAACCGAGGCCTCAAACAGGATTTTGAAAGTCTGCTTTAGGCTAGATTGGCGGTAACGAACTTTACTAAAGCGAGTTGAGATGAAGTAGAAGAAGAGTTTTGTCCCCTGAATGAGCGACATCCAAGTGTCGTGGAAAATGCTCCACCAAATAAAATGGCGGAAAGGTCTCACTTTATCCACGGCGGGTCTAACCAGTTTGAGACGGACGATAAATTGAATCGTAAATAAGGTTCCCCAAGGAAGATTAAGAATGGGCTCGGGCAGACCTTCCGTAAGAAAAAGGCGGGTAGGGTCAACCCGGTTGACCGATTCATACTGGTGTCCATGTTCAATATGGATTCCATCAATGTGATAATAGGAATTTTTCCAATTTACTTCTTTGCCAACCGCATTCTCAAAGAGTGAACGAGCGGAGGTCCAAAGCATTTCTTGGTCATGATTTCCAATCACATAAGTCAAACTTCGTTTGGGATGGTTTAAAAATCCTCTCAGGCTGTTAAAAAATACGGGGTGTCCTTCGATAATGTGTTGCAGTTTGTGATTAGACACACTTTCTGTGATGACGGTGGTGAAATGGCCGTGATAATCGATTTGAATCAAGTTTAAAATGTCACCGTTAAGAATCGACTCAATTTCATAATCCTCGAAAGGTCCTTGAGTATAGTGCTCAAGAAATTCTTTGAATCTATGGTCGTGAAAAAAATCTTCGAGCGGATTCATAGCCCCATTAGGCAAACGTTTCCCTTTACCTAGATGAAAATCGGATAAGATCAGCTTTAGCTTAGCCATGGATTTCGGGTTGAGCCACAATGACTTGGTTTCGACCGCTCTTTTTGCTGGCGTACATAGCTGTGTCAGCCATCGAAATTACGGTTTCTTTGTTATTTCCGTGATCGGGAAAGCGCGCGATGCCGATGGACAAAGTGATTTTAATGTGGGCCATTGGAAACCTAAAAGTTCTGGCTTCAGCGGATTTTCTGACCCTTTCAGCGATTTCTTTAGCGGTTGACAGTTCTGTATCGTAAAGAATGGCAATAAATTCATCTCCCCCGTACCGAAACACTTGATCATTTTTTCTCAGGCTGCTTCTTATCAGTTTACCAATATGCGTAAGCATTTGACTTCCCACCAAGTGACCGTATTGATCATTGACCTGCTTGAACTTATCGATGTCGATAAAAAGAACACAGAATCCTTGGTTCTTTTTATTCAAACTGTCCATGGCTATATTGAGGGCCTGTTCTAAAAAACGTGGGTTATAGAGCCCCGTAAGGTCATCAATATAAGTGAGTTGTTTAGCTTCAATATAGCGCTGATGATTTTCTAACGAAACTTCGAGACTTCGAATGAGGAACTCGGTTCGAGTTTTGAGAAGTTCAGAAGGGACCCCAGATAATCCAAAGAGGAGAATTCCACCCATGGATGAGTTTTTAAGTGGAATCCAAGCACAGTCCCCTCGAAACCAATGCTCCGGGTGAGAAGTCAAATGGGTGAAAAAGGAATCTCTCATTAACAAGGGAAATTTGTTTTGGAAACTGGTTAATTCTTCTTGGGCCTCTTGCGAAGAATGACATCCCCAGTATTCTACGAAAAAGGCTGTCCCGTCGATGGTCTGTGTCAAAGACGAACTGGAACGAGGAGTGTTGGAGCTTGGGCATAGCCAAATAGCTCCTCCGGCTCCGGTTTGATGGATTAAATGATTGATCGCTAATTCCCGCATTTTATAATCTGATTCTGCGATATTAATATGATGGGTAACGCTGAACATCTCTAGGTCGGCTTGTAGAGTCGGGTCATGGGGTAATAAATTTTTTGTGCTAATCAGTTTTTGCAAAGCATACCAGAGGGTCTCGGGGTTCGTAGGCTTTAGGTAGTAATCTGAAATGCCTGCTTTAAAAGCCGATATTGCAATATGAACATCGTCGGTGTGAGAGAGAACGATGATTTCAGTTCCGGGCGAAATTGATTTCATTTCATGCAAAGATTGTATGGGATTCTCCGAAACTACACTTAAATCGAGAATAAGGTAGTGGGGTTTGAGTTTTCTTAAAAGTAATTTCCAGTTTTTGGGTGAAAGCTCCCAATGACATTCGATGGGGTATTGGTTGAAAAGCGGAAGGTAGAGTTCTTTAAAAAAGGGGTCACTATACCAAATGTCGACTCGGGTTTTAGGCTCGGATAAAACGCTTAATCTCAAATCTTTAACAGAGATGCTCATAGAGATTTAACCTGTTTTTCGCGCGTCATTGACGTCGTTTTGAGTGTCAATTTGTTCGAGCAAAGAAATAGCTAGTTTTAATGTTTCAATCAGCCTTCTCTTTTTACTCTCAATACTATTAAGAATGGCGTGTTCATTGAGCAGTCTTTCCTCAAGCGATTCTAGCTCGAGTTCTAGGGCGTCATTCTTTTTTCGGAACTCTAAAATCTGTTGGTCCTTGGAGTCGAGCAAAGTTTCAGTGTCTTTTTTGAGAAGTTCATATTTATTTTCAAGCTCTTTTTCTTTTAATTTTATCTTCTTTAGGTCGTCCGAAATTTTGTCCTTCCAAACGGTCTT
This sequence comes from Deltaproteobacteria bacterium, assembly GCA_900299195.1. Taxonomy (GTDB): domain Bacteria; phylum Bdellovibrionota; class FAC87; order UBA2466; family UBA2466; genus UBA2466. The sequence goes on from OMIX01000090.1 coordinate 13,979, forward strand.
TTGTCGAGAGAGCTCGGCCAATTGCTCTTCGAATGAACCTGACTGAAGTTTTTGTTGTTCGAAGTCATTCTTGAGTATAGCGATTTCGCTTTCGTGTTTTTCCCTAAGCGTATGAGCTTCTTTTTTTAAAAGTGATTCGTTCGATTTAGCAGTGTCTAAGTCTCTTTGAAGCTCTAAGTTAATTCGGTTTAAGTCTTCCTGGGAACGCTTTAATTTTAAAAGGACATTCTGATATTGACGTTGTTGTTCTTTGAGATCTGACACCTCTTTTTCTTTTAATGAAATATAGTTTCGGAGTGTCTCCACGTTTTCAGACGATGGACTCATTGGGCTCGAAGAAGGGATCATTGAATCGAGATTACTCACATCTTGAGCTACCAGGTTCGATTTGGATATTTCAGTTAAGAAAGACTCTTGGAGCTCTTCGTCTTCAGCTTTGATTTCGAAATGAGGTTCTTCCTGTCTGGATTCATCATCGCTCTGTGGTGCCAATGATTCCTGCTCCCGATTCTGCGATTCTGCAAAGGTTTCTTCGTGGGAAACTTCAGTTGGGGAATCTTTTAGCTGATCGGAATTTTCTTCACTTAACCGATTGGGTTCTATTCCGGGGTTAGTATCGGAGGTTTGGCGCGTGGTTTCCGAGATTTCCCCTTGAGTGTTAATGCGGAAAAACTTTTTATCCTTTTTTTTCTTATCTTCAGGCATGAGAGTCCCTCACCTAGTTATCGGTAGAAAAGTGAAAATTCCTTAAAGAAATAATGCGCCGCAATCAATAGTTGTAAAGAAAGGGTGGCAATTTTAGGTATTAGGTTCAAAATATTGTTTTATTGGGAAAAAATATGATCAAACTGATGGTTTCTTTAATCCTCTGGTCGGGGGCCTGTTTGGGGCTAGGCCTCATGGTGCAGTTTAGATTTTGGAGCGAACGTCAAAAGAACAATCCACTATCAGGTTTAGGGGCTTTGCTCCTGTTTGGGTTTTGGGGAGTCGCCCTAGGAACGCAGGTGGTTCACTTTTTTCTTCCTGTTTCTAACGCGGTTTCAACAGTGATTGTGGTAGTGGGGTGGGGTGGGCTTATTCACTATCGCAAGGTAGTGAGTGATTATATTTCCTTTCGAGACATTCTTTTGGGCTTTGTTCTCATTCTAGGGTTTGGGCTTCTCGCCACAGTTTGCTTTTTCAATATTGATACCGGCTATTATCACCTGCCCACTGTCGCACTGTTAAAAGGACATCCCATTCTACCTGGCATTGCTAATGTGTTTGGTCCTTATGGGCATAATTCGGTTTGGTTTTTAGTGGAAGCCGCCTTTGGGTTACCGTATTTGGGTTTAGCTTCCCAATTTTCTGCAAACGCTCTCATGGCTGTCGCTTTCGTTTTTGTATTAAGAGATCTTTACCGACTGTCGTCTATTTCACTCGGTGCGTTTATCATTTGGGTGTTGTTGGGATTTAACCATTTTGGTCTGGGACTAGGAGGAGTCACTCCTGACTTTCCAAGCCTTACTCTTAGCTGTTTGGTTTGGGCCTCTTTTTTAGGCTTAGTCTTTAAAGATTTTGATTCTGAACCTTGGTGGGTGTTGATGCTGTTTTCGGTGGCGTTGGCCATTTCCACCAAAGTATCCAACTTGGTTTTGTGGGTTCCCTTGGGCTTTGTGCTTTTTTACAACAAGACGACTCTACAATCTGCAGTGATTAAAAAAGCCCTTAAGTGGAATATAGGATTTGGGAGTGTTTGGTTAGTTCGAGGTGTTTTGACTTCCGGGTGCTTGCTTTATCCCCAATCTACGACATGTGGATTTGGACTTCCTTGGGCAATGCCGAAAGAAGTAGTGGCCCGTTGGTACGCTGATGTAAAGAAACATCTTTGTGGAACGGCGATTTCAGAGAATGTTTTTTCCAACCCCGATTGTCTAAGGGAGTGGTGGCAACGATTGCTTCACGAACCTGTTTGGAAAAGTGTTGGGGTGGGGCTTGGAGTTGTTTTGGGGGTGGCTCTATTTCAAAAGATTCGTTCGCGTTATCATTCAAGAGCTTCATGTGGAAAAAATATTCAGATGAGTAAGCCTGCGATGGCAGTTTTATTGGGGGTGACCCTCATTTGGTTGTTTTCAGCGCCCAATCTAAGGTTTGCTCTGTGGTTAGTTTTTGCTTGGTGTGGCTTGTTGACATCCGCACTACTGCAGTGGGGCGAAATTAAATGGACGGCAAAACCGTTCTACTTTTATGCGGGCTTGGTCATTGCCTTAGGGCTTACCTTGCGAAGCGCTCTATTAACTCGTCCTTTTCCCGTTCGGTGGATCGATTGGCCAACCGTGCCCATGAGAAGTGCGACCCCAGTCATGATTTTTGAGGGACTAAAAATTTCTACTCCCAATCATGATTTTCGCTGCTGGGAAGTCGATCCCCCATGTACTCCCGAAATAAACAGTATTAAGATTCATTCTAATCAAGGAGTCCGTTTTTGGTTTAGCGCTGAAGGGGATAAGTCACGATGAAAATATTAATAGCGGGTGAGCCCACTTCCACTATGCAGGTCGGGTTAGACACTGGAGTTGTTTTGGCTGCTGAAATGATGAGCAGAGGATTTTGGGTTGACTACGTCAATTTAGAATCCGTCGATTGGCGACTGTCTCAGCAGGAATATTTCAGAAAACTCCCCATCCAAAGAATCCATCAAGTTAAGCCATTACAAAAAGAACCTTTTGAACTCGAGGGGCATCGAGAAGAGGAAGTAACCTCTTATGATGTGATTTGGCAGCGGCTTGATCCTCCTGTGGACGAACGTTACATCGGACATATGAAGCAGTTTGCTCAATTACCCAAGAGTATTTTGCAGATTAATAATCCCAACTGGAATTGGAAGTTGAGTGAGCATTTACTGCCTCAAAACTACCCAGAGTTTTCTATTCCTACCTATGAGTGCTGTTCGTTAGAAGAAATGAAGAAAAAGATCAGAGATTCCAAGGGAGACATGGTAGCTAAACCCCTTCATTTGTACTCGGGACAAGGGATTGAGTTTTTCAATTCGAGCACTTCGGATTTTCAATTAAGGGATTATTGGGAAAAGTGGAAACCCAAAATTGCGTTGCAACCTTACATTCCTGAAGTCACTACCCAAGGAGATTTGAGAATTGTGGTCATGAATTGCAAGGTGATGGGAAGTGTGTTGCGAAGACCCAAACCGGGGAGCCGTTTAGCGAATTTGCATCAAGGCGGAAGCGCCCATTTTTTTAGTCCTACCGAACGGCAACTGAAAGCCTGTGATGTGATTTCTAGGGATCTGATTTCAAAAGGGCTCTATTTGTTGGGACTGGATTTTATCGGAGATTATCTCACTGAAGTTAACATAACCTGCCCCTCTGCAATCCCGCAGATCAATCAGGTCATGGGAATTCGAGCTGAGAAAGGGATGGTGGATGAAATGGTCACTTTGGCTCATTTAGGCCCTAAGTTAGGTATTGACTAGAGTTTCAGTATAGTTCGGAAGGGCTCCTTCAATAGTTCTTCGCGGATAGCAATTTGGCTTTTGAGTTCACTCAGATGAACGTAAATTCCTCCGAGTTTTCTATTGAGAGAAAGCATTTCTTTGGGCGGAATCCTAAATTTTAATTGAGGAATGATCTTCATGGAAAGACTTGCCGTCCTTTTGGGAAGGTCACTCCCCGCCCAATGATACGGTTTCAAAGTCATCACAGGCTCTGCGGACAGATAGGCCAAATCGACAAACCCCTGCCGTGCTTGTGGGGAATCTTCTTTTGAAACTAAACCCATTTCTTCTCCAGCTCTCAGTATCTCTTCTGGTTTTTCGGTGAGAACTCCTCTTGCTAGCGTGATATAGGACGATTTGAATTCTTCTGAAAATGATCTGAGTGCTCCAAAATCAAAGAGGACCCAACGATCGTTCTCCCCTTTGGGATCGATTTTAATTAAATAATTTCCAAAGTGGGGGTCGGTTTGAACCAAATTCCATTCGTAAAACTCCATCAGAAAAAGCTGAGCGAAGCTACGAGATAGCTTATCCCTGCGATTTTGGGATAGAGCGTGAACCTCTTGGGAATCGATACGTACTCCAGTCTCAAATGAAGTGCACAGCACGCTTGGCGTGCAGAAATCCTCAATGGCTTCAGGGATAACAAATCTGGTATCTTCTTTCAGGTGTTCTCGATATTTTTTTAAAAGCTGGAGCTCTTGTTTGTAATTCACTTCCTGATACAGCATGTGTCTTGCTTCATCAAAAATACCATCCCAACGTTCTTTGGGAATATCAGCTGGAAAAAATTTCCCAGCATTTAGAAAAAATCGAAGTAGCTTAAGGTCGGTATCGATGGCTCTTTCAATCCCTGGGTATCTCACCTTAAGAGCGACTTTCTTGCCAGAGTTTTTGATCGTAGCTTGATGAACCTGGCCTAACGAAGCCGCCCCAAGTGGGGCTGGGGCGATTTCTAGCTGGTGAAATTTTTCAAGCCCCAGTCGTTTTTTTAAAAGGGACTCGATCGTTTCAAAGGGAAGGGGTTCCACTTCGTTTTGGAGTTTTTTAAGATGATTAGCCACTTCTTTGGGAAAAAAAGAATCCCCATACATGGATAGAATTTGTCCCGCCTTAACTAAGGTTCCTCGGAGTTGATTCGCTTCGCCCACTAACTGTTTGGCTTGAGCTTCAAGAATCTTTTTTCCCTTCTCTAAGTGTTGGATCGGCTCTGAAAACCACCCTTCTACTGTGTGTTTGGCCAGTCGTCCCCCAGCTGAGGCAGTCAGTTTGGCTAAGCTCATGGACCTAGCCCACATTCCTGTTTTGGGTTTCTTAGGCATATGGGGAGAGTTTAACTTAAATTGATGAAATAGGAATCTGATACTCTTGTTTGTCTCTTTATCTCAAAGAGCAGTCGGGTCCCTTTAAATCAGGATTGACTAAAAGCGTTAAAATCCAGTAGATTCGTCCCTTCATGTCCCTAATGACCAACATTTCAACTTACCGGTTTGCTCCTCTTTCCGGACTCAAGCCGCTCAGGGAACGTCTTTTAACTCAGTGTAAAGAATGGAAGCTCAAAGGGACCATTTTGTTGAGCCCTGAAGGTATTAATATGTTTGTCGCAGGTTCTCGCGACAAGATTGATCTGCTCATGCAGGAAATTTGGAAAATTCCCGGGTTAGAGGGTTTAGAGCCCAAGTACAGTGAGAGTGAACATCAACCCTTTACCCGCATGTTGGTCAGAATTAAAAAAGAGATTATCGCCTTTGGTGTTGAGGGAATCGATCCGTCTAAGCGAACTTCTCCTAAATTAAAAGCTGCGGAATTGAAAAAGTGGCTCGATGAGGGTCGACCGCTTACTCTCTTTGACACTCGCAATGATTACGAAATTAAACTTGGGACATTTCAGGGCGCTTTGCCTGCCGGGATTAATCATTTTAGAGATTTTCCTTTGGCCGTTTCGAAGCTGCCTGAAAAAATGAAGGATGAACCAGTTGTCATGTTTTGTACGGGGGGAATTCGTTGCGAAAAGGCTGGCCCTTACATGGAGTCGGTCGGGTTTAAACATATTTTTCAGCTAGACGGTGGCATTTTAAAATATTTTGAAGAGGTGGGAGGGAATCATTATCAAGGGGATTGTTTCGTTTTTGATCAAAGAGTAGGGGTGGATCCTTCTCTGGCCGAAACTCCTGATTCTCAGTGCTTCGCTTGCCTTTCTCCGTTAACTTCAGAAGAACAAAAAGATAATCGCTACGTTTTAGGAAAATCTTGTTTGTATTGTTATGTTTCTCCGCAAGAAAAAAGACTGGAATCGATGAAAAAGCATCAGGCTGCGTTTGATGTTTTTAAAGAAAAATTACCCGGAAGTGAGCCCTACGAAAATTTTCGTCCCGTGAAAGTGCCCAAGGAATTCGATGGACAAACCATTCTCGATTTTCTTTCAAGGATACTAAGTCATATTAGCCAATCCGAATGGGAAAAGGAGATTCAAGAGGGGAAGATTTTGACCCATCATAAGGTTAGGGTAGAAAAGAACCATGTTATAAAAGCTGGGGAACGATATCTTCATAAATTGCCCATGGCCTCAGAGCCCTCTGTCAGTGCGGATGTTAAGATTCTCTTCGAAGATGAAATGGTGATCGTGATCGATAAACCGGCACCCTTACCCGTTCATGCCGGTGGACGATTTAATCGCAATACGCTTCAATATTTTTTAAATGAGGTTTATGCGCCGCAAAGACCGAGACCCGCCCATCGGTTAGATGCTAACACAAGCGGAGTTATGGTGATTGCACGAAGCCGCCATTCGGCTGGCCACTTACAGTCGCAATTTGCCCAAGGGAAAGTGGAAAAGGTTTATCACGCCAAGGTTGTGGGACACCCGAAAGTAGATCATTTTTCTTGCTCAGCCCCCATTTCTTCCGAGCCCGACGAATGTGGCTCCAGAACGGTAGATACCCATGAAGGGTTAGAGGCGCTAACTGAATTTAAAGTACTGCAAAGAAATTCCGATGGCACTAGCTTAGTTGAGGCGAAACCCATTACGGGCAGAACTAATCAAATTCGGGTGCATTTGTGGCATTTGGGTTTCCCTATAGTAGGTGACTTACTGTACTTGGCGAATCAAAAGCTGGGTAAAACTCAGACCCAATCCATGCATGATGAACCGTTGTGTCTACGCTCGGTTAAAGTGAGTTTTGTTCACCCTTTGAGTAGAGAACTTCTTTCTTTTGAGAATGTTTCAAATAGATTTTGATATTGTTGATTGGGTTCGGGTTCTGCTGAACCATTAACTATCTTATGGCTTGATTATAAATTTCAGTGTCTTTAAATGTCAGAGATTGTTGATTTTGACTAGAGTTTCTAGTTACTAAGGGGTTCCTTTTAGGGCTGTTCTTCAGCGATTTGGCAATATGAGGGACCATGTGCATGGCGATAAAAGCAGAAAATTCAGGGCTATAATGGCAATCATCCACGATTGCTTTTTTGTCACCCCATCTTGAAAACAAGTCTAAAAGGTCGATGCTGTCAGTTTGAGATTTTATAGCTCTGTAAAACTCAGTCTTAATCTGTTTACGTTCTTCTGTGTAAAATGTGGGGAGGGGATTTCGTAAAAGGTGGTGGGGATAGTTGTATAAAACATCAGGTTGCAGAAAAAACAGGGTTTTAATGCCTAATTTCTCTGTAATTCCCAAGATTGTATTCTTGTTTAGAAGATAACTCTGAGCCATTTTTGCCCCGACCACCGAGGGAGGTTCAGGTAGAGGAGGTTTTTCTAGGGTAATTATTGCCTCGTCAGATTCGGGAGCTAATTGTCGTTTTAGGCTTTGGGAAAGATGGTATAGGCCGGAATCTCTAATCAATGGAAGGTCACTGAATTGAGCTCGAATCGGCTTAAATGACTGGTCGATCAATTTCTTAATATCTGCTTGCCCAAAATTATTGTGATTATAGCTTCGCGACCCGTTAAGGCCATCGAGGAAAATAACGATATCAGGTTTGTGACCAAACTGAATAAGAGTTAGTAAAAGTGCGAGCTCATCAAAAACATCGGCACCAGGGCGGCCATAATTGAATACCGAATATTTAGGCTGTGATAAATTCTTGTTAAGCATCAGATCTAGATGACTGGGCCAGGTATCATTGTCTCCAATCAGGTTTCCAAACGTAGTGCTGCCACCCAATGCAAATATTTTTATTGTTTTATTGTTTGAGCTTCGAGAAATCGCTGGAGTCCATCTGAGGTTTACCCCCATCTTATCTGGAATTACATTCAGATGCTTGCCTTTATATGTGGCTAGCTCAATGATTCCCATTCCAAGATAAGATTTTGGAAGATGCCAGTAATCATGCATCTCATCCAGTATTTCGCCAATCTCTTGGTCTGTGTGAGTTATCCCATAAGCATTTCGGTCAAAAAAAGCATCATGAACAAAAGTTCGTTTTCCATTTTTTACTGCCGTACCATCGGGGTTAAACTTGGAGGAGAGCTCTGGATAAAATTGTCTTGGTGCAAAATATTTATCTTTTACCTGATAGGCAGTTTTGACAGAGAAGTCTAACACCAAAAGAAATACGATTGTATTCAGACAAACACACGCAATCGTCTTGTAAAACCGTAAAAATATTTTTGGTTTTGCGTTAAGATTCATAGATTAAGATGAAGTGGCTTCTTAAATTTTAAATAGGGAACAATGGTAGTTTATCCTAACTGACCTCAAATTGAAATCGCTAGTGGCCTGAGGACACAAGTCAAAATGTAACATTGATTCTTCTAAAAACGGGGCCAAAGACGCTTATCGTCACTGGACATGACGTTGCATTAATGAGATATTAAAAACCCTTTTTTCAAGAGAGATTTATGAAAAAAAACAACACACAACGACATCAGCTCCACCCCGCCTCAAAATGGGTCATTCGAAATGCTAAAAAAATCGCGGTAGGGGGATTGATTTTATCTCTGATTGGGGCTTGGTTTTCTGCGCTGCTCTATCAGAATTTAAAAACTGATATTGAGGAGCTTCTTCCTCAAACAGCTCGTAGTGGAAAAGATCTCAATGTGCTCACTTCCCGAATGGAGTCCATTGATAGTATCGCTTTAGTTATTTTTAGTAAGGACTCTCAAACGGGGCAAAAGGTCGTTGATGCGCTAGCTCAGAGATTGAATAAAATTCCAAAAAATATTGCAGCGCTTGTGGAATATAAAGTTGCGGATGAAATGGCCTTTTTTAAGAAGAGGGCGGGGCTTTTCCTTTCGGTGGAAGACTTAGAGAAGGTCAAAACCTACATTCGAGATCGGATTCGGTACGAAAAAGAAATGTACAATCCGTTTAATATTTTCCCTGTAGACGATTGGCTCAAAAAGCCTGAATTGGATTTTAAAGCTCTTCAAGCCAAATATCAGCGAAATGGCGCTTATGATACTTTTCCCAATGGCTACTATGCGAACCCTGAAGGAACCCAAAGAATTATTTTGGTTTATATGGCGGGTAAACATTCTGACATCCACACGGCACATTTATTAAGAGCAGAAGTGGACCAAGCCATTGCCGATGTGAATCCCAAATCCATTAGCCCTGAGATAGAAATTCACTTTACGGGTGGCGTGCAAAATTTCTTGGAAGAACATGGGGCCTTAATCGCAGACTTAGAACTTTCTACATTGATTGTGACCCTTTTAGTGACTCTTTCGATGTATCTTTTCTATCGAGATGCAGTAGGGACCTTCGCTGTGTTAGCTGCTCTTTTTGCGGGCACATTGGTTGCCTTTGGCATTTCCTATTTCGCTGTGGGTTACCTTAATGCCAACTCGGCTTTTCTGGGCAGTATTGTGATTGGGAATGGGATTAATTTTGGAATCATCATGTTGGCTCGATATGTGGAGGAACGCCGATTGGGAAGAAGCAAATTTAGAGCTGTGGATATCGCCATGAGAACCACCTCAGGCGCTACGATGACAGCAGCTTTAGCGGCAGGACTTTCTTATGGATCCTTGATGCTCACTCGGTTTCGGGGGTTTCAGCAGTTTGGAGTGATAGGGCTCATTGGAATGGTTATTTGCTGGATTGCTGCTTTTACTATTCTTCCTGCTTTGCTCATTATTTTTGACCGAAAGGGCAATCGCGGTGAAAAAACTTTTAAGCCCGCCTTTACTTTCGGTGCAAATCAAGTCGCCTCTTTTGTATCAAATCGAGCGAAATCTATCGTTTTGGGTTCAGCCCTGATTACGCTAGCGGCTTTGATGACTTTTCCTACTTTCTCTCGTGACATCATAGAAACTAATTTGGGGAAATTGAGATCGAAAGAAAGTATGGAGAAAGGTTCTGGCTATTATGACCGTTATCTCATGGACATCTTTAAGCGGTATCTAACTCCCATCGTTATTTTATCGAACTCGAGAGAGGAATCGAAAAAAATTGCTGAACTTCTCAGAGAAAAGAAAGAAAAAGAGGGTCCTGATAGCCCCATCGCTTCGGTTCAAATTTTTGATGATTTCATCCCTGATAATCAAGAAGCTAAAATCAAGGTTTTGAAGGAAATAAAAAAAATACTCACTCCTAAGATTATGGATTTTCTTGATGAAGAGGATAAAAAATTGGCTGCCGATTTTCTTCATGATGAGGCTTTTACCCCGTTCACTGAAAAAGATATTCCTCAGTTGATTGTGACTAAATTTAGTGAAAAAGACGGAGCTGTAGGAAAAATGGTTTATGTGGAACCGCCTCTTAAGGGAAACTCCGAAGTCGCTTGGAACGGAAGGGTTTTAATAGACTTTATTAAGGATTTACGACTTATCTCTGATTCAGTTTCTCCAGGAATTCCAGTGGCGGGGCAATTACCTATCAGTGCCGATTTGGTCGAATCCATTTCAGTCGATGGCCCTAGAGCTACTTTGTTTGCTCTTTTGGCAGTTATCTTGTTAGTCGTAGTGTTGTTTCGACATATCAAAACGGTGGGACTGATTCTTTTTGCTCTCTTTGTTGGAATGACTTGGTTGGCGGGGTTTATCCTGGCGACTAAATCAAAAATTAACTTTCTTAATTTTATCGCTTTACCCATCACCTTTGGAATTGGCGTCGATTACGGCGTGAATGTATTTCAAAGATACCGACAAGAAGGGGCTGCCAACATTTTGCAAGTGATTCGCCAGACTGGGGGGGCAGTCATTTTAGCTAGTCTAACCACCATCATTGGTTACAGCTCTTTGGTGATTGCTTCTAACCAAGCGTTTGTGAGTTTTGGAAATCTCGCCGTTTTTGGAGAAATGACTTGTTTAATTGCGGCGGTAGTCTCTTTGCCCGCCTATCTAGTATTCAAGTCCCAGCGGCAAAGCTAAAGCGCGAAAGTCACAATTAGGTAGGCGGGACCATTCTTTTTGCTATCCAGGTTCTCATTTCGGCGAACAGGCATCTTGAGGTAGTCATGACGATCGGAGTGAAGCCATTTGGCCTACTTCAGAGCGAGAGGTGGGTAAAAGCGGATAAGCGCTATCCACAATCACATGAGTTACTTTGGTTCCTCGGGCTTTTTGAAGAGTTCCTTCGACCATTAGAAAAGAGCTCTTAAACAAAAGCTCTTTGTGTTGCTGATAGGTCGCATTCCAAACGACAAGATTTATAAAACCATATTCATCCTCTAGCGTAATAAAAAGAACTCCATTAGCTGTTGGGGGCATTTGCCTTGAAACAACTAGCCCTGCCACAAGTACTTTGCATCCATGGGACTTTTTAGCAATTTCTTTGGAATTTACTAATTTCTTAAAGTTAAATTCCTTGCGTAAAAATTTCATCGGATGGCAAAAAAGTGAGACTCCAAAAGCATCATAATCTAAGGCGATGGTTTCCCAGGACTCTTCCAGAGGAAGAAGTGTTTGGTCTTTTTCTGACCAAAGTAGAGGACTGTCCTGAATGTTTAATGATTGGATCTTCCAAAAAACTTCCCGACGACTTAAGCCTAGAGAGTTAAAGGCATCACTTGCAGCAAGATGAAAAAGCTCTCTTTTAGTCAGAACCGAAGGTTGTAATTTGTCTCTAAGAGACTCTAGAAAGAATTCAAAGGTTGGAAAAGGTCTTTTTAGAGCTTCTATTGCCTTGCCTGTTTTTAGTTGTAAGGAGTGGATTTGTCGAAATCCCAATCTCATTTCTTTGGGGCGTTCAAGATGATTGTCATATCTACTGAAGTTGATATCGATAGGCAAAATAGTCACCCCATGTCTTTGGGCGTCATGAATCAGCGTATGACTTTGATAAAAGCCCATAGGTTGTGAGTTGAGTAGGGCTGTTAAATAAACGTCAGGGTAGTAGTATTTTAAATAAGCTGTAGCGTAGGCGAGAAGTGCAAAAGAGGCTGCATGAGATTCTGGAAACCCATACTCTGCAAAACCTTCAATTTGTTTAAAAACTTGAGCCGCATATTCTTTGGAGAGGCCATTAGCTATGAGCCCTTGTTGAAATTTCTGCGCAATCTCTGAAAGGGTCTTTCGATCTCTTCTCCATGTTCCCATGGCACGTCTTAAAGTGTCGGCCTCTCCACCAGTAAATCCAGCAACCTCCATAGCCATTTTCATGATCTGCTCTTGAAAAATAGGAACCCCATACGTTTTTTTAAGAATCGGTTCTAACTTAGGGTGAGGGTACTCAATTGTTTCTAAGCCTTGCCTGCGTTTTAAATAAGGATGAACCATTTCTCCTTGGATGGGGCCCGGTCTGACAATCGAGATCTCAACAACAAGGTCAAAGAAATTTCTGGGCTTAAGTCTTGGCAGCATGTTCATTTGGGCTCGTGATTCAATTTGAAAAACTCCTAGAGTGTCTCCTTGTGAGATGGCTTGGTAAACTTTAGGATCTTCAGAAGGCAAAGTGGCTAGAGTCATCTCTTTGCCATAGGTAGATTTTAAATAATGAAAAGATTTTCTTAGGCAAGTTAGTATGCCTAATCCTAATATATCTACGCGGGTAAAACCTAAAGCATCAAGGTCATTTTTGTCCCATTGAACTACCGTCCGATCTTCCATGGCAGCAGACTCAATAGGGATGCTTCTTGTGAGTTTGTCTTGAGAGAGAACAAACCCGCCCACGTGTGTTCCTAAGTGCCTTGGGAAAGTGAGAATAGAGGCTGTGATTGAAAGAAATTGCTTTAAAAGTCTTTGGGGGATGTCAGGAGCGACCGCTTCCCATTCTTCAAAAGGGATTTCGTTGATATTTCGTTTGTGGCTTAAGGCTAAGAGGCGATCAGTAGTGTGATTAGGGAAGTCAAAAACTTTCGCTACTTCTCTTAAGCTTGATTTTCTTCTAAAACAAATATGTGTTGCGGTGAGAGCCGCTCTGTCTCTCCCATAACGCTGATAAATATATTGAATCACCTCTTCTCTGCGCTCGTGCTCGAAGTCGATGTCAATATCCGGAGGCTCTTTTCTCTCTCTAGAAATAAATCTCTCAAAAAGAAGATTCATGCGCACAGGATCAATAGCTGTTATTTCTAAAACATAACACACGATAGAATTGGCTGCAGATCCACGACCTTGATAGAGAATGTCTTTTGATTTAGCAAATTGAACGATATCCCAAATGGTGAGAAAGTAATCACTGTAGGATAGTTCTCGAATTAGGGAAAGCTCATGTTGGATTTGTTTTTGAACGGTTTCCGGAACGCCTTTGGGGTATCTTTTTTTAGCTCCCTCTAAAGTTAAGTGTCTTAAATAAGAATCCCCTGTCTCTCCTTTAGGAAGCCATTCAGTCGGGTAACGGTAGTGAAGTTCATTGAGAGAAAAATGACACCTCTCGGCTACTTCTAAGGTTCGAGTCATCCATTCAGGGGTGTGAGTGAAAAGTTTTGTCAGTTCCTCGATAGATTTTAAATGGCGTTCAAGATTGGGAAGCAGTTTGAATCCTGCGGTCTTTAATGTGCAGGTGTGTCGAATACAAGTTAAGACATCTTGGAGCGGTTTTTTATGGGGATGATGAAAAAGAGGGCGATTGCTCGCTACTACAGGAAGCTGAAGCCGTTTTGAAGCTTCTTTAGCCCAGAGGAGAGTTTCTTTTCCATCATGAAAGTGGCTTGCTAAAAGATAAAGAGAACCTTGGAAACGTTCTTTAAGCTGGGCAAGCAAAGAGGGGGTTTCTGTGATGACGGGAAATAGCAAAATAAGATCTGAAAAGAGAACGGAGTAGAGGTCGGGAGTTTTTTGTTGGTGAATCAGGGTTAAGAGTTCACACAAATTCCCATACCCGTTTCTGTTTTGACAGAGCAGAACTAACGGCGAGTTGGAAAGGGTAATTTCAGCCCCTACCATAAAATTAAATTGGTGTTTTTGGGCCGCTAAATGCGCTCGGGCGGCACCATAGACGCCGTTGATATCGGTGATGGCTAATCCACGATAACCTAAAGAAGAAGCTTGCTCAATTAACTCTTCAGGATGAGAAGCCCCTTCAAGAAATGAATAGTTGCTTTTTGCATTCAGTTCGCAAAAAGATATTTTTTTAGTCGAACGTTCCGTGAGCATACCAAGTTTTTTCTTCAAGATCCCAATAAAGCCATAATCGGCTTCCTTTGGGGGGAATAGCTATGAAATATCTCCGAACTCCATGAGAACTCCACCATTCTGTCATTAGATTTTCCGATGGAATCAGTTTCCAAGAAGGTAAAGGATGGCAAGGTTTGGGTGGGGCAAAAATAAAAAGTGGGCGATGGGAGGTAGCGTGAGTTTGAGATTTTGTTGAGGGGGGCCAACTAGGTGCCCAAGATTTTTCCGGAAGATAACTTTCTTGGAGAATGGGAAACCCTACTTGAGTATCTCCAAATTTATTTCTAAGACGAGTTAAATATTGAGACAAATCTGAAAAAACACTTTCTCCGGTGTCGAAAAGAGAAAGTTGCCCAGCAACATAAGGAACAGTTTCTTTAATCGTGATATCTAACGATTGCAGAGGAGAATCCCAAGAGAGATCTTTTAAGAACTCTTTTAATAGTTGTAAAAGAGTTTCACTGCTTTGAGTGGGATCAGAAAGATGAAAAAGTTTTTGTATTTTATTTCGAGACTCTAAATGAAACATGAGTTCTATGCTTTTCGCCATTTGAGCTCTGCCTTTAAGACGAGACTCTAATTTATGAAATATTGGGGGAAGGCCATAAAATAAGGCTTCAAGAGAGGTGAGTTCTTCTGTGTTGAGACTTTCTTGAATTAAGCCTTCGGGGACAAAAGTAGGAAGAATTAATTCTTTGTTTCCCAATATCCAATCTAAAAGGGAAACCCCCATTTTCCCAAAACGTCTTCCAATCGCTGTGGCGCTTAATTGGGTGAAATCGGCAATCGTTTTTAATCCCACTCTTTTCATGAATCGAACTAATTCGTTTCGTTCCTTTTTTTCGTTCTCGATTTGATTAGGATCTCCAAGCACTTCTAAACGAGAAATATCAAGTTTTAAAAGAACGGTGCTGCTTTTCCCTGGAGGGATAAAAACCTCCTGGTGGTTTGAGAAAGCTTTGGCCCACTCAGGTCTGTCGGTTAAGACAAAGGGGCTGCTCACCCCAAAATGGCTGCATAACTGACCAGCTTTAAGAAGAATATTTTCCTCTCCTTTAAAGTATTTCAAAGTGGGCTCGATATCTAAATAGAGCCCCCCCTTCACTAGAGACACTTTAGGGGTAAGTGAAAGTGCACTTTCCGTAAATGCGGGATTAGATTCTGCGAAAAATAGGATTCTCATAAGCTAAAAAAAGTGAAAGGGGTTTCTACTCAGGTTGTAAAAAACGAAGAGTCCCTTTTCTTTTGAACATCCAATGGGGAAGTTTGTGATCGCTTAACACAAAAACTTTTATCTTTTTTCTTTCAGACCAAAGTTGCAGTTTTCTTAAAACCACTGTGGAACAAGGTTTGGAGGGGCGTAAAAACACAAATGAAAAGAGTCCAGTTTGGATAGCTTCAAGACCCGTTCTCCAAACCTGTTCTGAGGTTTCAGTTTTTACTGAGAGAACCCGAGAGAGGGGGACTCCTAAAGCATTCAAGGATGGGGGATAAATCGTTCCTTCGTCAGAAATAAAGATAAAGTAAGTAAGAGAGTTTTCTAAATTTGAGGGGGCGGGAGGATCCGCTTTCAGGGAAACTGATAAGCATTCAAACGCCAGATGCGTTTTGGATCCCCCCGGAAGGGCTGTCACTTGGGCTAAGCCATAAAAACTGTTTAGGGCCTCAGAATTAATGAATGGACTAGACAAAACAGCTCTCATAGGTATACCATACAATTGTATGGTATATAGATCAACCAAAAAACAACAACTCACAGAGTCTCAATCTTCGGTACTAGAGTTCATAAAAAGTTTTATTCGAAGCCAAGGGCTGGCCCCATCTTATCGTGAGATCCAATCTCACTTTGGATATAAAGGTGTGGGAACTGTTCAAGACCATCTTCGGGCTTTAATCGAAAAGGGGTATTTAGAAAAAAGTGAACTTAACACTAAAAAACGAGCCGCCCGAGGGTTAATGCCTAGAGGGATGAGTTTAGCAGGGGTTCGAAAAATTCCGGTGTATGGTGAAATTGCAGCGGGAGGACCCAGGGGGGCGGAGCAGTTAGAACTTGGGGAAGTGGTTATCAGTGAGGAGTTGGTTCGCGGAGAATGTTTTGCTCTTAGAGTTGTGGGTGACAGTATGATCGATGTGGGAATTTATGAAGGAGACCATGTGATTGTGGAACAGAAATCGCAAATCAAAGAAGGGGATATTGTCGTGGCTCTTTTAGATGGCGAAACGACCCTAAAAAAATATTCGGTAAAACAGGGAGAGGTTTTTCTTGTCCCCGAAAATCGAATGATGAAACCTATCTCTACCCGAGGCAAAAAACTCGAAATTCAGGGCCGAGTGGTAAGTCTGCAAAGAAAGCTCTAAATTGTCGTTGGGGAAGCCGCCAACTAATAAAACATGTTCTGTATTTCAAGAACGGTGATGATCGCCATGTTGACGATTTCATCAACGTCCGCAGAACGTTGAAGCACATTGATGGGCTTATTCATTCCGATGAGAATGGGCCCTATCGCTTCTACACCCGCCAACCGTTGCATTAATTTATAACAGATATTGGCTGATTGAAGATCTGGGAAAATTAAAACGTTCGCTCCCCCTTTGATCTGACAAAAAGGAAATGTCTCTGCCATGATCTCTGGATTGACCGCCGTATCAGCTTGCATTTCACCATCAATCAGAATGTCCGGACGTCGTTCACGAACAATTTCAGTGGCTCTTCTTACTTTTTCAGAGAGCGGATGATTGTTACTTCCGAAATTACTGAAGGAAAGCATCGCTACTTTGGGTTCAATGTCGAAAAATCTCGCCTCTTCAGCGCAACAGATCGCAATGTCTGCCAAATGCTCCGCAGTAGGCTCGATGTTGACGGTGGTGTCTCCAAAGAAAAGAATTTTGTCCTTGAACAACATCATGTAGACACCTGCGATAGTCATCCCTTCGCGAGCTCCTACCGTTTGCAAGAAAGGACGAATGGTATCAGGGTAGCTCTGAGTGACCCCGCTTAAGATCCCATCAGCATCCCCTTTTTTAACCATCATCGAGCCAAAATAGTTTTCATTTTTCATGAGCGAAAAACACTGCTCTCGTGTCAAACCTTTTCTCTGGCGAAGCTGCCAAAATTCATTGGAATAAGCTTCCCGCTTATCTGAAGCCGAGGGTTGGACCATGGTGGCTCCTTTGACGGCTTCCAGACCCAATTTATCAATGGCTTCATTAATTCGTTGAACATTCCCTAAAAGAATCGGTTCTGCGATTCCTTCTTGAATGATTCTTTCGCAAGCCCGAAGAATTTTGGAATTGTATCCTTCAGGGAAAACAATCTTGGGAAGGGTTTGAGGAGAATCTCCCTCAGCTCTAGAAATTTTATCTTTAATAGAGCGGACAAAACTAGCCCTGACACCCAGTCGTTTTTCAAGATCAGCACGGTATTGATCCAGATCAATTGTAGTTTGGGCTACTCCCGATTTCATCGCTGCTTCAGCGACTGCCGGAGTGACCCAAAGGAGAACTCTCGAATCAAAAGGTTTAGGAATGATATATTCAGGGCCGAAAGTGAACCGCTTGCCACCGTAGGCTTTGATCACCTGGTCAGTTACGTCCTCTTTAGCTAATTTAGCGAGTGCTTTTACCGCAGCAATTTTCATCTCTTCATTGATAGCTTTGGCTCTCACATCTAGAGCCCCTCGGAAAATAAAGGGAAAACCGAGCACATTATTTACTTGATTGGGAAAGTCGGACCTGCCCGTTGCCATGATAATGTCATTTCTTACAGAAATCGCGTCGGGATAACTGATTTCAGGATCGGGATTAGCCATTGCAAAAACAATGGGGTTCTTCGCCATGGAGGCAATCATATCTTTCGTGACGGCCCCAGCCACTGAAACTCCCACAAAAACATCGGCTCCGTTTAAAGCTTCAGCTAACGTTCGTGCTTTGTTTCGGGTGGCAAAAAAGGCTTTGTACTTATTCATCCCTTTTTCGCGACCTTCGTAAATCACACCATTGGAATCACACATGATGAGATTTTCTTTTTTTACTCCCAATTCTAGGTAAAGCTTCGCACATGAAATAGCCGCAGCACCTCCACCGCTAAAAACAATTTTCACTTGGTCAGCTTTCTTCCCCGTTAACTCCAACGCATTGAGAAAGGCAGCTCCCGAAATGATAGCCGTTCCATGTTGATCATCATGAAACACAGGAATGTCCATCACCTCTTTGAGGGTTTCTTCAATATAAAAGCATTCGGGCGCTTTAATATCTTCTAAATTGATTCCGCCGAAAGTGGGCCCCAGTAGTTTGACACAATTGATAAATTCATCTGGATTTTCGGTGGCTACCTCAATGTCAAAGACATCAATATCGGCAAACTGCTTAAAGAGAACGCCTTTTCCTTCCATGACGGGTTTGGCGGCTTGGGCTCCTAAATTTCCCAAACCTAAAACAGCTGTTCCGTTGGAGATCACTGCCACCAAATTTCCTTTCGTGGTGTACTTGTAAGCATCGCCGGGGTTTTTTGCGATTTCAATACAGGGTTGAGCGACTCCCGGAGAATAGGCGAGAGCAAGATCCCTTGAGGTTTTAACCGACTTCGTACTCACGACTTCGATTTTTCCAGGGCGACCAGAGGAATGGTAATCTAAAGCTTCTTTGCGGTTATCTTTTTGAGACTCTTTTTGTGTGTCTTTTGTAGTTGTCATGGCCCAAAATATAAACCAACAGGCCCGGCCTGACTAGGTCGTATTCAAGAAAAGTGGATCGAGGCTTTTTAAGAGTTTTCAGAGATGTCAATGACCAAACGGCCTTCATGGGTGAGAGGCTGGTGAGAATAAAAGGGATAAGAGTCCTTTAGAATCATTTCGATAGCCAAATCCCCATCTTCAATAGGCGGATATGAAATGACTTCTTTCACTAGGTTACTTTTTTGAGCTAGCTTTTCTAACATGGGACGAGTGAGAAGGTTTTTTGAGACCCCTTTCAGAGAAATGATGATTTTTGCGGGTTCTAAAGTCACATGGCCACCCTCGGGTTTGGCCATTTTTCCCGCTTTGACGTAGCGGATGCGAAATTGAGGAGCCACCGATCCGATGGTTTGTGTGGTAGCATCTGAAAAATCAAAAACCCACCGTTCAAACTTTTCGCGTTTGTGCTTTGAAAAACGTAACCCCTCGATGTTAGCTCGAACCGCTTTACCCCCGTCAAAAATACCGTCACTCAGGTAACGACGGGAAGCATCCCTTGGAATTGACATAGAAGGGGCGATAGCCCCTAAAGCCAGTGAGCTTAAAGCTAGAATGGTTGCGGTCAGTTGCATAAAAAAATACTAACACAAGGGCAACTGACGAAAAATCTTTTTTGCAAGAGCTGAAAGGGGAAGAGTTTCGATTTGAGCTAAAGAAAGCCATTTTCCGTCGATTGACAAGTCTAATGATTTTCCCTCTACGAGAAAGGGAGCGACCTGGATTCGATGGTGAGTCACGGAATGCCGCGCGTGGTTAAGAGGAGAAATTCGAATATCTTCTCCAAACTTCTCTCGAATCAATAGAGAGGCAAGCGTCCATTGGGCATCCAGGGGCTTGTTCAAAGAAGGGAAATCCCAAAGCCCATCCCACCAAGCCGTATTGATATTTTGTTTGATGAAGTAGACGGTTTTGCCGTTTTTGAGTCTCTTACAAAAAATCGGGCTCACCCAGTGCACTTCCTGGGTGGGTTTACGGGGTTTTGATAGAGGAAGCTCCATTTGCCAGTTTTTTTTGTAGGCGATGCAGGTTGATTGAAGAGGGCATTTTTCACAAAGAGGAGTTCCCTTTTTACAAACCAGAGAACCTAATTCCATTAAAGCTTGATTGTGGATTCTCGGTGATTGGGCCTTAGCCACCCACGTTTCGGCCTTTTGCCAAAATAATTTTTGGGCTTTAGAAGATTGAATGGCCTCGCGGATTCCAAAATAGCGAGCAAAAACTCGCTGAACATTTCCGTCGACCAAGGGGACAGGCAAATCAAAAGCAATGCTTAAAATAGCTCCTGCGGTGTAGGGGCCAATACCTGGGACTTCGAGCATTTCGATTTTTGTTTTTGGGAATTTTCCCTCTTGTTTGATCAAATATTGCGCTCCCAAGCGCATGTTTTTGGCTCTTCGGTAATAACCCAATCCCGCCCACAGAGTTAAAACCTCCTGTTCAGTCGATTTCGCTAATGAGGCCAGTGTCGGAAACTTTTCTAAAAAACGATGATAATAGGGAATGACCGTTTCCACTTGGGTTTGTTGAAGCATAATTTCAGAACTGTCTCTTATACA
>OMIX01000091.1 GCA_900299195.1 Deltaproteobacteria bacterium
ATGGCCTATTGCTCAAGAAAGTTCTAAAAGCTTATCTTCGAGAGAAACAACCAAGACCCAGAGAATCGAAACACACAAGACGTGTTCCCCTTCCTACGGCGAGAGAGATCAAAAAAGAATCGGGGTATCGATGTGAATATATTTCACCCTCTGGAGTTAGGTGCTCCCAAACAGCCCATCTTGAAATCGATCATGTACGCCCTTACGCCTTAGGAGGTAGCAGTCGAGATAAAAAGAACTTACGGTGCCTTTGCAAACTTCATAATTTATTTATGGCAAGAAAGTACTTTCCCAAGCATCCCGCCCTCATGAAATTCTTTGCGTCTCGAAGAACTTGAAAATGGAATCGAGAAAAAATACAAAACCAGGCCCTAAAGCGCATTGCGAAGCCTAAGCCGGTAGACCTGGTTTTCTTTTTCTTTAAATTTATCCTAGATGGTAACGGGATTGATTTTTGGGGACTCGGAGGGATTGAGTGCCCTATTCGGAAATCAAGGCAGGAGTAGCGTAGATTCTCACCCCTTCAAAACTCACCACTCCGATTTCGGGGCTAGAGGCTCTCATCCATTGACCCCGTTTTAAAATAGCTAACCCATTAGGAGTTGCATCGAGCGCCTGAAGATAATTGGAAGGAATTTCCCAAGTCACAGTCGAAGAGCTAGTCATTAAATCTTTCTCCATCGCACCACAAATCACACTAACCACTTCTTTATCGGTCTCTGAAATCAACTCTAATTCCATTTGATTCGTTTTGAGATCAAACTCCCCCTTGGGAGCCTCCCAAGAGAGACTTAGCGGTTCATTCTTCCTAAAAGCGGTAGCTGATGTTTCAAAATCCTGTCCGGCCACGATTACCTGCCCCATTCTTTCGGGCATCGACAGCTTAATGGCAAACCCAGGGGTTTGTGTATTTCCCTCAACGGCAGCTAAATAAATCCCGCTTTCAAAATTAGGTTGGAGATTTAAACTGTAAAGGTGGTTCTCTCCTTCGGTCAGCGAAACTAAATTGTTCGCCGACGTGCCAAAAGCGACTTTGCCCATATTCACTGTCACATCTTTGGAATCGCCAGTGGCTATAGGGTGATTAGTAGACTTGGGTTCATGAATCACTTCGCATTGAGTCGTTACTTTCTCAGTTCCACTGGCTCTAGCGAGAGCAGGCAATTTGAGACCCGCCTTCAAAGCAAAGGCCTTGGTTGAGGGCTGCACAAATTGCGCTAAAACGTGCCCCTGGGGTTTCTCTAACGCTTTTCCATGCCAATCTCTAAGGACAATCGCCCCTTGGATTGTTTGATTTTGTAAGCTGGTGTTGCCCATGGGATATTTTTGTTTAAGACACCCGGTCAATGCCATCAAGAGGAAACCAAAAGAGAATACTTTTTTCATAAAGGCTCCTTTAAATGAATCAAATAAAATGGGAATGGAACTAATCTCTCGGATGATACTTTAGCTGCATTGTTTTAAGATTTTCTATCGCCAAATGGGTATAAACTTCGGTGGTGGAAATGGATTTATGACCCAACAGCTCCTGCACGGCTCTTAAATCCGCTCCCCCTCGAAGCACATGGGTGGCAAAAGAGTGTCGAATCATGTGAGGCCATACCTTCCGAGGTATGTTTGCCCTCTTTGCATATTTTTTAACGAGCTTCCAAATCCCTTGTCGACTCAAAGCCTTGCCTAATCGTGTGAGAAAAAAAATTTTGGTTTCTTTGAGATCGTTTTGCCGAAGCCACTCGTGACGAATTTCATGATACCTTTTAGCCCAGACCACCGAATCTTCAGACAAAGGCACTAATCGCTCTTTGCTTCCTTTACCCAGAATTCGAACCATCTTCTCATTAAAATCAATTTGCCCTAATTTTAAGTTGGCAAGTTCTGAAACTCGAGCTCCAGTGGCATACCACATTTCTAAAAGCGCTCGGTCTCTAATCTCAGCTTCATTTTTCCCCTCTGCTGATGCGATCAACCTGAAAACTTCCTCAATCGTTAAATGTTTAGGCAGCCGTTTGGTTTTTTGAACAATAGAAAGTAAGTCAGCCGGATCTTTCTGAATTTTGTTTTCTCGAATGAGAAACTTATAGAACTGCTTCAAAGTCGATATTTTTCGTGCAATCGTTCTTGTGTTGAGCTCTTGTTTTCTCAAATGAGCGATAAACTCTCTCAGATCCATATGGGTCGCTTGAACTACCGATTTCTTAGTCAGAGCAAAAAACTGAAGAAGCTGATCTAAGTCTTGAGAATAGGCCAAAGCCGTGTTGGTAGAAAGTCCCTTCTCGCTAGAAAGATAATCGATAAATTCTTTTACCTCAGTCATCACTGCCCTACTTCACACCTCAGTTGATTCTTCGTCAAAATGATTTTTTAATTTTCTTTTAAGCCATAAAATCGCTTGGGTATGGAGCTGGGAAACTCGACTTTCGGTCACTTCCAACACCTCACCAATTTCTTTTAGATTGAGATCCTCATAATAATAGAGACTTAACACCAAGCGCTGTTTTTCAGGAAGGCTTTCAATAGCCTCAGTGACCACCCCTTTAACAGTTTTTAAATTTAACTGGACGAGTGGACTTGGAATTTTACAACTCTCCAGAAGATTCATGATACTTTTACGGTCACTCGAATTAAAACTCCCAGCTTCATCAAGACTGAGAATAGACACCGACTTCACCTGATTAAGGAGATCATAATATTCCTCTTTGGATATTTTCAACTCATCCGTAATTTCATCTTCAGTAGGAAATCTTCCTAATTGTTGCTCCAATTTGACATGGGCTCGTTCCAGTTGCTTAGCTTTTTCTCGCACCGAACGCGGCACCCAATCTTGGGCTCGTAATTCGTCTAAAATAGCTCCCCGAATCCTGAACTCCGCATAGGTCTTAAACTTGTTATCCCGAGTCGGATCATATTTATCGATGGCATCCATCAGTCCGATGACTCCGCTAGATACCAAATCATCAAATTCAATGTTGGAAGGTAATCGGACAGCAATTTTTTGTGCAATGAACTTGATCAATGGCGCATATTCTAAAATCAACTTTTCTTTAGTACGACGATCGATTTTTTTACCCGTTTTATATTTCTTCAGAGTGGGTGCCATAGTTATCTCGTTGCTAGTGGGTTGATGTTTTGAGCATAGTAAAATCTTAATCCGTTCCCCTTCTCCACAGGCAATCGCTCTAAAGTTTTACAAACTTTGACCAATTGCTGAGTAAAAGCTAATTCCGGAAAAAGATTGGCAAAGGGCTTTTGCTGCCGCAAAGATTCGGCCAACTTAGGTTCAAAGGAGAAATGGCCAATCTCTCTAACACAAACGTCCAAATGGTTCTGAGTGATGTCCACAAATCTTTCAATGATCTTTTGAGTTTCACTAACACACTGACTCATAGTGACAATCAACTGAAAGTTACGGATTTTAAATCTCTGCGATAGTAGTTTCATTATAGCATAAGCATCCATGTAACTCGTAGGCTCTGCTGTTGTGACAATCACATGATTGTGAGCAGCTGCAGCAAACTGAATCACTCCCCAATGAACGCCTGAAGAATGGTCAATTAAAATGAGATCATAGTCCTCTTGCATCGCATCGATCTCAAAATAAAGCTGATTTCTCTGACTTTCGCTGAGCTCTTCAAAACCGACCACTCCCGAAGGAGAAGCCAGCAAAGAAAGATAAGGTGTGACTCCTTGAACTGCCTCATTCAAAGATATTTTCCCTTCCAAGACATCATTGATGGCCCATTGGGGTTTCACTCCTAAAGTCAGCGCCATTTTCCCGAGACTCCAATCTCCATCTACAATCAAAACTTTCTTCTGCTCTTTAGCCCACAAAACCCCCATGTTGGCTACCAAACTTGTTTTTCCCACTCCGCCTTTTCCACTGGAATACGAGATCACTTTTTTCATAGAAATTATTCCTTAATTAAGATTTGAGCCAACTCTTGAGCGGAAACAAATTTAAAGGGGATCTTAAATGATGACGACACCGACAACCCTAATAAAGGAAGCTGAGTCGACTTTAAGACGTCATATATCACCCCTAAATCTTCGACATGGTCCACCTTTGAAAAAGCAATGGCCTCCGGATGAAAGATCAGCGCCTTTTCAATCTGTCTCATCAACTCACTCAGCCGTGCCGAAGCGTCCAAAACAATAAACGTCGACTTCTCAACACAAAGTTTTTCCAGTTGAATTTGATTTTCCTGATTTAACCCCATGGCAGGAGAATCTATCAATTTCAACTTTTCCAATGGGGCTTGAGAAATTTCACTAAAAAACGGAGCCTTGATAAGCCTTGCATAGTTGGCTAATTCACTCCGGCCGGACATCTTACGATTATCCATGCTAATCAGAGAAACGCTTTTTTCTTGCTCCTTAGCCATCATGGCTAGTTTGACCAACAGCGTGGTTTTACCAGCGCCCGCAATCCCAACGGGAACCCAAGAGCGTTTTTTAAAAAACTCTCCTGCCGTTAAGGTTCTGATCCCCATGGAGAGAAGTTTGGTCTTTGCCTTTTTTAGAAAAAGGGAATCGGTCAAATCAGATTTAGAATACTCGTGAATCATCTTTTTAGAGAGTTCACCGGCTCTTTCAGGACAAATCCCTAGGGCTTTAAAACTCGCCTCATATTTGGAAATGTCTTGGTTTTTTAAAGAGACGGGGGATCGAAATCGGCTGAGTGGTGTCCCCTCTTCTCCTGCATCCATGTCAATATACTTTTCAGGTTTATTTTTCCTCTGGGACTGCTCCTTCTGAACCGCAGCTTTATAACGTTCGATCTCGGCATCGGCATCAGAATGAGATTGCGAAGTAACTTTATTCTTTTGTTCATAACTCTCATTCCTAGCGGATTGTGAGGGAATATTCTTTTTTTCAGCAGCAGCAGTGACCTCAACGAGGCGACGGCTAAATAATTTCCCAGAACGTTTCTCCTGGGTAGACAAAACGAGCGCCTCCGGACCCATCTCCGTTTTCACCAGCTTGAGAGCCTGCTCCAAAGAAGGGGCTTCAAATTTTTTAACAAACATATCAGGCCTCCACAGTTGCAATAAATTTTACTTTCGCGGTATTCGAAATTTCATTAGCTGAAATAATCGTTAAATTAGGGATAAAACGAGTGATCATTTTCTTTAAACTAGAGCGTACCAAAGGATGGCAAAGCAACACGGGAGCTCCATTTGAAAATACCGTATCCTCAATTTGTTTTTGAATGTTTGAAACCAGTTTTTCAAAAAAGCCGGCTTCAAGGTTTAACGAAATCCCACTTTCTGTCTTTTGATAAGCCCGAATCAAAATCTCTTCGGTCCTAGGTTGCATGTGCATCACTTCCAATTCACCTGCTGACCCAAGAAGCCGGTGGGTAATGGTACGGTTGAGCGCTGTTCTAACAAACTCGGTCAATACTTCGGGGTCTTTATAGCTAGGCCCGTAGTTCGCCAAAGTTTCCAGTATGGTGAGCATATCGCGAATAGGAACCTGCTCACGCAGCAGGCTCTGACACACTTTAAGAACAGAGCCCAGAGGTAAAATATTGGGAATCAGTTCTTCCACCACTTTGGGATGTGTCTTAGCGATATTATCAATCAGAGCTTGAATCTCCTGACGGCCGATCAATTCAAATGCTTGCGTGCGAATGATTTCTGAAAGATGAGTTGCAATCACAGTAGATCCATCGACCACAGTGTACCCTGACATTTGGGCTTTTTCTTTTTGGGTATTAGGAACCCAAAGAGCTGAAAGGCCGAAAACCGGCTCCTTCGTTTCAATTCCTCCCATAGGATCTTGAACATCTCCCGGATCCATCGCCAGAACATACCCTGGCATCAACTCTCCAGTTCCCACCGAAATTCCTTTGACCAAAATCGAATACTCATTGGGTTGGAGTTCTAAATTATCTTTGATACGTACTTTGGGAACAACAATTCCTAAATCCTTCGCAAATTCTTTCCTAATACCAAAAATGCGATCCACAAGATCCCCTTTGTTCTCCCCCTCCACAAGGTTGACCAATCCGTAACCTAATTGAAGCTCTAAAATATCAACTTCTGGTGGAACATTGGTTTCGATCGCTTGAGCCTCAGCTGCCTTTTTAGTGTCCTTTTCTTTCTTCTCAGCTTGAACTTTCTCATGATTTCTCACGGCCCAGGATGCTGTCGCAAGGGTAGTGGCAAGCAAAAAGAAGGGAGCTGCAGGGAGACCAGGGATAATGCCGAGAAGGAACAAGATTCCGGAAGTGATCGACATAGCCCGTGGCTGCATTAACATTTGTCGAGCAACCTCCTTAGACAAATTACTTCCTGAGGCTGCGCGAGTGACTATGATACCGGACGCAGTTGAAATAATAAGCGAAGGGATCTGCGTGACTAATCCATCACCAATGGTCATCAACGTGTAAAGCTGTGCGGCTTTTTCTAAATCCAAACCTTTCTGAAATACTCCAATAGCAAACCCACCAATCACATTGATCAAAGTTATCAAAATCCCGGCAATCGCATCGCCCCGAACAAACTTGCTGGCACCATCCATGGCCCCGTAGAAATCGGCTTCTTGTTCAACCTTTTTTCTTCGTTCTCGAGCCTGTTCCTCATTGATCAGTCCCGCGTTCAAATCGGCATCAATACTCATTTGCTTACCGGGCATCGAATCCAAAATAAAACGAGCAGCCACTTCAGCAACTCGGCCGGAACCCTTCGTGATCACCACAAAGTTAATCACCACAAGGAGAATAAACACGACCGCTCCAACAATATAACTCCCCCCCACCACGAATTCCCCAAAAGTCTCGATAATGTGACCCGCAGCTGCCGTTCCCTCGTGGCCGTGAACCAAAATGAGCCGAATACTTGCAATGTTAAGAGCCAATCTAAACAAAGTAGCAAACAACAAAATGGTAGGAAAAACTGAAAAGTCTAGAGGCTTTCCTGCATAAACCGAAACTAGAAGAATCGCGATACTGACCGTAATATTGGTGACTAAAAAAAGATCCATCAAAAAAGCGGGAATCGGGAGAATCATCACGACCAAAATGCCAATCACCCCTAAAGCCACAATCAAGTCGCTGTGTTGCATCAACTTGGATAAATCAAAGCCTCGTTTTTCATTCATAGTTAGCCTCTCTCAACTTAAGCTGGCGCCCTTGTTAATCCCCTGAGTTTGTAAACATAGGAAAGTACCTCTGCTACCGCTTTATACAGATCTCTTGGAATAAACTGCCCAATCGCAATATTTTTAAACATGTTTCTCGCTAAGGGCTTATTTTCCACAATAGGAATTCTATTAGCTCTAGCGATCTCTTTGATTTTTTCAGCTACAAATCCGGCTCCTTTAGCTACTACTTTGGGAGCCTGCATACCACTCTCGTATTGTAGGGCCACAGCTAAGTGAGTCGGATTCGTTACAATGACCGTTGATTTAGGAACCGACTCCATCATCCGACGGCTCGCTATTTTTCTCTGAATACTCTTGATTCGAGATTTAATTAACGGATCCCCCTCGCGAAGCTTAAATTCTTCTTTGGCCTCCCGACGGGTCATTTTCATTTTTTTTTCTAATTGAAACTTTTGAAAAAAATAGTCAAGGCCTGCGACCACAGCTAGAAATAGCAAAAGGCTCACAAGTAATTTACCGATGGAACCTAAAATAAAAGTGGTAATTTCCAGCGTATTCTTTTGATACAAAACTGAAACCCCGGGTGTCTGAGCCTTCAAAAATTTCCAAACTACCCAACTCGCAATGGCAATTTTAATGAGCGCTTTGAAAACTTCCACTAATCCCTGGCTCGAAAACATGCGTCCGAATCCATTGATGGGATTAATTCTATCCCATTTTGGAGCTAAAGGTTCCGTAGTGAAATAAAAACCTACTTGGGCCACCGAGGAAACAATTCCCGCGACCATAGCCGTGAACAAAATGGGGAATACCATCCAGGTCAAAGACTTAAATACGC
>OMIX01000092.1 GCA_900299195.1 Deltaproteobacteria bacterium
AACAAATCCTCAGTCGACTAATAAAAAAATAAATATTATTGAACGGGTTGATTGCTCAAATTTTCAAATGAAGTGAATTGACCCAGCCAAGCTACTTTAACAGTCCCTTGGGGTCCATTTCGATGTTTGCGAATAATGAATTCAGCTACATTGACGGCGCCTGGTTGAACATTTTCTATATCGTCTCGATGAATGAATAAAATGATATCGGCATCTTGTTCGATGGCTCCAGATTCCCTTAAATCGGCCATCATAGGACGTTTATCAGGGCGAGTTTCAATCTGTCGATTGAGCTGAGAAAGTGCAATGACCGGAACATTGAGCTCCTTGGCTAACGCTTTCAAAGATCTTGAAATATCTGCAATCACTTTTTCACGATTGTCATTTTTGTTGGTGGCTCCCATGATCTGCAAGTAATCCACAATGATGATACCAATTTCTCCGAGCTCACTTTTGAGTTTCCTAGCTTTGCTTCGCATTTCAAGCACGGTGAGAGCTGGAGTATCATCAATATAAATAGGGGCTTCAGAGAGTCGCCCAGCTCCTCGGGTGAGCCTATCCCAATCCTGTTCCGTTAGTTTTCCGGTTCTTAATCTTGTAGAATCTACTTTTCCTTCAGCCGCTAAAAGACGAGAAACAATCTGTTCTTTTGCCATTTCTAGAGAAAAGAAAACCACGGGTGCTTTAACATGAGTTGCCGCATGACGGGTCACCCCAAGTGAAAAACTGGTTTTTCCCATACCGGGTCGACAGGCTACAATGATCAAATCAGATCTTTGGAACCCTTGAGTGATTTTATCTAAGTCAATATAGCCTGAAGCCACTCCCGTCATTTGCCCTTGATTTTCAAAGCGTTTTTCCAACTCTTTGAAAGCATCTTTTACAATGTCTCTTACCGGCACTAAGTTTCGGGTTTGCTTGGAACTTGAGAGTGAGAATATCCGTTTTTCTGCATAATCAAGCAGGTCTTCAGTGCTCTCAGCCGGATCAAGCCCTCGGCTTGCGATCTCATTACAAACGGAGACGAGATTTCTTTTAATGGATTGATCACGAATTAACTTGGCATGGTGCTCGGCATTAAGAGCCGTTGGAACTCGTTCCAGGATTTCAGCTATATAAGAGGCTCCGCCTACTTCCTCATATATTTCTAAAGCTTTAAGCTTTGAACTTAAAGTCAATACATCGATAGGTTGGCTTTGGGTGACCAGCTCAATCATGGCTCCGAAAAGTTTTCCGTTGGCCGATCGGTAAAAATCATCAGGTGATAAGAAATCGATGACCTTATGAAAAACCTGGTTATCAATCAGAATACTACCCAAGACGGATTGTTCGGCTTCGACATTCTGAGGAGGTAGTTTCGTTTGAAAAGAATTCATGTGAAACCGTTATTTCAAAAATTAGGGATTACGGCAATGGCCATTCCAAAAAAATTTACGAGTTTAATAACTGTTGCGGTGCGCTAATTGTCTCACCTGTGGCTTCCTCAGTCTCTGCGCCTGTCAAACGGGAGATGGCAGATTGATATCTTGAAAGATGGGTTGAAGCCGTATTAAAAACGGTTTGTGCCTTACTGAGGGAATTGCCAATTTCGGAAAATCGTCCTTCGAAATTTCTAAAGTGTTGTTGAGACTTTTTAATTTCAAGGATGGTCTTTTCAACTCCCTTGGCCATTTCGTAATAACTTCTCGATAAGGCTAGTGAGTGTAAAGTGATAGCTAATGTGTTGGGTGAGACAGCAAAAATTTTAAATTTGGCTAGGTCTTCACAGAGTTTGATGTTTTTTAAGATTTCAAAATAAAGGGTTTCGCTGGGTACAAAAAGAAGAGCAATGTCAGTGGTTCCGTGTTCAGGATGGATGTATTTATCCCTGATCGATTTTGCGAGTGTTTTCATGACGTCGGAGAGATTTTTTCTTCCCACTTCAAGTTTCCCTGGATCGTTCGTTTCAAATAAGGGAAGGATTTGTTCTCTGGGAAATTTACTGTCTATTGGAAGAACTTTATTCGGATACTTAATGACCGCATCGACTCTTTCTGCAGATCCCGGAATAATTCGATACTGAAGTTCAAAAGCATCTTGGGGTAATAGGTCATTGAGCAATTGTTCTAAAATGGCCTCTCCAAAATTCCCCCTCAAATGGGGAAGTTTGAGCAAATTATTAAGGTCATTAATGGACTGTCCGACCGTGTTTAAATGTTGAAGCTGTAATTCGGCCTGTTTGAGGTGAGATTGAATCTTTTCAAAATGGAGAAAGCCTTCTTTTAAATTTTGCTCCAGCTTTGAACCGACATTCTGAGTGAGTGAATTTAGTCTTTGGTCTAGCCGTTGATCGATTTGAGAAACCTTTTGCTCCAGAACAACCGTAGTGTTGGCTAAGCCTGACTGGACTTCCTTGCGATTGTTTTGTAAGCCTTCTTGAAGTTCTAATCTTAGAGATGAGTTTCTTTGCTCATAGGTATTCTCAAACTCTTTTTGTGAGTGTAACAAGGTTCTCTGAAAACCCTCTACCGTTTCTTGGAGAAGACGAAATCCCTGTTGTAAGTGGGTTTGATTCGACCGATGTAAAAACAAAAAAAGTCCAACCACGGTAAGAACGGCCAGTAACGAAAAAGCTATCCAAATCATGGGGCCGAATATAGCAGCCGGTCTTTAGGGAATCTAGGTAAAAGACTTAATGATCTTGACGCTTCATGTAATTTAACACGGACGAAGAACGATGGCTCATGTACTCATTTTCCATTTTCATTCTGGGAAGTACCATTTCAGCGTAATCTAAAATAAGAGTTTCCCTTTTTTTATCCCCCTGCGGAAGCCTATCACTAAGGCATTTGAGTGCGTAATAATCACAAGTGATTTTGGAAAATCTTTCTGCGACCAGAAACGGATAGGTTAGATCCGTTTTTGTGGTGAGAAGATTAAGTGAATATTCTTTTAAAAATTGTTGGATATTACTGTTTTTTAGAGCATCAATATCGCTTTTGAATTTATCTTTAATAATGCTCATTAAGATTGATTTGATAGCGATGTTGAGTTCATTTCTAGCCTTGAGTAGGTTCGATTTCACCGGGTCTAGCGCCACCTTGGATTCAGCCCAAGCTCCGGCTAAAGAGCCAAGAAAACCAGCAGACTGGCTAGCGACATCTTTTAACGTATCCTTCAGGACCATTAATGATTGGATTTGAGATGTTCCTTCATAGATAGGGTAAATGATCGTTTCTCTTAAGAGTCTCTCAACGGGGTAATCTTTGCAAACCCCATAACCTCCAAGAATTTGCACAGCGTTACGAGCTATTAAAATAGCTTTCTCACAACAATAATATTTGCACAGGGGAGTGAGACGTCGATATCGTTTTCTCCACTTGAGAAATTGTTTTTGGTCCTCTTTGTTTTTGTAAACTCGCATCCAATCAAACGACATGGAGGCTTCATTTACCATCGCTCGCATGGCGGAAATTTCTAATTCCATTTCATAGATCATGTCAGCAATCATGGGATGCTGGATAATGGGTTTTCCCATCGTGACTCTTTGAGAAGCATATTTTTTTGACTCTTCCAGCGCTGAAGCAGCAATGCCTGTAGCCAAAGCGGCCATTGCGAGTCGGGCATCATTCATGAGATCCAACATTACTTTGAAACCTTGGCCTTCAGGGCCGAGAAGTTCCCCAACCGAATTTTCAAAGACAATCTCGCAAGTAGGGGATGCGTGCAGACAGATTTTATCTTCAATTTTGGTAACCCGATAATTATCTCTGCCATCGATTTTTCGAGGTACGATGAGAACTGAAAGTCCTTCTAGACCCTTACTCTCTGGAGCTGTTCGGACAAGCGCAAAGGTAACGTCTCCGGAACCTCCGGTAATAAATATTTTGCTTCCATTGATAATGTATTGATCTCCCTCTCTTTTAGCCGATGTTCTTAGTTTTCCGAGATCCGACCCTGCGTTGGGTTCAGTCAGAGCCATCGAGCTTTTCCATTCCAAGGAGATCAACTTGGGGAGTATTCTTTGTTTTTGTTCTTCAGTTCCCCAAGTTTCAACAAAAGGTACCATCGAGTAACAGGCTACTGTTAAAGCGGTGTTCGGACAGGCATGAGCTAAAATTTCTAACGCCATCGCCTGGACCGCTTGAGGCAAGTTGAATCCATTGTTTTTTGGGCTAGCTGGGCCACTAAAAACGCCCAATTCCTTAAGGCGATTGATATTATTTTCAAGCTCGGCAGGTAAAGTCACTTCGCCTTGATTAAAATGGGCTCCGGTAGAATCTATTTTGGTAGCTTGTGGTCTAATCACCGTTGCCGCTAGCTTTCCTAATTCTTCTAAAACACCATAATAGAAATCCATCGCTTCTGCAGAAGATTTAAAAAAGTTCTTTTCACCAAAAGCTTCTTCAAGAGGGGTAGAAAGCTCGGCTAAATCACAATACTGTTTGAGTTGCTGGACGCGTTCAGGATAATCGGTAAACAAATTCTCAGCCATAAAAGTCCTCTCCTTAAAGAAGAAATTTTAGCTGTGTAAGGGATAAGTTTCAACTTTCGAATGGCATGGGAGCTGTTTTTTTAGGTGTCATGAGGATAGAATCAAACGACAAGAATAGATCGTAGGGGCTTTTCTTTAGGGTCGGACGGAGTTGTATCCGATTGGGAGATTGGAGAGAGTGGTCCATTGATAACGTCCATCGGGTACTTGTAGTGTTAAGCGGGACTACTCTACCAAGCTGTGGAATCTCTTTGTCGCCCACTTTGGGAGTCAATATAGTAAAAGCTGCGACCGGTGGATTTTTTAAGTAAGTCGATAGCGCTGGGGACTCCAAAACAAATTCGATAGCTTCCTGTTTTTGAGTTAGATTTTCCTTGAAATAGCTTCGGAATGTAAGATTCCACCGAGTATGGGCTGTTTTTTTAAAAACTGATTTTGTGATTAAGGGAACTCGCAGATGAGCGACGTGCTGTCCATCGATCACGATAGTTCTGTTTCTGGAATCTGAGTTGTCGAGAAGTGGAGGAGTCGTAAGCCCGGCAAGGTCGACCTTAGAACAGTAAGTGAGGAGAACAGAGCCTTCGGCGGGACCCCCAGCAAGGGAACCGGAGCTTAGGTTGCGCATGAGTCCTGCGGCTCCGACACTTAAGGAACGGACATCTATGTTGTGAGACGACGCTATTTGTAAGGCCACAGAACCGGCATCTTCGACCGAGGACCGAGTCCCTTCAATGCGAATGTTTTGAACTAAAGGGTTTTTTAGAAAGGTTTTTCTTCCATCTAGCTCTTTTCGCAGGGCTCCCATAGCGATTCCTCCAAAAAGAGGTTCACTGGGGCTAAGAAAGTTTGGGCCAATGGCTACTCGTTGGAGTTCGTTATTTTTTAGAAGAATATTGAAAGCTCCCGGTCCCTGCATCTGCTCTGCTAGGTTAGCTCCTAGCTCAATTCCAGGCCCTTCCGATTGAGATATGATATTTTCAGAGATAACCCCATTGCTTCCCTGAATCTGAATTCCCCGACCTTGAATCTGACTGAGAGTATTCCCGTGGATGATAAACAGGGCAGAGTTTTGGGAAACACTAGTGGTAAAGCCAAACTGCTCGGGTTTGAACTCAGGATGAGCGCCAAAACAGACCCGACTGCAATGAGAAAAACCTTTACAGTACTCAGGCATTGAGGGATCGGCTGAAGAAAAGGTCTCCACTGTTCTCAATTTAATCTCACCTTGAAAATCCATTTTGCTATTAAAAAACGCTAAAGTTTCCCCTGCGGAATAGGGGCGCCAATAGGACCCCATTCCGACACAGTTAGAAAAACCAGCCTCAAGCGATGCGTTTTTGGGTGAAAAAACCGGAGTGGTAACTTGGGCATATTGCCCATGTAAGTCGATTGCGTTTTTGCCTAAGTTCGAAAAAACATTGTTCCTGATAATAATGTTTTGAACGTTGTTGCCGTGAATGGCCCCTTCTCTGGTAGCAGGAATGGTGTCTCCTGAAACACTGGATATCTTAGAATCTGAAATCAGAACTCCCCGTGTCGAATCAAAATAAAATCCCCAGCCTGGAACGCGCCTTAATGTCATGTTTTCGAACCATAAGTCAGAGTTATTATCGCGAGGGGAATAAATGCCATGAACTATGGGACCCGAATATTCCGGACTTTTTTCAGTCCCTGGTTTTGCCCATTCCAGAATCGCTCCAGAAAAAACTACTCGCTGACTTTTGTGAAAAATAACCCCCCCATGATTGGGGGGAAATAGAAACGTGGAGCCATTAAACTCCAAACGCATATCCGACAATGAGTTGATGGGGAGTTCATAATCGAACGAAAGATGTTGGACGGCTCGGCTGTTGATAAAGCTAAAGGTCGTTTTAGGAAAAATGATATCGGTGGCGTTGGCTTTTCTGGCAATCTCTAAATGTTTAAAAAAATAGATTCGGGCATCCTCGGACTCAAGTTTTTCTCGAGGGTGATAATTGCAGGCCCCTGTCTTTTCAAACTCAAACACCTTTCCAAGGAATTCGACCTCTTGAGGAGGCGAACTGGGAGGGGTTAATAGGTTTAAGGAAAGTTCCTTGCCATTCCATTCAAAAGCATTCGGGTATTTTTGCTCTCTTCCAGACTGCCTTAGAATATGGGATTTTGTGATATCTCTGACTCCGATTGTGGTCTCAAAATATTCTCCAAAAAGACAAGGACGGATTTTTGCGTAGGAGGGAGGTTCCTTGAAGGGATGAACTCGTGGACTCCAAATGTTGATTACCGTTTCTTTTCCATCGGGGCCTTGAAACACACTGCGAATATCAGTTTGGTTTTTATCTGAACGGATGGCTCCCATGGAGGGTTCTTTTTCCGCACTGACTGAGAGTTGCGATAGGCTTTGGTAGAGCTTGGCCTCAGGGCTGATACTCATTGCGGTGTTTGTAAGGCAAGAGGAAACAAACGCAATGACACCCAGATAGTTGAGACACGTTTTTATTGTGGGAAATCTCAAAGGCACCCCCAATGGAATCCTACTGTCAGGTTACTAAACAATTGTGAAGGAAAAATGGAGATAGGATGAAAAAAACGACACTTTATGATTGTGCCCCTTTTCTCTAAACTAAGACTCCCCCTTCTAAGAGCAAACCCACTTTTGCACCGTAACAATGGCCGAGGATAATTACCTTTACGGAACCGGCTGGCTTGAGTTTCCCCTAAAGTGGATGTGGTGTTTAGTAGTACCACATGTGGAACCCGTAGGGCACCCTCCAGTTCCTGGGGCGTCACCGCTCGAGCCACCACCATTTGTGTTGTTTTCGCCACTAGACTTAAGACAACACTTCCACGCCCCCGGTACATCTGCCTTAGGAACTCCGGAGCAAGTTCCATGTTGTTCACCACACGAGTCATTTCTGTGGACATATTTGCAGGTGGAAAGAAAATTACAGCTTGAATAAGCGATTCCAGTCGATAAAAAAGTAAAGAGGAACAGCCATATCCTAGATGTTTTCATAATACATGCCTCCATAATTGAGGTGGCTAAATAATTCAGTTACAAACCGCAAATCGGATCCATTGTCCGCAACTCTACCTCCCAATACAACTTGAATGTAGCAAAACTCTGTGAAGGAATTATGTTGGTTCTGTCGCTTAAACGAATCCGCGTCTTTCCTCGTTGTAAAAAAACGAAAATAGTCAGCCTGTCTAACAATTAAACAGTTGTTTTATCGAAGAACAAATTACCCAAATACTAGGGAAGTCTTTGAAAATGGGTGTTTATTATTGGTTTTGGAAGGAAAGATCAAGATGGGCACAAGAGTTGCGTAATTCCCCTTTCGGCCGCCCTTTGTCCGTGGGCTTGAGGGTGTGATCTGAGAGCGAGGAGATAATGTCTGATTTGATTTGGAAAATAAAGCAATTGTTTCGGAAAATAATACCTATCGCGTTGATTGCTGGTTTATGTTACGGGGGTTTTTCTGCTTACAAAAAGGGGTGGTTTGGTAGAAAAATCACACAGCAGATTAGCAGTGTCACTCGGTCGATTCCGTTTTTCGGTTCAAAATTTTCCTTTAGGTCTTCTTCTCCTAAACAGTCGGATCAAAGTTCTTACCGAATTAGTAAATCACACCGAAAGTCATCAAGGCATAAAAGCTACAGACACCACAGTCGTGGTCGAAGAAGGCATCGGGGAAGACATTAAGTCGCACTTCTTGCGGGATTTCTGTGGATCATCCAAATCATTGAAAAACATAAAAACGCCATTCCATAAGTGGGAAGACTGTTGGCCTCAAACCATTCATTCCAATTTTTTCCTACTACTCCTTCCGCAGTAAATGCGATGAGCAGCGTTGAGATCCCTATCATCATCTTAACAAAGTGATCGTTTGCACGAATAGAACAGTAATTCACAAAAGAACAAAAAGCTGGGACATAGAAAATAAAATAATGAGGTCGGGTGCTAGGATTTAAAAAGACACTTAAAGCCCAGGCCAGGCTCCAAAAGTAGGGCTCGCGCATAGCAAACTTAGGACTGCGTTTGGAGACTAAAACCCAAATGAAAAACAGAGCTGAGATAGATAAAATGATCAAATGGTTAACCGTGGATGATACTTGGAATCTTGCCAGTAGTGAGGGCAAGCAAAGGATGTCATTGGTTCGAGTTAAACTGTTTTCTGCGGAATAGGTAGTCAAATTTGAAAAAAAACCTTGATACAGAAATAGAGATTTGTTGAGTCCTAAAAACAGAAATGGACTTATGACTACCATGAGTGTCCCTAATAGAATTCCTTTTTGGGTAGCTCTGGATTTAGCTAGAAAGTAATAAACGACTAAAAAAGCAGGGAATACTTTAATACCAGCGGCAAGTGTCATTAAAACGCCACCTAGCGTTTGTTTGGTGTCGGAAGGATTTTGGGCCCACAACTCAGCCCAAAGCATGAGTGTTGCCAACATCAACTGTATATTGTTGCTTTGATAATTGTTATGAATGGGATTGATCGAGACTATCCAAACGAGAAACCAGCCCCAAAAATATTTTTTATCCCGTAAAACGGGAAACAGTCGATTAAGAATATTCCAGAAGAAAAAATAACAAACAGTCTGGAGACAAAGCCAAAAATATTTTACGAAAGAAAAGCTTAGGAACCCTAGGGGTTTAATTAAAACCAAAGAGAAGGGGCCGTAAAAATATCGACCCAAGTTCCCATTCTGGGCGTAAACGCGGGTGAAATCGTGAATGAGAAACTTGGCTGTTTCATGAAGAACCACCAAATCTATTTCGTATTGAACTCCAATGACCCAACAAGGAATCAGAAGGGCGACTAAAAGGAACCATTTCATGTTGTTTTGCATAGTTATAGAAATTAGACCGAGAGAATAAAAACGGCAACCTTCAAAATTAGAGCCAGTCTCCATTGAGTAGCTTCAAGGAAACTAAAATGAAGCAACAAAGGAGTGACGACACAAAAGAGAATGTTAATTTTTAGTGGACTAAGGAAAGCTTAGAGCTATAACCAAAACATGAGAAAGTATTTAGTAGTCATTCTAGGGTTAGTCGTAGGGTGTGTGACCACTCCAGAAACAGGTCGCCGGGCCTTTATTATTACGAGTGAATCGGAAGAGGCTTCAATGGGGGCTTCTGCGTATCAACAAATCCTTTCTAAAGAAAAGCCTTCTAGCAACGTGGCCTGGAATTCTATTGTACAAAGGCTGGGAAAACGAATTGCACTCGCAGCCAATCGACCTGATTTCCAATGGGAGTTTCGGCTTATCGATTCTCACCAGGCAAATGCCTTTTGTTTGCCCGGAGGAAAAGTGGCGGTCTACACGGGTATTCTTAAAATAGCACAAAATGAAGCTGCTTTAGCGGCGGTGATAGGTCATGAGGTGGCCCACGCCACGGCTAGGCACGGTGGTCAACGGATGACCATTGCGCTTGGGACCCAATTGGGGTTAATAGCTGCCTCCCAAATTATGGGAGGAGAGGATTCAACTCAGAAAAGACTTCTTATGGCGGCTTTAGGTGTGGGGGCTAATGTGGGAGCCGTTCTCCCCTTTAGTCGAGCTAATGAATCTGAAGCGGATGAAATAGGTTTGATTTACATGGCTAGAGCTGGATACGATCCTAGGGAAGCCCCCAAGTTTTGGGACCGGTTTTCAAAAACGGGTGGAGCTAATCCACCTGAGTTTTTATCGACCCATCCTGCTAGCGAAAGTCGCAAGCAAGCGCTCGAAGCTCAATTAACTAAGGCACTTCAAATTTATCAGAGTTCCCCTAAATGGGGACTCGGAGATAAGTTCTAGGCTATTTCCGCTCCAAAAAAGGTCTGAAGAGATCGATAGGAACTGGGAAAATAGTTGTGGAATTGTTCTCGCTAGCGACCTCTTGAAGTGTTTGCAAATAGCGCAATTGAAGAGCCGAGGGATGGGCTTCAATGGATTTTGCAGCCTCAACCAACTTTTCAGCGGCTTGAAACTCTCCTTCTGCTGCGATCACTTTAGCTCTGCGTTGTCGTTCGGCTTCAGCCTGAGTTGCCATGGCTCTTTGCATTTCTTTGGGTAAATCCACCTGTTTAATTTCCACCGCAGAAACCTTGACTCCCCATGGCTCCGTATGAAGGTCTAAAATTTCTTGAACTTTTTTGTTGAGGTTTTCTCTTTCACTAAGCACTACGTCCAGTTCTGCAGAGCCTAAAACGGATCTTAGAGTTGTTTGAGCGTATTGGAAGGTGCTTTCTAAGTAACTTTCAACATTCAAAATAGCCTTAACTGGGTCTACTACTCTAAACAAAAGAACGGCGTTCACAATGATAGACACGTTATCTTTAGTCACCACATCCTGAGGTGGAATATCTGTAGTGATAACCCTTTGCCCAACCTTCACCATGCGATCAATTCCAGGTAAGAGTAAAACTAAACCAGGGCCTTTAGCTCCGACCAAACGGCCCAACCTAAAAATGACCCCTCGTTCATATTCCTGGAGAACTTTAATTGAAGACATTAAGATCCCACCAAAAAACACTAAAA
This sequence comes from Deltaproteobacteria bacterium, assembly GCA_900299195.1. Lineage (GTDB taxonomy): Bacteria > Bdellovibrionota > FAC87 > UBA2466 > UBA2466 > UBA2466. Next base: position 10,982 of record OMIX01000092.1, read on the forward strand.
TAATGAGAGCAAAGCTAAACATGGATTACACTCCTTTTTTTGTAACGATCAAAACTAATCCGCGAATTTCTTTCACTAAAACTTTTTCACCCCGTTTGATGATTTCGGCCGATTGGCTTCGAGCCTTCCAAAGCTCTCCTTGAACAAATACGTTTCCAGTAGATTCAGTGATTTCCGCGTTCGCTTCGGCTTCAAGCCCCACTAGGCCCAAGTAGTTTTCAGAGAGTTTAAGATTACGCGACTTCCAGATTAAATAGCTTAAAATAGTGATTGCGATCGAAAAACAAAGAGCGACTGGAAAAATTAAGCTTGTGGAAATTTGAAACTCGGGAACATTGGTGTCCATCAGGTACAAAGACCCTAAAACAAAAGCCATGATGCCTCCAATCCCAAGAACACCGTAAGAAGTGATATAGAGCTCAGCGATCAGTAAAACAATCCCAAATAGAATCATTCCCAAAGCACCCAGTCGAATAGGCAGCATTTGAAAAGAGACTAGGCTGATTAAAACACAAATTCCCCCAAGCACTCCTGGTAAAATGAGCCCAGGATGGGAAAGTTCGATCCAGAGGCAGAGCCCTCCTATACTTAAGATTAAATACGCGAGTGTTGGGTTAGCAAAAAAAGAAACCACTTGATGTTTAAGCGTCGGAAAGCGTTCTTTCAGACTTATTTCAGTCTCAGGAAGCTGAGAAATATTATTTTTTACCGTATTGAGTTTTCGGTTTCTCAATTGCCGTTCTAACGAGGCTAGGTCGTCAGCTAAAAAATCGACCACTTTTAGTTTTAACGCTTCTTCGGCAGTGACCGATTTGCTCTCCGTGACCGATAGTTTGGCCCATTCTACATTTCTACCCTTAGCTTTAGCCAGCCCTTCAGCAAAAGCCGCTGTGTCATTGGTGATTTTATCGCTGAGAGTTTTGTCCATTCCCTCTCCGCCCCCTTGGACGGGGTGGGCTGCCCCAATATTGGATCCGGTTGCCATAACAGCAATGTCAGCAGCAAACGTAATTAAGGCTCCCGCACTTCCAGCCTGCGAACCCCGGGGACCGATCCAAACCACAATGGGAATCTTACTATTCAGAATCCCTTGAATGATCTGTCGGGTTGAAGTGAGAAGCCCTCCTGGCGTGTTAAGTTGAATAATTGCGAAGGGAGATCCGTTCCCATTGGCAGTTTCTATTTCACTTAAAATAAAATCGGCCGAGCCCGGATTAATCGTGTCTGAGATTTTTATGACAGGAACCTCAGATGTTCCGATCAGCTTTAAAGTGAGAGTTAAAAAAAATAAAGCGAGGTGTTTCTTCACTATTGATTAGCCTTCATCTTTTTTAAAACTAATTTCATGTCATCCCAGACAATTTTCTTAGCTGAGGGGTTTCGTAAAAGATAAGCAGGGTGATAAGTAGCCATTAAAGGAACCGAGTCATCCCAAGCCAAAGTGTGAAATCTGCCGCGGAGCAAACTCATAGCGGAATCTTGGCCAGTTAGAGTACTGGCTGCCGTTAAACCGAGGGCGACGATCATTTTAGGGCGAACCACCTCGATTTGAGCTTTTAAAAAAGGCAAGCACGATTCAATTTCTTCAGGTGTGGGGACACGATTGCTAGGCGGACGGCACTTTACGATATTAGCAATGTAAACCTCATCTCGGTTGAGCGACATCGCTTCAATAATCTTAGTCAGAAGGGCTCCTGCGCGTCCGACAAAAGGAAGTCCAGTTTTATCCTCTTCAGCTCCGGGTCCTTCTCCAATGAACATAATCTTAGTTTTGGGGTTACCGCTTCCAAACACAATTTTATTTCGCTCTTTGCAGAGCCCGCAACGTTTGCAGTCGCCTAGCCATTGAGCCACATCGGACAGAGAGTTGAGCTTGGGAGTTTCTGTTTTAGTGTTTTTTGTTTTGGATGACTTTTTACGTCGAGGTGATGACCCAACTTCAATTCCATGTTCTTCCCACAGAGCCATGTATTCTCCCATCATAGTTTCAGTATTGTCTGTCATTGCTGAGGCATCATAAAAAACGGTTGGCCATCCGGCAACAAAAGTTGAAGAAAAGTTAAAAAAAGAGTTATCATGGCTCGATGAAAAGATTCGTCTGCCTTTTTGTCTGTTTTTTCTCGTGCACTAAGGCTTTGGCATGGGCGCCCGCTACTCATTTATTCTATGCCAAGGAAATATTTTCGTTTCTCAATCTTCTCCCCCCATCTATCTCTCAATTGATCCAGGAATTTCGGTTAGATTTTCTATATGGCTGCATTGCAGCAGATATCACGATAGGCAAAGCCTATGTGGAATATCTCTATAACTGTCACAATTTCGATGTGGGGCTTGGACTTTTATCGCACGCTAAAACTCCAAGTGAGAGAGCTTTTGTATACGGATATCTATCCCATTTAGCGGCCGATACAGTTTCCCATAATTACTTTGTGCCTTACCAAAACATTTCTCAATTAGAAGGAAGGGCTAAGTTTGTTCATGCTTTTTGGGAAGTGAGTGTGGATCAATATTTCAGTGAAGTGGCTTGGGGTGATATGGGTGATATTATTAAAAACCCAAGAAATCACACTCATGATCAGTTACTGGATACTGCGCTTAAGGACACTATATTTTCCTTTAAGACAAATAAAATGCTGTTCAGTAGCATGCTAGCTATTCAGAGATTAAAAAAATGGCAATCTTTAGTGAAGAGAATGGATGTGATTTCTATGGGGAAAGTCGATTCGCACCATCTTTCTGAATATAATCGACTCGCTTTAAGTGCTATTATTTTGTTTTTTAATGAATCTACAAAGTCGGCCGTTTATCGAGTCGATCCTACAGGCGCCAAAACTATCGAGGATGCAACCGAAATTCGGGCGATGCTAAAAAAATTAAATAGTAAAAAGGAACTTAGTGAATCTATTCTGCAAGCTGAAAGCGATAGATTCAGAAGCCATGTTCGAAAACTGTTTTTCGATCATTACCAAATTCACGATGAAACATTTCATACTTCTATTCATTTTAAACCTTCGTAAAAAAGGTAGGGCCTTTTTTTGGGGGAGTGGGGTTTTGGCGCTCATTTGGGGATGTGTAGCCAAAAGTGGATCTGAATTTCGGTTTCAGGACAGCGCCTCATTATCGCTTCCTTCGTTTTCCATTGAGGGAGTTTCCAGTGGAAGTTTTTCTTTTTCTTTTGTGGGGGATATTCACTTAGGGGGTTCAGATACTCAACGTCTAAGAACCGTTCTTGAGGCGGCAAAAAATCACGGGGACGCATTTGTGATTTTTCTAGGGGATTTGGTAGATAAAGGAGATAGAGAGTCGTTGATCGCTTTCAGGTCGCAGATTTCTGAATTTGGCTTCGAAAATAAATCTCTTTATGTGTTGGGAAATCACGACGTGTTTGACAATGGTTGGGTTCATTGGCGAGAACTGATGGGCCCTAGCCACTTCGACATTGTGATTGGAAATTGTCACTTCTTCGTTTTAGATTCGGCAGACGGGATTGTCGGTGAAGAACAATCTCAGTGGCTAGAAGCAAAACTAAAAAATAGTAATAGTGTTCATAAAGTTGTTTTAAGCCATTACATGCCTCTGGTCCCAGGACAAAGAACCTACTTGCGCTTAGCTGATGAATTGGAAGCTGTCTCATTGATGAAATTACTCACTCGTTACGAAGCTACAGCTTGGTTAGGCGGGCACTATCACAGTTTTGTACAGGAAAAGATCGAAAACGTGACTTACCTTGTTGCGGGCGGAGGAGGGGGACGAAGAATGGAACCCATTAAGGATAATTTTTTTGTGAGGGCTCAAGTGACAGCCGATAAAATATCATTTGAGCTGATAAAATTTTAAGCCTTTTTTGTGTGAGAAGGAATGAAAGGAAGTTTGGTTCTATTCATTTGAATTTTATTATTTCTAATGTCAACCCAAAGCGTTTCTTCATCGGCAGAGGTTCTATCTACTAGCGCTAATGCAATGGGAGCTTCAAGATGAGGGCTGTGAGTGCCGCTAGTAATGTGTCCTACTTGTTGCCCAGAGCTGTTAAACACTCCATATCCCTGGCGAGCGATTCTACGGTCTTGAACTCGATACCCTCGTAAAACCTGTTTTGCCCCTTTTTGGGCTTCATCCGTTAAAGCGGATTGTCCAATGAAGGGAATTGTTTTTTGAAGCTTAACTACCCAAGAAAGACCTGCTTGGAGAGGTGTGATTTCAGAAGAAAGTTCGTGTCCGTGAAGTGGGTATCCCATCTCAAGCCTTAAAGTGTCCCGAGCCCCAAGTCCGCAGGGAGCAAGGCCGTCGTGTTTGCCTTCCTCGAGTAACCTTTCCCAAAGCTTAGATGCTTGATGGGCATTCACATAAAGCTCAAATCCATCCTCGCCTGTGTAGCCAGTGCGTGAAATGTAAGAGTCAATTCCAGCAATAGCTCCTTCAAACGCCCAGTAATACTTAAGAGAGTTTATAGCTTTTCCATCCCCGAGTCTTGCCAATATGGGTTCCGCTTTAGGTCCTTGAATGGCTATCAGGGCAGTTTCGTCACTGTCGTCAGAAAAAGAAACGGTGGAAGTCAATTTATCTTGGAACCATTTCCTATCAACTTCCCGATTAGAGGCATTCACACAAATGTAAACGTAGTCATCAGCCCTACGATAGACCACCAGGTCATCAATCGATCCCCCGAATTCGTTGCAGAGAATATTGTATTGAGCTTGGCCTATTTGCAGCTTTGAAAGGTCATTAGTGACCAACTTTTGAACTTCATCAAGCGCATTTTTACCGCGGATTGAGAATTGTCCCATGTGACTCACATCAAAAAGGCCAGCATGGGTTCGGCAATTTTTAGTTTCTTCAAGAACCCCTTGGTATTGAACCGGCATTTCGTATCCAGCAAAAGGGACCATCCGTGCTTTAAGCGTTAGATGGTTAAGATAAAGTGGAGTTTTTTTGAGTGGCTGAGTGGTCATAATAGTTCTCTAAAACCTTTGCGATTAATTCTTCTTTTCGGATCGACATCACATGAAACCCATCAACGTAAGGGCTCAGAGATAACATGCTTTTGACTGCGATGTTAATTCCTGTTTGTTCTGTATCAGTTGAATCTCTGAACTCCTCAATTATTTCAGTAGGGATCTGGATCCCTGGAATGTTTTCATGGATGTACTGAGCCGATTCGAGAGAGTGTAGGATCAAAATACCAGCCAGGATTTTGGTGTTGAGTTTTTTTGCTTCTATGCAAAACGCTTTAAAATCTTCCAAATCATAATTGGCTTGGGTTTGAAAAAACTGAGCCCCAGCCTCAATTTTATGGGTCAACCTCAGAAGTTGACTAGAGTTTCCTCTTAGCGTGGGGTTGATAGCCGAGCCCAGAAAAAAACGGGTGGGCGCATTCATTTTAATTCCACTGTCGTCAAAACCGTTCTGTAGTTTTCTAGCCATTTTTAAAAGTTTGGTAGATTCCAGTTCGAAGACAGGTTTTGCATCTTTGCAATCTCCCACTTTAACTGGATCTCCGGTCAAACAAAGAACATTCGTAATTCCAAGGGCAGAAGCGCCTAAAAGATCCGCTTGTAAAGCAATTCTGTTTCTGTCTCGGCAGGTTAGCTGAAAAACAGGTTCAATTCCTAAATCTAATAGAATTCTTGAGGCGGCAAGACTCGACATTTTGACCAAAGCTCTTTGGCAGTCGGTAATATTAATGGCATCGACCCAAGGTTTTAGATTTTCCGCATTTTTGGCTAGTTTTTTAATTCCGGCGCCTTTGGGAGGAGTGACTTCCGCAGTGATGACTTTCGATTGGGAGAGGAGTTTTTCTTTCAGTTGGCCCATTTGGATTGAAAAGTTAACCCAAATTAATAAGAATGAAAAGAAAAAGGGATCTCCCGTTCGGAAGATCCCTTGTCACTTTTGGATTCTAATCGATTATCCCGCAGCTTCTTTTTTCTCGGCTGCCGGCTTTTCAGCGGGTGCAGCTTTGGCTACAGCCAGGCCTTTAACGTAGTAATTTTGATAGTGCTCTTCGCAATACCCATGGCGGTTCATCACCATCGGCTTTCGACAATCTAAGTCTCCACAGGTTTTGTATCTAGCCACACCAAAAGCCCCTTGCTTCCACTTTTTGTAATGGGGATCGCAGTACCCTTTGGCTCTATATTCCCTTTTGCAGGAGGCGACTTTGCATGATGGCTCGTTACTGCCCGTTTTTGCAACGACTGGACTCGTATTCTTTACGACTTTTGATTTTTTAGATTCGACTTTTTTAGGTTTTTCTAATTTTGTCGATTCATCCTTTTTTTCGGCTGGTTTTTTTCCCATGATTCCTCCTGTAGCTATATAAAGCTATCGGCAGAATCTCAAAAAAGGCTTAGAGGGCATAATTAAAGCGGTGCAGCAATGCTTGGTTTCTCATTAGATATGGAGTCCTTCGGGGAGTAATTTTGATTCGTTCCCACTTAAAAAACGATCTCGGCTGAGACATTGAGCATCGATTGTTTCAAATCGACCTTTTAAGAGCAGTTCGCTCATGCATAACGCCGCGCCATAGCTTTGCATGACTCCTCTTCCGGTAAAGCTATGGCACTCGTATAAATGATTAGCTCCAGGAATTTTCCCTAAGATGCCCGAAGTGTCTGGAGTGTAACTGTAGAGTCCGCCCCATCCTGTTAGGGGTTTCAGCCTTTCTAAGGAAGACGAACGTTCATAGAGGGCGGGCCAAATGTGGGATTCAAAAAAGTCATTGTCGACATCAAAGTTGAATCCAGGCCGCTCATTTTTTAACACTAGTCCAGCTAGAATATTTCCGCCTTCGGGGTGAAAATAGACCCGAGAGGTATCCACTACCATTCCGTATGGGGTCATGTCGAAATTCTCAGCTTTAAAAAGGATAATTTGTCGACGAATAGGTTCAATCAAAGGATTTTTGATCAAAGGAATAAGAAGCTCTCGACACCAAGCCCCTGCTGCTAAAATAACAAAATCAGCTTTCCATTGAAGGGTTCCGGGTTTTGATAAGAGATTTTGGGGAGATTTTAAATGGTCCTGGGCAGCCACATCCGAGGTGACCGTAGAAATAGAAAGTTCAGCCCCGGTTGGGGTGTCTTTTACAGAATGCACCACGTGGCGATCGTGGAACAAGACCCCTCGTTGTTTAGCTTCATTACGAAAATATTGTTTCAAACCGTTGGAGTTGATGAGTCCATCCTTAGGCCCGAAGATAGCAAAAGCTAGATCATCGGTTTTATCCATAAACGGATAACGAGAACGGATTTCAGAAACCGAGAGCTTTTCATAGTTGAGGTTGTGGCTTCGAGTTCGAGACAACATGTCTTCGCCGGCCTTTTCTTCTCCCTTACCAAACAGCCAAAGATACCCCGTTTGGTTGAACCCAATTTCAGATTTTAATTTCTCAAATAATGAAATGGAATGCTTAGCCAATTCTCGGTTAATAGGCTGCTGCCAAAGATGCCTAACCCCGCCGGCATTGCGTTCAGTGCTGCTTAGGGGCCCTTCCAAATCAGGATCAATCACATGTAGGTCATTGATTCCCTGGCGGGAAAGTTCGTAAGCGATAGCACTTCCAATAATTCCGGCTCCGACTATGACTCCCGTAGTTTTCATGGTTGCGCAGTTTATAGGAAAAGCCAACTGCCGAAAAGAGGATAAAAAAATAAAAAGTCATTCCGCAAAGCCCCCCTTATCGTTTAAAATAGACTTCTATGAAAAACATTTTATTAATTCTTCTCATTGTTTGCATCTCATGCACCAAGAAAACTCAAACGAACGAAATGAAGCTTTCGCAAATGAGTGCTCCGGAAGTGGTAAAAAGTTTCGTTCAGTTATCTGCAAGCGCCAAGACCTCTCAAGACAAGAAGCAACTCATTGATCTGTCTCTTATACACATCTCCGAGCCCACGAGACGTAGAGGAATCTCGTATGCCGTCTTCTGCTT
>OMIX01000093.1 GCA_900299195.1 Deltaproteobacteria bacterium
ATACCATCCAGGTCAAAGACTTAAATACGCCCCATCTCATCTCTAACAATTGCGTCTTCTCGAATTCTCCTCTCATGAAAAATCCGAAATACTGGCCTGCAAGCGAAGAAAACTGTTTCAGTAAGGACTGACTGCTCCCATAAATCGCAAAGGCTACCGCCCCCATCATCAGAACAGACAGAACTTCTCGGCTAACCGCCACAGTTCCCTGTTTACGAAACTCCTCTCGCCGATAGGGCGTCGCAGTTTCGGTACGTTCATCATTTGAGTCGTCGAAAATAGCCATAGTTCAAATTAAAGAGTTTTCAAAAGTAAAATACAGTTTTCACCCATCAGGTTTAGCAAGTTGCCGATATATTCGAGAATTTCCGGAGCTAACAAATAAAGAGCACAAAAACCTAAGAGGATGGTAACTGGGAAACTAAACAACATCACATTGAGCTGGGGCATCAATCGAGAAAGGACTCCCATCACAGCGTTACAAGAAAGAACCAATAATGTGATAGGGGCTCCCATTTGAATCGCTAAAACAAATAAATTTCCAGAAACCTGAGTGATCAACCGGTAGGTATCTTGGTGGGTAAAGCCCGAAACTTGTAGCTTTTGTGTCGCCACATAACTCATTAAAAACAATTTTAATAAATGGTGATGGAGGTCAGTGGTAAACATCACTAAAAGCGCTAGCCAGCTGTGAAGAGGAACCAAGAGGGATTCATTGCTTTGATTTTGAGGATCAATCAATCCCGCGGTACCAAAACCCATTTGATAACCCACTATCTGAGCCCCAAGATGAATCGCTTCATAAGTTAAATAACAAATAAAACCCATCAAAAGTCCGACTCCGGACTCTTTCAAGGCCAATAAAAAAATCTCACCCCAAGTGTTTGGAAAATCCCCGATGGAAGTTTTTACGATGGGGAAAAAAGCCAACGACAATGCCAAACAAAGAAGGACCCTAACATTTATCGGGATAGTCTTGTGAGAGAAACCTGGAACTAAAAGAAAAAAGCCCAGAACACGAATAAATACTGTGAACACACCTAAATATGACATCCAATTATTTGGATAAAGTGCTGTCATGGATTTTATCGAATCATGCTGGGAATGCTTTCAAAAAGCTGAGTGGTGAAATCCATCAGCAAATCGAGCATCCAGGGGGAAAAAATAATCAAAGCTAATAACATGGCGGCCATTTTTGGGACGACCGCTAAGGTTGTTTCCGTAATCTGAGTGACTGCTTGGAGGACATTCATCACAACCCCGACGACAAGACCAAACAGCAAAAGCGGAGCAGATAATAAAACCGCAACTCTCATCGCTTGCCTTGTGATGTCTAAAATTTGTTCTGTTTGCATAAATTACCCAAAGCTTTTGACTAACGAACCAATGATAAGCTGCCAACCATCCACTAAAACAAATAGAATCAATTTAAATGGTAGTGAAATGACGACTGGCGGTAACATCATCATGCCCATCGCCATGAGGACACTTGCCACCACCATGTCTAAAACCAGAAAAGGAATGTAGATCATAAACCCGATCAGAAAAGCTGTTTTTAATTCGGAGATCATAAACGCAGGGATCAACAAATAGGTGGGAACATCTGCCCGTTTGGTGGGCATGGGCATATTGGATAGTTTTACAAACAATCCGAGATCTTTATCCCGTGTCTGCTTGAACATGAATTTTCTGATGGCGCCTTCGGTGTAGGTTAAAGCATCTGCCTGACTTATTTTGTTATCAAGATAAGGGACCAAAGCCTCTTGATGAATCCCTTTCCAAACGGGGGCCATGATAAAAGAAGTCAAAAACAGAGCGAGCCCGATAATCAATTGGTTGGGAGGAAGAACCTGGGTTCCAATAGCTTGTCGGAGGAACGATAGAACGATGACTATCCTCACAAACGAAGTCATCATGATCAACAAGGAGGGAGCTAAAGAAAGAATCGTCAGCATAGCGACGATCTTTAGAACAACAGCCACTTGCTCCGGATTATTAGCTGCTCCCATGGAAAGCTGCAGAGGAGGTAACATCCCCCCGTCCGACTTAGGGGCTGAATACGCAATCGTCGAAAACAGTTTGAGGGCTATTGATAAAAAGTTCATACGTTAAAATTCTTTGCTTTCATTTGTTCTTTAACAGCTTCATTAAAGGTTGATTTCTCGAAAAGATTTTCTTCTTCATATTGCTGAGCTAGTTTTGGAAGATTTGAAAGAAAGGAGACTTGATTTGGAGTGACGCCCAGGAGAACGAACTCCGAACCGACTTTGACTAAGGCAACTCCACTTTTGGTACCTCCGACTGGAATGTAACTCAATTGTTCTACGAGATATTTTCGACTTCCGCCCCAGGATCCCTTGGCCTTAGCATATTTCACGAAAAAGAAGGTCGAGGCCCCAGCTCCCACTACCACTGCGAGAAAGAGACCGATTTGCACCCAATGAAATTCCTTATTTTCTTTTTTCACTGAAGGGCCAGTGTCATTGAGTGGCAATTGCTCCTCTTTAAGAAGCTCGAGAGTAGAATTTCCCACTTTCGGATATTCTACTTTTAAACTGACCCCCGTTTCATTTTCAGAAATAGCTAATCGGTTTTTGAGACCTTCTAATGATCCATTGATCACCACGAGGGCTTTGGCTTGTTTATTAGCGGCCTCGTAAACACTGACACGATGAATAAGAGCATGGGGGGAACTGACATCCAACTTCCCTTGATGAACCGATTTCAAATAAGAGTTCCCCAGGGTTACTTCAACTGTGTTTCCGGAAATTTTAAAAGAAGAACCGCTGGGTTTACCCCCTTCTCCCACCAGTTGCACTAAGGCCTCTTTGTCTCCTCCTACTTTGACAGAAGAGATCTCAAAACCGAAACCGGGCAAAGCCACCAACAAAAGTAAACTCAAATACCTCACGCTGTTTCTCCTAACTGTCGAATCCTTTGGGCATGACTCACAATATCTGTCAGCCGAATACCAAACTTTTCGTTCACGACAATAACTTCCCCTTTGGCCACGACTTTATCATTCACTAGAACCTCTAAGGGCTCTCCAGCTAATTTGCTCAATTCAATCACGCTTCCCTTATGAAGCTTAAGCAAGTCTTGAACGAGTATTTTAGTTCTGCCTAACTCCACACTCACTTTTAGCGGGATATCTAAAATAAGCTCTAAAGAATGGGGATCCTCATTGGAACCAGGGTTCACGTGAAGCTTCAACTCGGGTTGAGGAACGTTTGCTTCGGCTTGGTTCGGTTGCTCCTGTTTTGGTTTTGCGCTTTCATTTGCCATCGGTAGACTCCTGTTTTTCTTTGGATAAATCTTTGGTTAATCGAACAGCATTATTTCCTCTAAACACTCCCATCATCCCTCGAAACTTAGAAACATCCTGAACGGTTAAAGAGATGGGAGAAACGGCATCTTGTCCTAACACAAGAACATCGCCCACTTTAAGCTGACGAATTTGTTTTAACGTTTTCTCGGTCTGGCCCAGGATTCCTCTGACCTCAAACTCCATTTCCATCAACTCCTTAAGCCAGTGTTCGCTCCATACATTTTCTTCCCCTGGGATCTGTCCAGTGATATTCACACTTAAAGCATGCTGAATGGCATCTAACGGATGAATCTGAACCACAAGATCAAAATTTCCTTTTAAATTATCGATTTCAACTTCGCAGTTGACGATAGAGACTTGCTCATTGGGTTGAATAGTTTCAATGAATTGCGGATTATTTTCTGCCCTTCGATAGGTCAACTTCAATGGATAATTGAAGCTCCAGGCTTGTTCCAAATCTTTCATGGCCATTAACACAAACTTTTTAATCACTTCGGATTCAATCGATGTGAAATTTTCAGGCTGGACTGTTTTCGTAAATGGCCTTTCTGATCCACCGTAATAGGCATCAACGGCTGCATAACCAAAGGTGGAACGACTTACGATTAGCATATGGGCTTTAAGCGATTCACATTCGTAGTTCGACAAATTCAGTGGCCGACTTAGCGAAGTAAGATAATCGCTAAATTTCACTACCTCACTCTTAATGATTTTGACTGAGACATTCTTTTTCAAGCTTTGCCCCAAGCTCATTCGAAAGTTATTGGCAAAGCGCTCGTGGATGCCTTTTAGAGCAACCAATTTTCCTTTGGTCATTCGCTCTTGAGAGGTGAGATCATAACGAGGATATTTCTTTGAAACGTCCTCGGGAGTAGCTTCCACTGTTGGTGAGCCTACAGCCTCAACTTTTCCATCAGTCACTGCGGTCAGTAGAGCATCAATCTCATTTTGTGAGAGAACTTCAGCCATAAAAATTTCCCTTAATTGAAGTGGAATTGAGTAAAAAAGACTTCTTTGATTGAGCCCGTGGTTAAAAGACTGTTAACAGCCTTTTGAACCTCATTTCTTAAGTTCTTAATTCCATTAGGCTCTTTCAACTCTTTGTAGCTTTTGCTAGAAAGTAAAACAATAATCGCATCTCGGATGGCAGCTCGCTTTTTGGTAACTTCTTCCTCAACGGAAGGATCACTGAGTTCGAGTTCTAATTGAGTTTGAAGGAATTTAGCTCCTTGATCACTTGAAATATTCACTAAAAAGCTATCCAACGGGTAGAGAGTCCCTTGCGGTGGAGTGACAAGATCTTTTCCAATCAGTTTGGCTTCAAGTTTTTTTCTTTTTTCTTTTGCTTCAGTGCGCTCTTTTTCTTCTGAATTTGAAACTTCAATCAATGCCGTTGTTTTAGTCTGAAGCTCTTTCACTTGGGCAGCCATTTTGTTGACGATCCAACCCATAGCTACCAGCATTCCTACATTCGCCACTGATACCGCCAAAGTGGAAATACCTAGAAAATCCTTCTTTGGTTTACTTACCGCGTCACCCTCTGAATTAGGCACTACAGATAATTTCGCCTTTTCTTTCGAGTTTGCTGTGGATTTGTCCTCAGTCTTTTTTGACTCAGCGGATTTTTTTTCGGCAGTAGCTTCGGCCATACGATCCCCCTAAATTTTGATGTGACATGGCACTCCAGTGCAACGAAAGTGCCATAGCAAATAACAATTTTAGGAAGAACTCGATTGATTGAAGTGTCAGAGGCTCGAAAGAAGTGTCATAACCTTGACGGAGGGACGCCTGTCTATCGTTTTGTTCAAGTGAGGGGTTGCTCGATCAAACTTAGTAGGGCTCGTGATTACCAGCCGCCCATTCCGCCGAAACCAAATCCACCAATCGGTGTGCCTAAGTAATTACCCCAGAAAAAATTAGCATTAGCAGTTTGAGGTAACGCCACCCCAGGTCCCATCCAGGAATAGAAGTTCGTGCTCATGAACTGAAATAACTGCACGTAGGGACCGTAATTCCAGATTGTCGGGAAATAGAGATTCCAAAAAATGGGGAAATTATAGACTCCGCAACCGTAAGAAGCCGCGTAGATCTGCCAGCGACTCCAAATATTAAACCAAACATATTGGATCGGCGGATGTTGAATGAAGAAATTGTACATCGGCATCCAAGGATAAAACTGAGGTGGCATCGCTTGAGGGACCTGAGGATTAAACATCGGAGGCGGAACATTATTTTGGGGCGGATACATTGGAGCCCTGGGTGGTGGTGCTTGAGTGATCGGGCTATTCGAAAACCCGGGTCTTGTTCCATAAACTCCAAGGTCATTTTTTCCACATCCCGTGAAAAACAGGAACACCAAAACTGTTAAAAGACAACGAACCATGGTGGACTGCACCTTAAAACCAAACCTTCATGAAACTTTGCCATACCAACAGGCAAAACCTCACCCCTCTATGCAATGGCATGCCATCAAAGGTACCGTGCCTAAACAGCAGTTTTGTCTCTTAACACGCGAAAAGGAAAGAAACACCGGTGACGAATTTTGTCAGTTCAAGAACCAATCTTGAATCATTATCCCTTTGGGAGCTAATGAAGCAAACTTGGTTTGTAATTGGGAAGTTAATTTAGATTTAAATTCAGAAAACCCTTTATTGGCATCCGACTGAGTAAAATCTTCAATGTAAAATTCACTACTCACTTCAAAAATAGTGTCCAGAACTTTAGCTCGATTGAGGGCCAAATTTCTCTTACACTTTTCATCAGCACAGTGAAATAAGAGACTGAATTGAGCATAGGCCATCCGGGTGTCTTTTTTATCCATAAACCCGACACTGACTCCCTTAATTTCATAGGGTTGTGAAGAATTATCCTCGGAGGTGTGGTGAGAAGCTACCTCACGAGTCGCTTCTCTCGCAGCTAGAGTTTCAGGCCCACGATAAAGTCTCCACAAGGCCACTACTGAAAAGATAGCTCCAGTAACGACAAGAATTGCCGAAAGTAACAGCACCCCAAGTTTGATTTTGGTGCCCTTAGAGGCGAAATTAATAAAATCAGAAAGTGAGTTTTCTCCCATATCAGGAGAAATTATAACCCTCTTTTATCTTTGATGCTATTGAAGTAATCGGTGACGTAGTCATTTAACCAATCGCCTAACCGAGTTTCCCAAATATTAACAAGAGCTTTATTCAAAGAGTCAGTTAAAAATCTTTCTAGCCACTCAGGACAATATCTTCCCAATCTCAATCGACCCAACTTTGCGTAATACACTTTCACGTCTACGTTAGGAGAATCTTCACGCATCGTTACTTTAGCTTTCAGAGCGATACTTTCGATTCCTGCTCCGAGCCATCCTGAAGCGTTCACACAACCTGAATAATCCCCTAGGTACTCTCCTTCGACTCGACCATACGCATCTGAAAGAAAGGCAGAAATATCTAGCTGATTATCCCCCGAAAGATCCATTTTGATTTCGTCCAACCGAGAGGTAAATTCGGCTCGTCCTAAATAAAATCCTCTGGAGCAAAGACTCGGGGTAAAATTACGTCCCCCAAACCATTTCCCCTCAATTCTCTTATTTTCATTAAGAAACTTACCGGCCAACTGCTGAGTATCGAATGCGTGAATATGTGTCGCTAGTAGACTGAACACCCAAAAGGATTTAAGAACCTGAGCCATCTTTTAAATCTCCTTGAAATTGATTGAGCTTTTGAATTTAACCCAATTGCTTGCGCCGTGTCAATCCATCACCTTGAACCCAAGTGAAGCTTTTTAGCTATTTGATTTTAATAACTTAGCTGTCCCCACAGTGTGAGGACAGCGCTCTTTAGGTTAATGGGAATAATCGGCTATCACTTGGGGTTCGGTAGTGAGAACCCGAGCTAAGCTCTCTAGATGAGACCGTTTCACCCACTGGATGTCGCCTTTAAGCCATCTTCTCAGTGTTGTTTTATGGACTCCAGTGACTTCAGCCACCCAGTATTTTTTCAAATCCTGAGCTTGAATCAAACGGATGATTTCTTGAGTTTTTAATTTATATCCAGGTTTCATTTTTTCTCCTTCTTCAATCATTTCAGAGAAAAAATGCAAAGAGGTGCCAAAGTTTCTAGGCTTGTCGAATCGGAACCGAGACTGAAAAGAGTTCAAATCATCCCATTTTTCATAAGATGCCTTAAAAATTATTTTCCGTTAAAGAGTCTCCATTCAAGGCGGAGTTTGCCCAAATTTCTCCAGAACTTTCTAAATAACACCACCCCTGATTTTTCTCCGTTGGATGAGGAGCCCCTTTGGGGCCAGGGCAAGAGAAAATACGATTAAACTGGGAAACAGCCAAAGCGGCTTGAGTCCAAGGGTTTTTAGGAATCCCATTGGGAGTATCAATGATCTTGGTTCCCTTGAGCACAGGATGGATGTCCAAAAACTGATTAGCTTGGATCTCTTCAAAAGTAGGGAACTTGGGCGAAGCAACACTGGGATCTTCTTTGGACTGAATTGAAGCCGCCGCGATCACAATAGAAGATCTCAAAATACCTAAAGCGGCTTGAGTGCTTGAGTTTTTTGCGTCTTTTCTAAAGTCGATGAAATTGGGAATAGCGACAGCTGCTAAAATCACCAAGAGAGCTACCACCATAAGAAGCTCAATCAAAGTAAACCCGTTGTTTCTTAATTGTTTAAACCGGGCTAAGGGGCTCATGACTATAATGTTAAATGACTCTTCCCCAAATTCTCAAGAGAAAATGCTAACATTGACTTTAGTCCAGTTACTGAATAGCACCTCTTCATGGTGACATTAACCCCCTCGTTAGAACTAAGAATCAAAACATCCTCTGATTGGGTAGAAACAGCACTCAAAGATTTTGATGCTTTTCTAGTGGATCACGCCTCTTGCGAGCGTAAAGCTTCGGCGGTGGGAATGTCGTTTGTGGTGAGATATCCGGATCGTCCGGAGATCATCGAACCCATGATCTCTTTTGCTCGTGAAGAATTAGAGCATTTTCATCAAGTTTACAAACTGATCTCGCAGCGAAACCTCATTTTGCCTCCAGATGAAGAGGATGTTTATGTCAACCGATTGATGAAGCAGGTTCGATTTGGACGAGAAGAAAGGTTTCTGGACCGACTCTTAGTATCCTCCGTGATCGAGGCCAGAGGCTGCGAAAGACTCCACTTAGTAGCAGATGCTCTCCCTGAGGGAGATCTTAAACAGTTCTACCGTAGACTGGCTCGGGCCGAAGGCAGTCACAAAGATCTGTTTGTTCGACTCGCAGAGTTTTATTTCCCTCATTCTGTTATAAAAGAACGCTTAGACCAATGGATGGACATTGAAGCCGATGCGATTGCATCCGTTCCTCACCGTTCGGCCCTTCATTGATTAAGTTTTTTAAGTGAAAACCGTACTAAAATATTTAGATACCTTCGCAGAACAGGAAATCCCAAGAGGCATTTACCGAAATGCTTTCTTTCCGAAAAAAAACAGATCTTATGTTCATTGTGCAGTGATTCCCTTGTATGGAGAGTCTCGTTGGCTGAACCAGGGATTGCCCTCGCTATTAACTGCAGCCGCTCAAGTGAAGGGTTCCACTCTTCTCATTGGGGTAGTCAACCGACACGAACTATCGGAACCCGAAGTCAGAGCGGACAATCAACTGACTCTAGACCACTTCAAGTCCTTTCCTCAAATCCCAATTCCGGATTTTCCTCTGATGACACTTGTCGAACTCAATTCACAGGTGGATTTGATTCTGCTCAATCACAATGAAGAGCCCCATCTTTTTTCCTCAAAAGAAGGGGTTGGAAAAGCTAGAAAATTGGGGTGTGATCTCGCCTTGGCTCTCTCGACCACCCCAACTCTCTCAGTGAAATATATTCACACCACCGATGGAGATGCCATCGTCGCTCCCGACTATTTTTCGATGGAAACAAACTTCGACTCAGATGTACTTCTTCACCCTTATCTTCATGTAGGTGACTATGAACAAATGGAGGCTTTGCGACTTTATGAGTTTTCTTTAAGACACTATGTTGCAGGCTTAAAGTTTGCCGGCTCCCCTTACGCCCATGAATCACTTGGAAGCACCATCGCTATCAAGCCTCATTGCTATGCGGCGGTTCGAGGTTTCCCCAAACGCAATGCTGCCGAGGATTTTTACTTGCTGAACAAAGCGGTAAAAACTGGAAGTTTATATCAATCCGAACAAGGGCTGGTGCGATTGGTAGGAAGGGAAAGTCGCCGTGTTCCCTTTGGAACTGGAGTCGGGACTGAAAAGATTTGGCAAAAATTGGTTCATCACCAAGTCCCCACGTTTTACCATCCTAACTGCTTTGAAATCACAAAAAATGTCTGCGCTGTTTTAGAACAATGGAGTCAAAATTTAGAATCCTCACCTAATCGCAAAGAGATCACTCGAACCATTCGAGGGTCGATTGAAATTAAAGATTTAGAACGGCTGGAAAACATCCTGGACCAGTTAGGTTTTTTTACTATTCTCGAAACGGCAAAGAAGCAAAGAAAAAGCCCTGAAGCCATACTTAAACACTCCCACGAAAGTTGGGACGGTTTTAAGACGCTGAAATTCATTCATGGATTAAGAGAATATTTTTTTCCTGAAGTCACTTTAGAAGAAGCTAGGAAATGGCCACCCTCAGCGGCTATCCCGCTTTTGAAAACGACTGTCTCAGAGGTATTACCAGAATAAACTTTGTTCCCTGCCCAAGTACACTTTCCACTGCGATCTGCCCTTGGTGTTTCTGAACGAGACCATAAGCGATACTCAGTCCCAAACCGGTGCCTTCTCCCACTTTCTTTGTCGTAAAGAAGGGATCAAAGATCTTACTGACATTTTCTTTTGAAATACCTGCCCCGTTATCTTCGATTTCTATCTGCACCGCTCGAGGGATGAGTCGAGTCCGAATCCAAATATCGCCCTTGCCTGAAATCGCCTGAGCTGCATTAGACAAAAGATTAACAAAAACTTGATTCAACTGTTGCAGATTACACTCCACTTCAGGAATTTCACCCAACTCCTGATGGACGGTGATTCTATTTTTAAACTGAGGGGCAAGAAGTTTAAGAGTGCTTAAAATCCCATCGTGAAGATTTTCCTGCCGAAGCCCACCAGAATCCATACGGGAGAAGGTTCTAAGACCCAACACTATATCTCGAGTTCTGCGTGCACCATCAATGCAACTTTTGGTAAGTTCTCCGATATCATTCAATATGAAATCGATATCCAATTCCTTTTCTTTTTTGATCCACTGCTCTCTCTCCGCTGGCGTTAATTGATCGCGAAGGCCATGATACTCTTCCACCAGTTTTCTTATTTTCTCAATATAGTTTTCTAGCGATTGCATGTTGCTGTGGATGGAGCCAATGGGATTGTTCAGCTCATGAGCCACACCTGCAACGATTTGCCCTAGTGAAATCATTTTAGCCGAATGAACCATTTGGGTTTGGGCATTTTTAATTTCCTGATTGGCTTTTCCTAACTCTTCCACTTTTTGCTCTAGCGCCTTTTTGGCTGAAATCACATTTCGCCCCATATCATTAAAGGCATGAATGAGATACTGGATTTCATAAGGAGACTCTAAGGCAGGAATCTCCTCCACTCGGCCACTTTTAATTCTTTTCATGGCTAAAACGAGCTTTTCGACAGGCTCCACAATACGATTAGCAAAAATAAAAATCCAAGTGGCAAAAGCAAGAACCACAAAAAGAGTCACGTAGATCAAACTCCTTTTCAGCTCAGAAGTGACCGTGTCCATAGCGCTCATGGAAACAAAAACCCCGAGATACCCCCAATATTTCATTTTCCCGAAAACCCCCGGCATATCATAGAGAAAGGCGGCAAATCGAGTATCTCCTGCGGACACATAACCCGGAGTGATCGAACCTGCCCATTGACCTCGCTCCGGCTCTTTGAAGGCCTCTTTGGCCATTCTTGAAATCTCATCTTTTGAGAGCGCAAAACTACCTGCCATAGAAATAAGATCTCGGCTCAAAAATAGGACTTCAACCCCTCGTTTGTTTTTTATTTGATTAAGTTCCTTAAATCCTAAAGTAGATTCCTCTTCAAGAATTCCATAAACCCTGTCTTTGTCCTTTATTAAAATTCGGACTACGGTAATAATGGCTTTATCTTCGCTAGAGAAATATCGATCGACAGTCTCTGAAAAACCTCTTACTCTTTTCAAACCTTCTTTGGAAATATATGGAATTTGAGAATCTACCACATCACGATTTCTCCGCGTCCAAAACTTGCCTTCTGAGTTGTAAACTCTGACTTTTCGATTGTTCTTGAAAGAATTTAAGTAGGTATTGGCTTTTAAAAGATCATTTTCAGAAAGGGATCGAATAAGTGGATAGCCATGAGCGTGTACTCTTGCTTGCTCCAAAAGCTCTTTTTCATTGGCCTCAAATTCAGAAACAATAGCTTCTCGCTCTGAACTGGCTCTTCTTGCCAAAGTTTCTTGATTGCTTTTTTCAAAGGCCTGTAGAGCATAGAAACTCACTCCTACGGCCGGCAGGAGGGCAACGGGAATAAAATAAATCGCAAGCTGAGTCTTTAACGACCTAGCGCCTGGACGTAATTTTTGGATCCACGGTTTCATGAATTAAAAGTAAAGAAGAGCTCCTAAACCTGCATAAGTTCCATTGGCTAAACTTGGAAGTTTAAACAATGCCAAAATTTCAGCGTAGAGCGAGACTCCGCTAGGATGAAGATATTGAACGCCCAAAGCAGGATAGAGCATCCAAACATTAAACCCATCTGAAAAGTCATTACCCGAAAGAAATTTATTCTTGAGCACACTGGGCCCGACGTTGGTTTCACGGGTACCGTCCGTCCACCAACGAGCGACACCTCCCCCAATGTAAGGGCTCACTCTCTCCCCAAGCAGGAAGTATTTTCCTTTTAGAGTAAACGTGGAGTAATCAAGGCCGGTCCCAAGACCGCCGCTCATAGAAAATTCCTCGTTTACATTGATGTCGATTTCCAATCCCAGAACAGAAAGGGGACCCGCTGCAGTCACTCCGATCCCAAATCTCTTTTTCATTTTTAATTCTTCAAAAGTTTCGTTCGAGAAACCAAGGCTCCCCACAATTAAAATCAGACCCAATAGAATTCGTTTCAAATGTGATGTCACCATAACGTAACCTCCACCCAACTAGCTTAAAAAATTCGAGCCCGAATGCCTTCTTCTTGGAGAAACTGTTTTATGACTGGCTTATCTATTTTATGGGCTCTATCCACTAACTCATAAATTTGATCATAAAATTTTTGGGTTTCAGGATTTTTTATTTTGCTTGAGAGATCATGCATGTCGGAAGTCACTGCATTTAAATTGTCGATTAGTGTGATCAACTTTTGTCTCTCTCTTCCTTTTAGCAATTTATTGGCATCTGCAATGAGCTCTTTCATTCCTCCTAAAAACTCGGTCAGAGTTTTTTCATTTTCATCCATAAAATCCATAATTCTTCCAAAGACTCCATAACCTTGGGAAAGCAATTGATCAATTCGGGGAGGATCAACTCCTCTAAGAACAGCGCCATTCTGAACCACAGGAGAATTGGAACTGCCTGGACTGATTTCGATGTATTTCTCCCCGATAATACCGGCCATGTTCACATAGAACCTAGAATCTTGACGAACGGACGGTACCGCCTTATTTGAGACATCGATCGTTAATTTCAAGGTCACTCGGTCCTGATTCGTTTCCGCTGTTTCTGGAAGAAATTCGATTTTAGAAACTTTGCCTACTTTTACGCCGGAGACACGGACAGGAGACCCCACCTCAATGCCCCCTGCAAAATTGTAGAGCACGTAAAATCGTGAATGGCTTTGCAGAGGTCCTATAGCGCCCATGACCCAACCAAAAATAATCAATAGGACAACGACCAAACAAAATAAGATCCCTACCCAAAATTCTTTCGGTAATCCTTTCCCATTTGAAGGCATAGTAATAGCCGCTTTCTAAGTTGAGTTACGAGTTGTTAAGGATATTTAATTAAAAGGAAATTTCAGAGCCAAGTCAGACTCTTAGAATTATTATATCGCGTAGAATAAATAGGTTAAAACGAAATCCGCAACAATGATGGCGAGACTGGATCTAACGACCGCCTGGGTCGCAGCTTCACCCACTGCGGCACTGCCGGTTCCACATCGGAATCCCTGATACGATGCAATAAATGGGATCAGCGTTCCAAAAACAGCGGCTTTCAAAAGACACCGAATGACGTCCGGAAACTTCACAAAAAAGAAAACCGTATTGAAATATTCACCTGAACTCGTTCCCAATTTTTGAATCGCTAGAAGTGCCCCGCCCCAAAGAGAAACGGCTATGGCCACAACCGTCAGCGAAATAGCCGCAAACACAGATCCGACCCACCTCGGAACCACTAAGTAATCAAAAGGGTCGATAGAAAGCATTTTGAGTGCATCTAGTTGTTCCGTCACTTTCATAGTCCCGATTTCCGCCGCAATTCCAGCCCCAATTCTTGAGGTTAATAGTAAACAGGTGATGACTGGACCTAACTCTCTCACCATCAAGACGGCTGAAAAGGCTGGAACTAAAGCGTCGTGTTTTAAAACTAAACGCATATGAAATGCCAATTCTAAAATCATCATCAGGCCGACAAATCCCAACGAGATAAAAACAATCGGTAAACTCTGAACCCCTAAAAAGTACATTTGCTCTAGAGCTTCGTGAATTCTTAATCGAAATCTTTTTCTCATAGGTTAGAGATACCCCACTTGAAATAGTTCCTGTAAGAGACTTGAAATCATTGACAAAAAGAAATCGGTAAAAATGATCAAAATCAAATTGGTAACGGCGCAGCTTTGAACTGCTGTTCCAACTCCGACGGCTCCGCCCCTAGCTGTGTAGCCTTTATAACAAGAAACAATCGCAATCAGAGTTCCAAAAACAAAGCTCTTAACCACGCTTAGTACGATACTCCATCCCGTGACAATTCTAGGAATGTTCTGAATATAGCTTAAAGCATTCACACCGATGAATTGAGAAAACAATACCCCTCCTAAAATAGTGACCATCAATCCAACAATGAGAAGTAGAAAACTCGAAATAATAACTGCCCAGATTCTAGGCAAAATGATGTACTCCACCGGATCTGCCCCCAACAATCGAATCGCATTGAGTTGCTCTGTTACTTCCATCGTTCCGAGTTCCGCTGAAGTATAAGCCCCAACCTTCCCCGAGAGTAAAAAAGCGATAAGAACCGGTCCTACATTTCTTAAAGTCGTGGAAGTTGAAAGTCCTCCCAAAAAAGACTCAGCACCAAAATCTTTGAGCTGAACATCGATTTGAAGAGCCATGATAGCGCCGACAAACATCCCTGCTATTAGAGTCATTCCCAGAGACTTCACTCCCACTTGAAAAATTTGATCGATGACAAATCCCCAACGCGTTTTGCCCTGAAAAGTTAACTTGATCCACTTTTCGGCTAGTAAAATCATCCCGCCTAAGGTCTTTGTGAGATTTAAAATATATTCCATTAAAACATTTCCTCTTGAAACTGCTTCGCCAAGGAGGCCGTTGAAGTCTTAAATTTTTCAGCAGATCCCTCAAAAACGATTTGCCCCTGGTCCAATAAAATCATCCGGTCCCCAACCGCGAAAGCACTTTTAATATCGTGTGAAACCACCACTGTAGTGACTTTGAGCTCTTGACTTAATTTTTTAATTAAATGATTTAAACCCGTGGTTGCGATGGGATCCATTCCTGTCGTTGGCTCGTCGAACAATAGGTAATCCGGTTCTACTGCTAACGTGCGCGCGATACTCACCCTTTTTTGAGTACTAAAACTCAACTCAGTGGGAAATTTTCCTAATACTTTCTCATTAAGACCTACGAGGGAGAGTTTTTCTCTTACTTTGGCTTCAATTTCGCTGGGGTTCACAGAAATTTCTCGGGCTCGGATTCCAAAGCTAATATTTTCAAACACACTGACCGAATCTAACAAAGCGGGAAACTGAAAAACTAACCCACATTTTTTTCTTATCTGGGCTAGAGTTTGTGAATTCTCCGCATCCACTTTTAGTCCAGCCACATGAATTTCACCTGATTCTGGACTGTTCAATCCTACCATCAATTTAAGCAAGACCGACTTTCCCACGCCAGACTTCCCCAGAACAAAAACACACTCTCCAGGCGCCACTTGCATCGTAATTTGATTAAGAACTCTTCGTTCTCCAAATGACTTACTCACTTGCTTGACTGAGATCATAAATCATCCACCGCTGAAAGGGGGCCTTCTGAAAGCCCTCGAGTAAATTGGTAGATCACAGGGTGATTAGAGTTAAGTAAATCCGAAACTGTAGATACTTGGAGCAGTTGCCCCTCAAAAAGGAACCCTATCTTGGCAGAAGTCTTACGACTGACTTGAAGTGCAAGATCTAAATCACTAGTGGCAATGAGAGTCGCGTTGTTTTTTTCTTTCTGCACCTGAATGATCAGGTCGATGATGTGGCGTGAAGTCACTGGATCTAATCCTGCTGTAGGATCGTCATATAAGATAACCTCGGGCTGTAACACTAGGGCTCGGGCAATGCCTAATCGTTTTTGCATCCCTCCACTGATCTCATAAGGAAATTTCGATTCGCTTTCAAAAATTTCTACTTGATGGAGAGCTTTCCGAGCCAAATCCAGGCATTGCTGATTAGAGAGGTGGGTCAATTCTTTTAAAGGGAATGTAAGATTTTCTAAAACGGACAGAGAATCGAACAGACCACTGCGTTGAAAAGTCATAGCCACTCTCTGAAGCACAATTCTTCGCTCTCTCCTGGAAAGCTGGTTCAACGGAGCTCCTTGAAAGAAGACTTCGCCTGACTGAGGAATGAGGATGCCAGCCAGAACCTTAAGTAGAGTGGTTTTACCCATTCCACTTGGCCCCACAAGAAAAAACACCTCGGAACGGTTTAGAGAAATACTTAAGTGATGGATCACAGATTTTGACGCGCCCGAAAAAGTAAAAGACAAATCCTTAGCGCTTAGAACTTCATTTTCGTTTACACCGATCCCCATGGTAAAATGATTTTACCAAATTCTGATGACAAAAAGCGCTAACAATTTGCTCTGGATCGTAGGCCAAGGGGGATTACTCGGTTCTTCCATTGCTACTCAAGTTAATCAACACTCAAACAACTGGATACTTTGGAAACAGCCAGAAGCCTTCTGCTGGACCGAACCTCTTTTATTAAAAAATCAATTGGAACATCACTTAGATCTTTTTTTGCAAGCCGTTAAAAAACAACCCAAATGGACACTGATTTGGACGGCAGGGGCTGGAGTCGTCGGTACCTCGGCTGAAAATCTTAGAGCGGAAACATCCCATTTCAAATACTTTTTAAATCAGTTAGAGAAAAAGATGGGAAGCTATCTCAATCAAGGTTCCTTTTTTTTGGCCAGCTCGGCCGGGGGCATTTGGGCAGGATGCCCTCACTTTCCAGTCAACGAAGCCACTCCCCCTCACCCTATCTCCGATTATGGAAAACAGAAATTAGAACAAGAGCAGATTTTAAAGGCGCTCAGTAAAACTTCACCTCAATTTCGGGTGATGATAGGACGAATTTCCAATCTTTACGGAACTAGACAAAATCTCACCAAAGCTCAAGGTCTGTTGTCCCAGCTTTGTCGAAGCGCTCTTCTCCAAGTCCCTATGAATGTCTTTGTCCCACTTTCCACTGTGAGAGATTATCTTTATGCTCCTGATGCTGCGGAACTCATTTTGCGTGCACTTAAAAAAATGGAGTCGACTGACCAGACTCTTACCACCAAAATTTTCGCTTCAGAAGAAGAGTGTTCTATTTCTCAAATTTTAAGCCATTTAGCACACCTGACCCATCACGAACCTCGAATGGCTTATCCTGAAAATACCTCATCATCCCTGCAACCTCTTGAACTTTCTTTTCGATCCCAGGTTTTAATAGAACCTTACTCCTACAAGCCTCTCTTAGAAGGATTAAATGAAATTTTAAATTTTCAGGAATCTCAACTACAATTAGGAGAACTGCCTTTCCCTCAGGCCATCTAAACTCGAGGATTCAAAACAGGAGCGTTATGCTGCGAAATCTTAAGACCTATTTATGCATGGTTATTCTGTTAGTTTGTTACACTTTGAGAGCCAACGATTGGATTCACTCTCAGCATGCTGAAGCTGAAAAAAATTTCAAACCGAAATACTTTAAATTAGCCCATGGCGATTTAAATAAAAAGCGGACTCGCTCAGGGGGGACGAGATATCCCTGGCCGGTAGCCCTCAAATCGATTGGCCACACGATGGCCAGTTATCAGCGGTACGGAGGTCTCAATGGCGCCTATTTTCATCATGGGCTCGATATTCGCGCAGACGCCGGAAGCGATGTCATCGCATCCGCCGGTGGTCAGGTAGTCAATATCGAAAATTACATGCCAGGAGATGACGCTTACTGGGAAGTGGCGATCTTAGATGCCGAAGGGTTTATCTGGCAGTACCATCATATCGAGCGTGAGTCGATTCCAAAGGCTATCTTTGACGCCTATCAAAATAAAACTTCGATCGCCCCTGGAACAAAGTTAGGAGAAGTTTACTACTGGTCGGTCGTAACCTTCGGTGAGCGTTACCATCACATTCATCTTAATATTTTAGGAAACGATAAAAAATATTTAAACCCTTTTGAGTTTCTCGAATTGTTACCTGATGATTCAGCCCCTGAAATAGGGAAAGTGTCGTTAGTCGTCAATGGCAATGCTGTTACAGGCAATTCGGTGAGTGGCGGAAGTTATACGATTGGAGCTGAAATTAAAGATCTTATTTTAAGTGATGTTTTTATCGTACCCGCTAATGAGATTAAAGTTTCCATCGATGGGAATAGTTCTTTCACAGTTTGGAAATTCGACTCGTTACCGGGCGGTGCCGACAATGAAAAATTTGTGAATCAATTTTACCTCCCCAAATTGGCCTGTGGAGATTACAGTTGCAGGAAACCCATTATCGACTTGGGATTTCGAAAAACTCCTGGTCAGGTTTTTCCTGTTTCTCGAGGAAATCATCAAATTGAGATCACTATTTCTGACTACAATGGGAATCAGGCTAGGCAAACTTTCGGTTGGACGGTCAACTGAGGCTTATCTAAAAACTCCCGACACCACACTTCGATACTCATGAGTGAGAAAAGAACGAAGGTGGCATCGATTTTTCCCTGGCTATCACGATTCATCAGATCGTGGACCCCTTTGGGATCAGACAGTCCCCTTCGTTTCAAAGAATCGTGAGACAAAGTATCTTGAAGCACTTCTCTAAGCTCGGTATTTAGCCATTTTCGAATGGGCAGCCCAAAGCCCTGTTTTTTTCTATTCAAGATCTCTTTAGGGACTAAGTCTTTAACGGCTTGTTTGAAAATATACTTTGTCTCCCCTCTTCTCATTTTAAGACTAGCTGGTATTTTGGCGACAAAGTCCACCACTTCCCGATCGATGAGTGGCACCCGAACTTCTACTCCCTGTGACATGCTCATTTTATCCACATAATTTAAATTATGGTCAGTTAGAAAATGTTTGGTTTCCAGATACAGCATTCGATTTAGCAATGCCTCATCCTTACTTAGACGCTTTAGACTTTTCTTAAAGGGCTCCCAAGTCGCCTCGGGTAGCTTTAAGTCTTTAAAAGACTCCCCCAAAACAGCTCTAATCGAACTTGGAAACTGACACATAAAATAGGCCGAGAGCCTAGAATCGAGATCCCATTGAAGACTCTCCAATACTTTAGCCATTTTTCTCATGGAATCATTCTTAAAAAGTGCTGCCCCTCCTTGCAAGGAGAAGAGGTTCTCGGCAGTTTTACCTACTCCTTTTTTTAAAAACTCCGGAAACAATGACCACAGCTTTTCCAGTCCAATGGCAGTATGTCGAGGGTAGCCAGAAAAAATATCATCTCCCCCGGCACCTGAAAGTAAAACCTTCACTCCCATCTCTCGAGCTTTCCTTGAAATGAGCATCGTATTAATGGCGGCGGGATCTGCTTGCGGTTCGTCCAAATGAAAAATGACTTGAGCTAAAGATTGAAAATCGGAAGGCTTAACTTCAACTACCTCAAGAGGGAATTGAAATTTTTTAGCCACTCGCTTGGCGTAGTAAAGATCATTTTTCACATTCTCTTTTTGCGTCTCATATCCCATCGTAAAACATTGAAATCTCTGTTCGGGAGACACTTGATGCATTAAGGCCACGACTGAGGTGGAATCTAACCCGCCTGACAAAAAAGCTCCCACAGGAACGTCTGAGATCAATTGCCGACGAGCTGCATTTTCTAACATTTCTCTTAGATTAAGAGCTATCTCTGTTTCGGAATATCCTGACAAGGATTGCCCATAGGGAACATCATAATAATAATGCTTTGAATGGATTCGTCCCTTTCGGATCAAAAGCCATTGGCCAGGTTCGACTTTTTTGATTTTTTCAAAGGGGGAATGCGGAGCTGGGCAGTATAGATAGGTTAAAAGATAGGTGATACTTTTTAAATCGAGGCATCTGGAAACTTCAGGATGACACAAAAGAGACTTTATTTCCGAAGCAAAAAGAAATCCCTGTGGGACTTCCGTATAATACAGGGGCTTGACTCCTAAACCGTCTCGAAAAAGAAGAAGATCTCCAGGCTTAATTCCGTCTCTTTGTCCCGATTCTCTCCCATCGTATAGGGCCAAAGCGAAAATTCCATTCATTTTTGAAAACGCTTTTAGACCGTACTCCAAATAAAGATGGAGGATAACCTCAGTATCACTGCGACTCTTAAAACAGTGGCCTTTCCCTTCAAGCTCGCTTCTTAGCTCACCAAAATTATAGATTTCTCCATTAAAAGTAATCCAAATTGAAGAGTTTTTATCTTCCGGGACGCCCTTCTGCGTCTCCAGTTTCATCGGCTGATGACCTGCAGGGGAAAGATCGATGATGGCTAACCTTCGGTGGGCTAGCCCTATTCTTTGGGATTGATGTTTTAGAAGTATCGAACCGTGACCGTCCGGTCCCCGATGGGACAACATCTGGCCCATGGGCTCTAGCAAATCAGATTGAAAATCTCCGTAAAAGCCAGCAATTCCACACATGGTCACGCCTTAATAAAATGGGTAGCCAAAAAGGTAACTGAACCCTAATATTGTACCATGAAGTTAAGTAACACGTCGCTTCCTGGAGTTTTTTTAATTGAACCCAAGATTTTTTCTGACCCCCGAGGTTTTTTTTGGGAAAATTGGAACGCTGCTAAATATAAAAGTTTGGGGATCTCTAACGAGTTTGTTCAGGACAATATTTCCTACTCAAAACATGGAGTCATTCGTGGTCTCCACTTTCAAAATCCCAAGGGACAAGGAAAACTCATTTCAGTGTTGCAAGGATCCATCTTTGACGTTGCAGTCGATATCAGACCCAACTCCCCCTATTTTAAACAATGGGTAGGGTTTGAGCTCTCTGCGGAAAATCACTACCAACTGTGGATTCCGAGAGGTTTTGCTCATGGCTTTGCCGTTCTTAGTTCCGATGCCTTAGTTTCTTATAAAACTGATGATTACTACAGCCCTTCAGACGAACAAACTCTGTTCTGGAATGATCCTGAAATTAAAGTCGTTTGGCCCATTAAAAACCCAATTATTTCTGAAAAAGATCTTCAAGGACTTTGTTTGAATGAATTTTCGATTGAAAAACTGCCTAATATTTAGACAGTATTCTTCTTAAGGCGTTCACCTAAAACGACATTTTACCTCATCTATTTTTACCCATCACTATCGAAGCTTCCTTAAGAGCGAGAAAGCGAGTAAACTTAACTTATGGTATTAACGGTTTTTAAGCGCTGCTATCTGTTGGCAGGGTTTCTTTTTTTCTTTTCTTTTCCCTTTTCTCTACACGGAGAAGCCAACAATGGGATGTCCACAAGTCCTATGCCTAATGGGACCTACACCATGCCCCCTGCGATCCCTGGAACTCCCGGAATTGTCGCCCTACCTGCAGTCCCTAACTCCCCTGCGAGTTCAGCCGGGCGAACCGATACCCCCAACCGAGTTGACACTTCAACACCTTATTTGGACTCCTCTGCTCTCAAAGCGTTTGTTTTTAAAGGCCCAACTTCCTTGGCTAAGGTGAGTACCTTAGTTGAAACGATTCAACCCGTTTGTCCCAAAAACAAATCCTATCAAGGACAAACCAGCTCGGGTAAATTTTTGCTTAGTCTTTGTGTTTTATGCTACGTCCTCAAACACGGACCCTCTCCAGAATATCAGGCGCTAGGGATCCCCAAAGCGGCAAGCTCCAACGCACTCAATCCCGACGCCAAAATTACGGTCAGTGAAGCCCTCAGGCTTGCAGCTGCCGATTTTAATCATCTTGCTAAAGAAATTTATATCTTGCAGCCGGAGCTACTTGAAACTCAACCCAAGTTCGTGACCACTGCTAGGGAATTACTAGTGGCACTGAGAGATGCAGAAAAACAATTCAATCGAGGTTCTCCTAAATTTTAAACCCTTAAGACTCATTCCATGGCAATTTTCCAAATTTTTTTAGGAGTATTCCTTTTTAACTTCTGTGCTAGTACATACGGAAGCCCCCCTTCCAAAAAGGGAATGGCTCAAGGAACATCCTCAAAAAAAGAAAATGATATTTCGGAATCAGCCCCACTCAACGACACAGAAAGAAACAAACGATACCGTGAGATCTTGAAAAAAAACTGGTTCGTTCCTATGCCTAAGGGAGAATATGAACGATTAAGTCGCAGATTTAAGGGACTTTCCCTTTTTGACACCGACGACAGACCTTGGGTGATACCCGCCATCTCTTTACTCACTCCGACAGGTTACAGCGCTAAGTGGGGAGATGTTTTCGCCTCATTCGCGGTAAACAATCGAGGGCGATACACTAACAATCCCGACGGGGTGGTCATCGTAGGCGCGGGCTTTGGCGATCCCATCTCCTGGTTGGGTTTTGAATTAGCCATCAGCTTTTTGAACGTCAAAAAAGTTTTCAACTCTGGGCTCGGATTTTCCGGAAAAATCAGTCACACATTCCCAGATTCAACTTCCATTGCGATTGGCAAAATAGACTTTTTGCAAATTCCCGTAAATGCAGCCGACTCGGGCTCGAGTGACTATCTAGCAATATCCAGGGCCTTTCAATTAAAAGACGACCCCACAGAAAATTTTAGTCTGTTGGTGGTAACTCTTGGAATAGGCGATGAAATCTTTAAAGGGGACGAGCTATTTTTCAAAGATGCGGACACATTTGGGCTATTTGGAAGTGCCAGTTTAAGAATTTTTCAGCCCCTTAATGTTATCTTAAATTGGAATCAAAATATGAATTTGGGCCTATCCGTAACTCCCTTTCGTCGTTTTCCTTTAATTTTAAGTGCTGGGGCCTTAGACCTCATGAATGTCAACAATTCCAAAGGGGTTCGTTTTATTTTTGGAGTCTCATATTCTGATTCTGTTTTCTCTCAAACCTTTCCTGTGGGCTGGTTTCGGGGAAATCGTTTATAGTTTTTTGCTTTTGTTCCAATTCTTTAATTTTATAACTAATCAAATATTGAAACCAAAGTCCCTGAAAAAAATGGAAACTCAATCCTTGCCAACCATCTAAAAATCCCAGACAAAAAAAGAACCGATAAAAAAAGTAACACCACGGACGCAAAAACAGAGGCATTCTATTCCAAATTTTCAGATGGACCCAACGCTTCAAAGTCAAAGATCCTTTGGGGCAGTTTTTCGATTTAGCTTTTAAATACTCTAGAGCTTCCAGTTCAGCATATTTCAAATGCTTGAGGTGCCACCGCTCAATCCCATTTTCGTTTTGATGAATAAGATCAGCTTTAAGCATCGCCATTTCACCTTCTACTTGAAGATGCTCATTCACAGAACGCTCTTCGCACCAACTCCGTTGAGTTCTCACTAAGCGTAAAAGAGTACTTCCGTAATACCCACGCTTTATCCATCGTCCATTCCAAAATAACCGCCAACGCATTTTAAACCCATTTTGTGAAGGAGAGAGCGACAATAATTTCTTAATTTCTTCTATCAACTCAAGAGATAAACGTTCATCAGCATCTAAAAAGAAAGTCCACTCAGTCCGAATGCCGGCGTCCTTCAAAGCAAAATTTCTTTGCTGGTCAAATGAAAGAAAGGGGTTGGATACAACTCGGGCACCCAAAGTCTTGGCAATTCTAACCGTGGAGTCGCTACTTAATGAATCGATAACTAATACTTCATGAGTTAAGCCTAAGACACTCTGAATGCAATTTGCAATATTGTTCTCTTCATTCAAAGTAAGAATCACAACGGTGATATCGGATTGAGTTTTTTCCATCGCACTTTCCTTCAAGCGTAATCTGACCGACCCAGGGGTGTATGCGAATACATTCCCAATTGATTCTCTAATAACTCTAACGCCTTCTTCACCAGAAAAAGCAAAGGAATCATCCGAAAAACAAGAAGGGCATTCCCTAAGACGCCCGTTTCGGTGGCTACTTGTTGTAAATAAACAATCAAAAAAATCGACCAAACTCTTGAGTTTCCACTCACATCAATTAGGGCTAATCCCCATTGAAACAAAGTGTAAACGACTAATGCAAGCCAAATGAGACCCCACCACTTGCCGATCGCATAGGCTTCAGCAAAAGCACCAAACGAGACACCCGTGTTCTCATCATCTTCAGAAATGATTCCAATTTTTCTTGCCAATATGGAACCCCGTTCTTCATCAAACTCAAGCCAAGAACCGGTGAGAGACCTTGGCAAGAAAAAAATCTGAGAGGCTAAATACCTCATCCCCTCTGGTTCGCTTTTTGAATAATAAGAAATCATTTTGTCGGCATCAAAAATTAAAGACAGTCGATCGACCAAAAACAAAGGCTCCCCAAAATAGAAGTCTCCGCCTCGGTACTTTACCGTTTCTTCCCTTAATTTTGACAGATAGTCAGTATAATTTTCCCATGAACTAAAATTCTTAAGGAAATAATTCTTCAACACCGAGAGTCTTAAACTTGATTCTTTTTCATATTTTAAGTTTCGACCATGATCAGAAAACGGGGTAAGCACTAACCCCATCGTTGCGATCACAAACACCACAAAAAATATTTCTTTTTTCTTTAGTCTCACTTGATTGAAGAGCAGAACGAGAAAAATGGAGAATAGAGGTTCAAACATAACCTGTTTACTAGCTACCAACAACCCACGTCCAAATAGAAAACAAAGCATCAGAAAGCCCTTCAAACTAAGTAACATCCTTCCTTTTGTTAGGGTTAAAGTGCGCTGGGCCTCGAAAATCAAACCTAGCAACATTAAGGAGCCCACATAAGACAATGCATTCAACCATGGCGTTAAGATGAGGGGAGCATTTCCTCTTCTTTCTGCTAAAAAACTTGAGACTAGCCCTATGACGAACACTGCTGTGCTCAATCTGGAGTCTATGTTTGGGGAATGAGGCTTAACTAAGCTCAGTCGATTCAGATTGAGTTTATAAATTAACAGAGAACTCAAACAAATCATTCCCATCCCGATTGCATAGACCTGAGAGGTCTCTATCGGGCTCGCTAAGTTCAGGTCAGCGGGTTGCCAAAACAACACTTTTACCATCTGAGATAGAACGACTTGTCTAAAAGCCAATAAACTCAACAACCATCCAAAAACGGTGTTTAGCCCTCCACAAAAATTAAAAGTGGTTCCTAATAACAAATTAAAAAATAGAATATTGGAGGCAAACTGAATCGAGGTTCCCTGTATGACTTGAGTAAAAAACAGTAAAAAACTAAGAACTCCAATGGCATGCCAAGATACTTGAGGGATAGATTTTAATTGAATCTGCATTCAGCCGTTATTTTTTGAGTTGATTGACAATCACGATGCTCGAAACTACCAGTCCCAATAGCGAGGATACGAATCCGACAGCTTGTAAGGTATTACTTGATATTAGGGGTTCTTTGGGAGCCACAAGCACGATATCGTTAGCTTCCAAATTGATGGGCTTTCCAAGTCCTCTTTCCTCAACCACCTGTTTTAAGTTGATATTAATGCTTCGTTCGGTTTCACTCGTTCGTCTTCGGATTGTAACATCCTCTAAATTCGCATCGGCTCTTGTTCCCCCGGCCAATGCTAATAATCGAACAATGTCAGTTTGTTTGGGAATATGATAAACACCAGGTCGCCCTACAGCCCCTAAAAGATTAACCGGAACTAAAATTTCACCTTGGTAAATTTCTGAAAAATATTCATCGGCTCTCGTGTATCTATTATTTTTAGGGTTTCCCTCAAGGATGGTAGACGTCTGAATTCCGTAAATCCCAGCGGAGCACCAACTCAAAATAAAAGCGAGATAGGAGGCTAGCGTTAAACTAGTTACAAAATGCTGCTTAACATCATTTTTCATGGTTGTTTTCCTATATCAACGAATTACTTAGATTTTATGGGAGTAGAAAGAATTTCGAACCTTAGGATGAGGCCTATACAAGTTGCCTCGCATAATACCATTCTATCAATAGGGAAATTTATGTAAAGACTTTAGATTATTCGATTCTTTTCCGAAAAGTCAGTATGGAACTACCCAGTCCAACCCCTTTTTCGCAGAAGAATCGAGCCAGTAGAGAATCCCTTTCTCAAAGCCAACAACCTCTGGACATTGTTTTTGATAACTTCATAGCTTTAATCCAAAGAAACAAGTTTATTATTTCCATCCCTGTTTTGCTCGCCCTTACTCTAGCTCTTTACTTTTATTTCGGGAAAGTCACTTACACTTCCAAATCTACTTTGGTCATACAAAAAGCTGACAACAGTTCTTTACAAGCTTATCTATCGATTTGGGAGCCTCAAAATCACAGTTAATCAATCAAAACCTGACCAAAGACAATTATCTCGACACCGTTTTGCTTTATCTCAATTCACAAGACACCTTTGATGAAGCAGCGAATAACATCTTAATGAAAGAATCAGGAAAATCCCTTTACAATGAAATAGTCAATCTCAATTCAAAGTCTCAAAGTCCCTTCCGTTATTTTCTAAAAAAAAGGACTCCACCTATCAAATCGACTGCCAACCGGACGCTACATTTCTCTTCCCTCTTACGCGCTTCTACCAAATTTGAAAAAGGAGCTGTTTTAGGTTTTGTAGTGTCCACTTCGACTAAATCCCCTCGTATTTCAGCTCGGTTAGCTTCGCTTATGGCGGAACAGGCACAGCTGATTGTGACTAAAAGAGATCTTCGACAGCTGGAAGAGGGAAAAAACTATATTGTCACCAAACTAGATGAAATCACAGAGTCACTCATCGAAATTGAAAAGGAAATGCTTTTAATCCGAAAGAAATCAGCTGGCCCTATTTCCAAGAAAGGAATTTCCGAGAATCTGACCAATTTCAATGGAATCAAAAGTGACTTAGAAGAGAATAAAATAAAATTGGAACAAAATGAAAAACTTATTAAGTCGATCACTCAAAATTTAAAAGCTCAAAGAAAACAACTGGACTCAAGCCGTCCAGACTTGCCCGCGCTCACTATTTTAAAAAGACAATTAGTAGCCCTGGAGGCTAGAAAAAAAGGTCTCATTGCTGAGGGAATGTCTGAGCAATCGTCCCAAGTACTCGCTTTAGAAGAGGAGATTGAAAATACTAGATCGCAACTCCCCAAAGAATTTCAGAACGACAGCTCACTTTTCAAAGATGATTCCGTTGAATTTATTGAAGATAACACCAATCCAGAAATCAGATTGTCTGAGCTAAGAAAAGAAAATTGGCTGCTGAAGGCTCGAATTAATGCTGCTACTAAACTCCTGGTAGCAGAGCGAATTTCAAAAGAGTCGGTTCCAGAGGATGAACAAAAGTACTACGCTCTAAATAAGCGTTTGGAAATGAAATACCTTTTGTTTGGAGAACTCTCAAAGCAACTTTTCAACATTGATGTCAGTCGAATTTCAATTCAAAATCGAATTATACAAATTGAAACTCCTAAACCCATGTATTCCATCCGAAAACCCAGTCTTTTTCCACTTGTACCCATGACTCTCATCTTGTCTTTGGTATTTGCCATCCTTGTAGCGTCCATCATCGAACATTTTGATCCTATCGTTGTCAACACACAAGATTTTCCAGGTTTTAATTATGTTTCCTTGGGAAACATTCCCTTACTTAAAGAGGCTTTAAAATTTAAAACAAAAAAAACCAAGGAAAGCTTTCTCAAGTCTCTCATTTTTAAACACCGTTTGGACATCCCACAAACAATCCCTTTTAAAAGAATTAGAACTCGACTACTTCATCTGGATCGAAATTCTAGCAATCATACTAAAATTATTTCCATTCACAGCACCCACTCTGGTGATGGAAAAAGTTTTGTAACTGGGAATTTAGCTGCCTCTCTCGCTGCTCTGAACAAGAAAGTTCTTATAGTTGACACTGACTTAAGGAAAAAGGCCATTTCCAGAGAATTCACATCCAAAGATTCTAAAGGCCTATCCAACTTTCTGGAAGGTTCCAGTAAAAGTAAAATTGAAGAACTTATTCTGCCCAACATTCAACCTTATTTAGATTTACTCCCTTCCGGCCCCCCCGCGGTCAACTCTACCGAGTTGATCAATAGTACAAAATTTTCAGACGCATTAAAGCATCTCAAAAACCAATATGACTTTATCTTTTTAGACAATGCTCCATTTTTAGCTTTACCCGACTCAGAGATCGTAGCTATTCATTCAGATTTAATTCTTATCGTGGCTTCATCTAATAAGACGAAAGTGCATGATCTGGCTACCATGCTCGATCATTTTCTTTCTTCAGGAGAACAAACAATTGGAATGATCTTAAATCGCTCCCACTCAAAAAATCAGTTATACTATTACTACGGGTCTCCAAAAGAGGAACCTAGTCGAATCAAAGTAGCTTAATTCACAGGTTGAAAGACATTGAAACCTTTTTCCTCCTTGCTGATTGTGGGGCAGTTCGATCCCGAACACACCGGATTTCATTTTTTTAGCGCTGCAAAAGAACTGAACTTACCTCATAGCATTTTAGATGATCGGGCTGCAAAATCTCGATTTTCTCCTCTTAACCGTTTAGCTTGGAATTTTAGGGATAAAAGCTATTGGAACCAAAAAGTTTTTCAAAAAATACTTTTATCAGATGTTGAGAGTTTCAGACCTTCACATCTTCTAGTCATCGGTAGTTCAGCCATTTTTTCAGATACCCTGATTCAGCTCAATCAACGAAATATAGTTACCACCCTTTTTGTTACCGACGACCCCTGGAATATCAGTCTCAGTTCTCGATGGTTCTTTGACTCACTTAAGCATTTCCATCTCATTGCAACACCTCGAAAATCAAATCTGGCACAACTCCGTCAGCACTGCAATTCTTCGGTGTTCTATCTTCCCTTTGGCTATAATCCCGAAGTTCACTTTGAAGAGAAAACAATCACCCAAGACGAAAAGGAAAAATACGGATGCGACATCATGTTTTTTGGTGGAGCAGATTCCGACCGATATCCCTACATTAAAAAGCTCATCTCAGAGGGTTTTAAAATAAAACTTTACGGAGGTTATTGGGAAAAAGATCCTGTAACTCAGCCTTATGCCATGGGCATCCTTGGAATCAAAGAATTAAGAAAAGCGGTCAAAGCCTCAAAAATCTCTCTAAATTTAGTCCGTCGCGCTAATCGGGATGGCCATGTGATGCGCTCATTTGAAATTCCGGCCATGGGTGGATGCCCTCTCAATGAAGCCACAGAGGAACACCGAGAAATATTTGGCTCCAACTTAATCCCGATGTTCCAATCCGAGGATGAGATGCTTCAACTCGCTAAACAACTCCTTGCGTCTAACACTCTGCGAGCCGAATGGGGCAAAAAAGCCCAAACCCACGTAGTCACAAACAACAACACCTATCGTCATCGATTGGAGACCCTATTAAGCCATTGCCCTTAAGTTCCGCTTCTCATTCTCATTTTTCTATCTTTCTGAGCAAAAAATACCGATAATATTAAGTAATCTTTAATCTTTTTAACACTCACTTAAATGAAACGCCTCACTCAATCTTTGAAGACAGGGACTTTGGAACTCATCGAAACTCCTATTCCAAGCTGTAAGCCTGGATATGTTTTGATTCGCACTTACCACTCGGTCATTTCAAAAGGAACAGAAGAAAGTCTGTTGGCTTTCGGTAAAGCGTCATGGTGGAAAAAAACTAGACTGCAGCCCGATAAATGGGACCAAATAAAAAACAAAGTCAAAACCGATGGACTTGTAGCTACATGGAACACCGTAAGAACCAAATTAGACCATCCGATCACTCCGGGGTATTCCCAGAGCGGCATTGTGGTTGAAGTAGGATCCGGAGTTTCTCAGGTGAGTGTAGGAGACCGAGTCATTTCAAACGGGCCTCATGCAGAATACGTCTTAGTTCCCGAAAATCTCTGTCAAAAAATTCCGCAACATTGCCCTATTTCTTTGGAAGAGGCCGCATTTACTCCTATTGCATCCATTGCTCTTCAGGGAATTCGACTGTTAGGTCCAAGTTTAGGAGATACCATTGCCGTGCAGGGATTGGGGCTCATTGGACTCATAACAGTACAGCTACTCAAAGCTCAGGGATGTCGAGTTCTCGGAATTGATTTTGAAGGTCCTCAACTAAAACTTGCAAGATCTTTTGGAGCCGAAATTCACTCTCTTTCCGAAGAACCCAATCCCGTCAGCCATGGACTAGATTTCTCCCGAGGTAACGGAGTGGACGGGGTCATCATCACAGCTTCAACTCAGTCTTCAGAGCCTATCCATCATGCGGCTCAAATGAGCCGCAAACGAGGAAAAATTATTCTCGTAGGAACCACAGGAACTCAGATCCAGCGTTCCGACTTTTACGCAAAGGAGCTTTCTTTCCAAGTCTCCTGCTCCTATGGCCCCGGCAGATATGATGTCAACTATGAGGAAAAGGGGCTAGACTACCCTATTGCTTATGCTCGTTGGACTGAGAAACGCAACATGGAGGCGATAATAGATCTGATTCAAGACAAAAAACTGAACTTAAAACCTCTGATCTCTCACCGCTTTCCCTTTGTAGATGCAGCTCGAGCTTATTCTCTTTTGAACTCTACTCAACGAAGTTTCGGCATTGTGCTAAGTTACCCGATAGGATGCCTTCCTCTCTTAAATTCTCGAAAACCCACTTTAATAAGAACTCTCCCCAAAGATGGAGCGATTGGTGTGGGAATGATCGGGGCGGGCTCTCACGCCTCAAAGATTCTTTTGCCCTGCCTTAAAAAGCTGAAAATCCGGGTGCACTCCATTGCTTCGCAATCGGGACTTTCTGCTACTTTAGCTGCTCGAAAATTTAAAGTTCCTCAGGTGGCAAAAACAGCTTCCGAAGTGATCACAGATCCTGAAATCAATACTATTTTTATTTCCACTCAACACAACTCTCACGCTGAGTTGGTTAAAGAATGCATCAAGCTCAATAAACATATTTACGTTGAGAAACCTTTGGCGCTATCGATCGAAGAGATCAAGGCGATTCAAGTGGCAATGGAATCTATCTCATATTCTAAAACCTTGTGGCTGGGGTTTAATCGTCGATTTTCCCCTTTAAGTATCAAACTCAAAGAACTTTTTAGTTCATCCCAAGCCCCTAAACAAATGATCTATACGGTCAATGCACTTCCACTACCAGCTTCTCATTGGATCCATGATCCCAAAATGGGAGGTGGCAGAATTATCAGCGAATTAGGTCATTTCTTAGATCTTCTCTGTTTCTTTGCCGATTCTCCGGTCACCCAATATTCAGTCCATAAGATCTCTCACCATGGAATAGATGAGAGTAATAGCTTAAGCCTCAGTTTTAAATTTCAAAATGAATCTATTGGAACCCTTCACTACGCCACTCTAGGCCACAGAGGTTTTCCAAAAGAAAGAATCGAAATTTTTTCTGAGGGAAAAGTGGCAGTTCTGGATAACTTCAAAACGCTTCGAGGATTCGGTTTTTCGAACTTCTCCCGAATGTCACTCTGGAGTCAAGATAAGGGGCACCTAAATTGTCTAAGAAGTTTCTTTAAATCTATTGAATCTCAATCTGTAAATCCATGGCTTGAAACCTTCTTTGAAGTCAGTCGATGGGTTTGCCGAATTCAAAATCCAGAACAAGAAGCCCCCTTACCCTCCACCCAAGTGGCTTGATATGACTTTATGAACCCAAGATCCATCGTGACTCTGCCCAGAGTTTTTTACCTTCTTCGATACCATCGATGGCGCCAATTCGTATTGAGGTTCATCCGTTCTTGGGCTCTTCCCCTCCAATGGAAGTTGTTTTTACTTAAACTCCAGCGTTCTCCCATCCCCTCGTTCTGCTCTCATATTTCCGTCCGTCCAATCCCACTCTCTTCTGGTACCACTTCAATCCCTTTCCCCCACTACCCCAAGATACAGATTCCATTCCCAGAACTTCCAGAGAAGGCCCTTTCAGCACCACTCCTTCAATTTGAAATCGAAAGCCATTCTCATATTCAAAATCTCAAGGACACAGAAAAAGCTTGGAAGATAGTCGTTGAATGGATCCAATCCAACACGCAAAATAAAAAATCAAGTTACTTAACCAGTTGGCATCCCTATGTGATTTCAAAACGCATTCAAAACTGGTTGTTGCTTTGGAGTCAATCTCCCCCCTCTCAGGAAATTGAAAACACAGTACTCATTTCACTTTGGCAACAAGGTCTTTGGCTAAGCAACAACTTCGAAAAGGATATCGAGGGAAATCATCTCTGTGAAAACGCTATTTCACTGGCTCTCGTGGGATTTTTTTTAAAAACGCCCCAAAGTTCGGCCTGGTGGGACCAGGGACTCTCAACACTTCAATACGCTCTTTCACAGCAGATCTTGGATTCAGGAGAACATTTTGAAAAATCACCTTCTTATCACTGGGAACTCTGGAAAACTCTGCAATGGCTACTGAATTGGGTTAAACCCGAATACAAAGAACAACTCGAAAAGCTGACTCCCTATTTGAACAAAATGGAAAACTTCATAACTCAAATAGCTCACCCTTGCGGAACGCTTCCCTACTTCAATGATTCCTGGCTAATTAAAGTACCCCCAAGCACGCTCAATTCCAATGAATGGTTGGGCGATTACTTCATCACTAGAAATTCGAGTTCCTTCATGGTATTCGACGGCGGCCCTTTAGGACCTGACTTTCTTCCAGCTCACTCCCATTGTGATCTTCTGACTTTTGAGCTTTCTATCGGAAAGAAACCTCTATTCATCAACAGCGGAACCCACTCTTATACTGGAGAGAAACGCCAACACTTTCGCTCTTCGAAGTCCCACAATGTACTCACGTTGAATGATTATGATTGCGCTGACACTTGGAATTCGTTTCGAATGGGAAAACGTGGACATGTGATTCAAAAAGGGGATCTCTCTTCGGCTTCCGGCCGATGGGTTTGGGCCTCTCACAACGGTTATCGATTTTTGGGATGCCCCTCCGTGACGCGTTTGTGGTTTATCTCCGAATCCCCTCATCTTTGGGTCTCTTTCCATTGGATTTCTCACTTTCTGGAGGATCATCATTTCAAAGAGTATCTTCACTTCTCACCTGAGACCCAACTTCCAAATCTCACACTTAAGGAAAATAAAAAGAGATTTTCATTTCAACACGACTTGGCTTTCCAGTGCCATTTCCAATCTCTTTTGGAAAATCAATGCTTAGAATTCCAAACCACAAGCTTTGCACCTAGTTTCTACTGTGAACTGCCCAAAACCACGGCCATTTTAAATCGCACCGCTTCCAAGGCCCCCCTACACAATCAAATAGCCACCGCTTGGGCTCTCAACGTAGGGAAAGATTCCGTAAAGATGTCTTGGGCAGTCTTCAATAACAAGTTAAAATTAAGTTGGGTATTCGACGGCAAAACTTTTAGCTCTGAAATTACAATTCCTTCTTCATGAAAATCCTCTACTTTTACCAACACTTTGTCTTACCTGAGAAAAATGGTATCACCCGCACCTATGAATTTGCGAAAAGATTAAGCCAATTTGGACATGAAGTTCACTTAATCGCTTCTGATGAATCTCTTAGCTCGATCAAACCTGCGACTTATCGCACCCAACGAGACGGGATTCAGATTCATTGGTTGCCCATTCCGTATCACAATCGTATGTCTTTTTTGAGACGAATAAGAGCTTTTACCCAATTTATCTTCAAGGCGCTGCGAGAAGCTTGGACCCTCCCGAGTGATGTCATTTATGTGTCTAGTCCACCTCTGACTGCGATTCTTCCTGCGGTTTTTATCTCTCGGCTCAAAAAAATTCCCATGGTCTTAGAGGTCAGAGATCTTTGGCCTGAACTCCCGATCGCTTTTGGAGCTTTAAGAGATCCCTTATCTATTTTTTTAGCACGACTCATCGAGCGCTGTGCTTACCGTAATTCAAGCCATGTGGTGGCACTCTCACCGGGAATTCAGCGAGCCGTCATTTGTCGGGGGGTAAACCCAAAACACACTTCCATGCTACCCAATAGCTGCGATATTGAATTTTTTAGAAACACACCTAAAACCGGCTTTGTCCTTCCCCCCCAAATATCGCCCAAAGATAACGTGGTTCTTTATCCTGGAACTCTAGGAGTAGCGAATGGCACCTCCTATATTGTCAAACTGGCTCAAGAGACTTTGAAAACAACGGACACCATCAAATATCTCATTGTGGGCGACGGTAAAGAAAAACAGGAAGTGTTAGATCTAGCCAGGAAAGTTGGAGTTCTCAATAAAAACTTATTTTTTTTAGAACCTGTACCGAAACAAGATATCCCGGCGCTCTACTTCCGATCTCAACTCATTCTAAACACGCTAGTAGATAAGCGCCCTCTCTGGAATTCTTCGCCCAACAAATTTTTTGATGCGTTAGCGGCTTCAAAGCCAGTTGCCATTAATTTTCAAGGATGGTTAGCCGAGCTCATTGAGACGCATGAAATTGGGCTAGTGATGCCACCCGATGATTTTGAGAAAGCTTCAGCTCAACTGATAGAAAGATTGTCACTTCCTTTATGGTCGGAAAAGGCAGGGCGAAAAGCGTTTCAGGTAGGACTAAAGTACTTCGACCGGAATCAAATTGCAGACAATTTGAACCGGGTTTTATTAGAGGTGGTTGGAAATAAAAATGAACATCAGGCCACTTTAAGAAAAGTTTCTCGATAGGGGCTTTGGAGAACCACCCCTTTACTACTCATACTTCCATCGCTAAGAATCCGATAAGCTGAGATATACACATGACAGCCCGCCATAGTAAACCTAACCACATTAGTATCTTTGGAATGTGATTTTGAATTACGAATGGCCTTTCCTCGTGCAATCGCAATCACAAAGGAAACCCTCATTCGATGCTTTCTTGATTTCAAATTTCTCAGTTCACGATAAAGCAATGCAATATCAGAAGCATCTTGAGTCGAAGCTTCCCAACCTCGATATCGGCGAATTTGCCCCGCCGTATGGTAAGGGTGAGAATGGTAGTCACCGATAATTTCGAGTTGAGGAAAAAGACTCTGTGAAGTTTCCACTAAAGCACTAATGCTCTTGGCATTAGGAATCACCGAGCTTGTTCCTGCCTTAGCTCTAATTTGAGGCACCGCTTTTTCGACATAAACAAACCATTTTGTCTTTTGTCCTGTTCCCTTTTTAGTGACCCGATTTCGGCTTGCCATTCCTAAACACAATCCGAAGACTTCAGAAAAAGGCTCTTTTTTTGATTTGGGAACCTTGTAGGTTTCAAACACTCCGAGCAACATCTCTTCAAGTGCCTGCACACTGATAATCACATCCACTTCATCTTGCTCATTTTCCACTTCGGCCAGCCACTCCAAATCTCCCGATTCATAGTATCGATGAAGAAGATGGTGTTCATCCTGAGGATCGATATCTGCCTCTTTGACGACTCGTTTCACTAGCGCAAGATCCGATTTGGAAACTCCCCATTTCTCTTGAACTCTTTTTAAAGAAACCGATTTTAAAATTCTAGAGTGTAACGCTTGGGGTAATTTACATTGGCTGCCCAAAGCCTGGAACAATCGATTTAAAGTGGGCTCAATTTTTTCTTCTTCGCAAAACTCGATGAGATTTTGAGGGATCTGAGGTTCTCCCATCAAAACGTAAAAGAGGGCTCGAAATAAATTCTGTCTTTGTTTTTTGAGCAATTCACCGGATAAACTTCTCCTCTCGATATGAGAGATAATTCGGTGAACATTTCTTTGTAAAAAAGTAACCGCCATAAGAAAACGAGACCCCTCTCATCCTTATCGGCAAATCCCAAGAGTTTCCATTAACGCAAAGAATCACATCGAAAGTCTCATTCTCACTGCAAAGGACTTTTCTTGAGAGCCCCCACTGTCTAACTGAGTGTAAGTAAAAAAACCCTTAACCGAATCGTCAAAATAAATTTCGGGACCGAACTGAACCTGTCGCAACTCGCCCGACAGCAGCGGAGATTGGGTGGAGTATTCGTAACGGCCAAACACTCCTAGCCATTTTCCCAAACCTAGATTCAGCACTACCGAGCCTCCTTTTGGAGAAATTGACCTAACACTATCTTCAAACTGGGAACTAAACGCATCCACTACAAGTTGAGATTTCCATTCTGGAATTTCAATCACCATAAACCCATCAGTCACCCAAGTTGATTTATAGTTCACACTCCCTTCAGCGGCCTGTTTGAGAACATAATTTCCCGTTCCTAAAGAAATTTTCCAGGATTCAAAAGGAAAGTTAACTTTGAGGTAGCCAGTAAAAGCTTTAGCATTGTTGGTATTTTCTGCAAAAACTCCAGTGCCATTAAAAGCCCCCACACTCACCTCCAACCTTTGCCGAAATCCCTCCCAGGACAACTCGGCCCCGGCTTCCCTAGAGAGAAAAAGAGCTCGATGAGTTTCATTGAAATCAGGAATGTTTAAATAGCTTAAATCGGGTGTCCATAAGGGATTGAAGGTGGGGGAAAACAGTCCTGCTTTAAATTTAAGATTGGAATCCCCTCTATTCTCAATTTCGTTTACATTAAAGATCACGTACGCCTCTACAGGCAAAACCTGAGCTAAAGAGGCCGTTGAAAATTCACGAGTTTGGCCCAGCGATAGACGATAGTCTAAATATTTTCCAGCGGTCCCATATCCGGACAATCGAATGGAGGGTATTGAGAACCCTTGAGAGACAGCGCCTCCTCCGGAATATCCCCCATCAATTCTGATATTGAATCCCATGGAATGGGTAGGAGATAGGCTTTCCACCGTTTTCGCAGAAGAGGAATTGACGGCTTTCCCCTCTCGAGTATCGCCAGACTTTTCAACCGGGGAGTCTAGAGGTAACGGATC
Organism: Deltaproteobacteria bacterium; assembly: GCA_900299195.1. Lineage (GTDB taxonomy): Bacteria > Bdellovibrionota > FAC87 > UBA2466 > UBA2466 > UBA2466. The sequence continues at coordinate 36,658 of OMIX01000093.1, forward strand.
CGTCGATTCCACAGAGGACGATTCAGTCTTGTTTTCCTCAGAGAACACATTGAATGAAAAAATAATAATAAAGAGAAGTAGTCCCCAACTTCTCACTTTAAGAACGAGGGATATAGATTTCAAAGCAAGTTCCTTTCCCATAAGTAGAGTTAACTTTTATTTCTCCGTGGTGAGCTTCGATAATTTTGTAAACGGTAGGAAGCCCCAAGCCTGTCCCTTTGGGTTTCGTGGTAAAAAAGGGTTCGTAGATATGAGCAAGAACTTCTTCGGTCATCCCTTGCCCTGTATCGGAAATCCACCATTTGACCCTTTGAGCATTCAAAGCCTCACATCCAATTTCAATTTTGCCTGGTTGACTGAGAGCTTGTACTGAATTGAGAAGAAGATTCCATACCACCTGTTTCAGTTTTTCTTCATGTGCCAAAACACTCACTTTTTCAAATCGAGTAGAAATAGTAGCAATTTCCTTAATCTCCCTCATGCCCGATGCGACTGCTACAACCTCCGAAAGCAGATCATCTAATGATAGCGGTTTTAACTTTATTTTTTCAGGTTTTACAAAATCCAAAAACTCCGAAATCAAACCATTCAATCGATCAATCTCTTTTAGTGTAATCTCCATGAGTTTTTTATTCTCAGGATCGGTCCACTCCTGTGCGGTTTTTAACATTTCAATGCTTGCTGACATACTGGCCAGGGGATTTCTAATTTCGTGAGCAATGCCAGCAGCGAGCTGACCTACTGCCGCCAGTTTCTCATTCTGTTTTAACTTATCTTCCAAATGAACAATCTCAGTTACATCTTGAAACAACAATACTCTGCCACTTTTAGCTTGTCCTTGAAGCAATCTTCCTATCCCCGCCTCGACATCTATTTCCGCCACATCCCCTCGCAAAGTTCTTTTTTGAAGGCCGGAGCCCACCTCTACGGTTTGTTGCAACCTGGCTTGTCCCCCAGTTTCCGACTTTGCTTTTAAAAAGACGCTCCGATGAAACTCAGAACCCGTGGCTGAAACTGAAGTTTCTCTTTCGCCAACAACCTCTTCATCGGAATCTACAATTTCTTCAGATTCGATCTGAGTAAAGAAGGGCATGAGCTCTTTGCTAACTGTGGCCAATGGCTTCCCCACGGAATCGCGCGCCAGGACTCCAAGAATGTGCTCTGCCGCTGGGTTGATAAAATTAATTTTCATGTCTTGGTCCACAATAAGAAATCCAGTTGGGATTTCGGCGATAATCCGCTCTTGAAATTCAGTTAATTTTTCTACTTCTGCCGTTTTCTTTTTAAGATTTTCAGTGGTTCGTCTTAACTCCTCACTTAAAACCCCACCTACCATTCCCAAAATCACAAAAATTGCGGAGTAAACTGCCCACATAAACCAAGAGCTGGAAAAAAAACCATACTTTGAGAAAGTAATGCCTCCCAAAAACAGAACCGCAATCAAACTAGAAATCCAGGCCCCCCGTTGATAAAAACTTAGAGAAACCACTAAAATTTGAACAAGATAAAAAATGGGAAAAACATTTTCAGATTCCTGTCCCCAATAAATCCAAAGGCTTGTCACCACCGCATCGAAAATGATTTGACCGACTATCCATCCCCAATGGACTATAATTTTTTCTAGAATAGCTCCCTGCAAAAAGGTCATCAAAAAGCTACATGAAAGAAGTAATAGGCTGTGCTGAAAAGTCACTTCGCTCATGGGAGATTTGACAAAAATATCTTTAGTTAACACCGTGAAGAGAATGAGAAATAGAATGGCAGTCCGAGCCAACAACATCCACTTCAGAGACTCTCTCATGTCATAGTTTGAAGACACTGACATTTTGATTTTCTCTACAGTTTCCATTGGGTTAACCCGCACTCATTTTGTCACCCAAACTGAATATGGGCATGTACATGGCGATCATCAAAAACAAAATAATTCCCCCAACTCCCATGATCAACAAAGGCTGGAGCAAGCTGGTAATGGCATCTACAGCATTGTCCACCTCATCATCATAAATTTCAGCTACTTTAGACAACAACTCATCCAAGCGGCCCGTCATTTCTCCGATTCCAATCATATGGATCACCATAGGAGGAAAATGGCCCGAAACTGAAAGTCCATCGACAATGCTTTTCCCTTCGCTCACCCCCAATGAAGCTCGTTTGATAGACTTTTGAAGAGCCCGATTTGAGATCACTTTGGCACAGATCTCAAAACCAGTTAATAACGGAACCCCGCTTGAAACTAGCGTGGCAAGCGTTGTAGAAAATCGAGAAACCGAAGATCTTACTGCTAAAGTCCCAAATAGAGGGATTTTAAGAACGAGAGGATCCCAAAATTCACGAAATGAAGGAATTCGATACAAAAATGTAAACCCCATGGGCAAGGCAAAAGCTACAGCTAAAATCATCCCAATATTATTTTGAACATTTTTAGAAATATCGAGGACAAAAACAGTAATTTCAGGGAGCTTGGAGCTTCCATAAAGTTTTGAGATTTCTGGAATTACTTTAAGCAAAAGAAAAATCACTGCTAGGATTGAAGCCACCAAAGTCAGAGCTGGATAAGTTAAAGCCTTGATCACTTTTGATTTCAGTTTGGCTAATTTCTCAAGTTGTATCCCGATACTTTTTAGCGATTTATCTAAGGTTCCCGAAATCTCACCAGCTTCTACAACTCGGATAAAAAACTCTCCAAACACATGCGGATACTTTTCTAGTCCGGCTGATAAAGTGCCTCCCGACTCAATTCCCGTTTTAACCGTTTCTAAAATTTTTTTAAAAGTCTTATTAGATTCCTGTTGTTCTAGAAGGTCGAGCGCTTGAACAACTGAAACACCGGAATCAATGAGAGATGAAAATTGTCTGGTAAAAACGATAAGCTGTTTTAATTTAACGGGACTTCCAAACGATGTATTGATCTTAAAAGATTTAAAAGGGTTCTTGCGTTCCACACGAATCAAGTCCGGGCGAACCTGCATGGCTCTCAATTTTACGCGAGCTTCCACTTCGTCCTGGGCCTCCACTACGCCAGAGACTTTTTGCTTAGCTCGGGAATATCCCTGATATTCATATCTCATGGGGTGTTATCCTGCTTTTCGTTCTTGGCTAGCTACTATTTTGATAAGTTCCTCAGGATCTGGACTTGCCTCAGCCGCAGTATCCAAGTTAATCAGTCTTCTAGAAATGAGACTTGCTAAACTCTGATTCATTGTGATCATCCCTGTTTGCTCTTGTCCTACCCGCATGGCTGAAGGGATTTGAAAAATTTTGTTTTCTCTAATGAGGTTTCTAATCGAATGGTTGGGAAGCATCAACTCAAGTGCAAGAGCTCTTCCCTTTTTATCACTCTTCTCCAAAAGAACTTGGGATAAAATGCCCTCTAACACCATCGAAAGCTGCATTTTGACCCTATCCTGGTGTTCGTTGGGAAAGGCTTGTACTATCCGATTGATCGTTTGATACGCACCGTTAGTATGCAAAGTACTTAATACTAAGTGACCAGTTTCAGCTAAAGTCAAAGCAGTTTCAATCGTTTCTCTATCCCGCATTTCTCCAATGAGAACAACATCGGGGTCCTCTCTCAGAGCAGCTTTTACCGCATCCGAGTAGCTTACGGCGTCGACTCCAATTTCTCTTTGATTCACTAAACATTTGGAATGGGAGTGAATATATTCGATAGGATCTTCTACCGTGATGATATGAAGGCGCTCTTTTTCATTAAGTTCGTTAATCAGCGAAGCCAGCGTAGTTGATTTACCGCTTCCTGTGGCTCCTGTGACTAAAACTAACCCCTTAGGTTTTAGAATAAGGTTATTAACGGCAGGAGGAAAGCCCAGCGACGCTAGCTTAGGAATCTCAAAAGGAATGTGGCGAAAGGCTCCTGAAATAGTTCCCCGCTGATAAAAAATGTTGGCTCTAAATCTCGCTAGTTCCCTAATTCCAAAGGAAAGATCAATCTGACGTTTCTCTTCCAAAAGAGCTTTTTGAGTTTCTGTTAGAACAGAATAACATAGTTCTTTGGTTTCTGGAGCCGTTAGAGGAGCTAGTTTAGCTCGGGTGATCGCTCCAACAACTCGAAAACTAGGAGGCGAGCCAGCAGAAATATGCATGTCCGAGGCTTGGTTATCTAACATCACTTTAAGTAATTGAGGTAGAGTGATCATTTCTTAATTAAGTCTCCATCAGGTCGTGAATTGTTAAGAACTTCCTCTAAAGTCGTCTGACCTCGAAATAGTTTGAGCAAAGCACTTCGACGTAAAGTGATAAGCCCCTCCGAAACCGCAGCCTCTTTCAAAGTGTCGGTATTAGCTCCCTTGATAATCAAGTTTCTCAAAGTCTCGGACATAGGCATCACTTCATAAATACCTCGCCGACCGGCATAGCCCGTGCTGCCGCAATCGTCACATCCCTTGCCTCGAAGCGGGGTAAATTTTCCTATCCAATCTTGGGGAACCTCTGCCGCAAGTAAATCTTTCTCCGAAACTCGCGTGTCGGGTTCAGAACATTTAGGACAATTGACTCGAATCAACCTCTGAGCCTCTACGAGAGTCAGGGCTGCGGTAATCAAAAAAGGCTCCAAGCCCATATGTAAGAGTCGACTGATAGTCCCGGGAGCATCATTGGTGTGAAGCGTAGAAAAAACCATATGACCTGTGAGAGAGGCTTTAATAGCAATTTCTGCGGTTTCGTGATCTCGAATCTCCCCCACCATAATAATGTCGGGATCTTGTCTAAGAAGAGATCTCAAAGCAGCGGCAAAGTTCATCCCAATCGCTTCTTTCATTTGGGTTTGATTGACCCCAGCCATGTTGTATTCTACGGGATCTTCAACGGTCGAAATATTTACATCGGGGGTATTTAACTCAGACAACATCCCATAAAGTGTCGTCGATTTTCCGCTTCCCGTGGGACCCGTGACAAGTACCATTCCATACGGTTGACTTGCAGCTTTTCTAAAAGTTTCAAGTTGGCTCTCTTCAAACCCATTTTTTGAAAGGTCTGGAGTTTTATTTCCTTGGTCCAGTAAACGCATCACCACTTTTTCACCAAACATGGTGGGAAGAATAGAAACCCTAACGTCTAACTTACTATTTTTCATTTTAAGTTGAATACGACCGTCTTGAGGAAGTCGTTTCTCTGAAATATCTAGCTCAGACATCACTTTAATCCGAGCCGGAGTCGCCGCTTTAAATTGCGGTGGAAGACGCATCACCTCATAAAGTGAACCGTCGATTCTAAGACGAACTCTAGAAAAAGTCTCAAAAGGTTCAATGTGAATGTCACTGCATTTTCTTCGAACTGCTTCCACAAAAAGTTTGTTCACCAACCGTATGATAGTATTCTCACCCTCACTATCCGAATCGATCGCTACCGAAGTTTCTTTCTTTGAAGCCTTACTCACTTCTACTTCCCCGGTTTCTTGGCTATCTCGCCGGGTCATTTTTTCAAGCTCATCCTGAAGATTGGTCGACATCCCATCGTAGGTTTTTGCGATGAGTTTGCCTATGGCTCCTTCAGTAGCCAAATAGATCTGGGGCTCCATATTGCACAAGAACCGAATGTCATCTGAAACACTTAAGTTAGAAGGATCTGAAACCGCCACGAGAATTTTATTGTTCTCGATCGAAAGAGGAACCATGTGATGCTTTTCACAAAGTGAACGGGTAATTAATTTAGCAACTTCAACTTCCACTTTGACACCTTCCAACGAAATGGCAGGCATTCCAAATTGCTTACTCAAAAAGGTGGCCAGTACTTTTTCATTAATGTGGCCTAAGGTGACAAGAGAGTTTCCAATACGAGTTTTGAACTTATCCTGATGTTCTAAAGCTTTATCTAAGTCTTCTTGTTTGATAAGACCTTGCTTTAAAAGAAGCTGGCCTAATTTTTTTCCAGCAGCCGACATAAATAGCGAAGACCTTTATTAAATTACTACGTGGTTTGAGTTGATGAACAAAAGATAGGACTGCTTTAATTATACCTAACGGAGGCCGCGGAATCTATTGGAATGACTCAATCATGCTGCTACCAGTCATCTCTTGAGGAGCCTCAATATTCCAAAGCTGCAAAAAGGTTGGAGCTACATCGCACAATTTGCCGGATTTCTTCAACTTAACCGTCTTAAGCACTGGGTCGATTAGAATCATTGGGACAGGGAGTAAAGTATGCGCTGTCATGGGAACTCCATTCTCATCCTGCATCATTTCACAGTTTCCATGATCTGCCGTCAGAATGGCAAAAGCCGAATGGCTTTCCACCCAATCAATGAGTTGAGCCAAACAACGATCCAGGACCTCGAGTGATTTCACTGCCGCTGAATAATTGCCAGTGTGTCCCAACATGTCGGGATTGGCAAAGTTGACTACCACAAACTGATATTGGCCCGTCGATAGTTCCGATAACAATTTTTCAGTGACGGTTAAAGCGCTCATCTCGGGTTTCAGGTCATAAGTACGAACTTCCCTGGGGGAAGGAACCAGAATGCGGTTTTCTCCTGAAAAAGGCTTTTCATCCCCACCATTAAAAAAGTAAGTCACATGCGCGTACTTTTCGGTTTCCGCAATTCTGAGCTGTTTCCAGTTGTGTTGGCTCACCACTTCACCCAACGTTTGGGGAACCTTTGCCTTTTCAAAAGCAGTAGGCAATTGAAAGCTCGCATCATAGGGAGTCATGCAAACAAAGCCAGAAAGCGTCGGAAGTTTTTCCCGTCTAAAACCAGAAAAGTCGGTCTGAGTCATAGCTCGAGTCAACTGGCGAGCTCGATCCGCACGAAAATTAAAAAAGAGGATCCCATCTCCATCCTCTACCCCTGTATAACCTTTGAGGACCGCGGGAATGATAAATTCATCAGTGTTAGCTTCTCGGTACTGACTTTCGATGTAAGAGCTGCCTTGAGTAAACTGATGGGGAGCTTCTCCCTCCACTATCGCTCGATAGGCTTTTTCTGTTCGGTCCCATCTCGAGTCCCGATCCATGGCATAAAACCGGCCCGAAACGGTAGCTATTTTTCCCAGTCCCAGATCTTGGCAAAAGCTTTCCAAGTCTAAGCAGAATTTTTTAGCGCTCGTTGGTGAAGTGTCTCTTCCATCAGTAAAGACATGAATAAACACCTGAGTCATGTTCTGTTGCTTGGCCCACTGTAATAGAGCAAAAAGATGGCTTAGATGACTGTGAACCCCACCATCTGAAACGAGTCCCATCAAATGCAATGTTGTTTTTTTTGGAGCTTGAGCCATTTTTTTAGAAAGCTCTAAAAAAGCATCATTTTTAAAAAAACTCTGGTCCTCGATAGCCTTACTAATGAGAGAAAAATCCTGATAGACAATCCGACCCGCTCCCAAATTAAGATGGCCCACCTCGGAATTTCCCATGAACCCCTGAGGCAACCCGACATTTTGCTCCGAAGCTTCTAGCTGAGTGTGTGGATACTGACTTAAAAGTCTGCGGTAGGTTGGCATTTGGGCCCCCTCCACCGCATTGAATGATTTTTCAGGATTGATTCCAAACCCGTCTAGAATGATCAAAATGCCAGTCTTTACGGTGTCCTTTTGAGAAGGTGCCACGAGCGTCCCCTTGGTTTCGACTTTAATACCCCTAAAAAAATCTAGCCTATTAGTATCACGAACCCATATTAACTGGGGAGAGAAAATCTATTGAAAAGCGGTGCTTTTCCGCATAGTTTCATAGGGCATAAAAATTAACCGAGGAGCCCTACCCATGTTAAATTTTTCATTAAGTGAAGACCAAATCGCCCTAAGGGACATGGTAAGAAAATTTGTCCAACAGGAGATCATCCCCAACTCTGCTAAGTTTGATGAATCCGGGGATTTTACCAGAGAAATTATCAACAAAGCCTGGGAAGCTGGACTGATGAATATTGCGGTTCCAGAAAAGTTTGGTGGCATGGGTCTTGGAGTCTTAGAAGACGTCATTATCAATGAAGAGATGGGAGCCGGCTGCTTGGGGATGACCACCAGCATTGCCGTCAATACGCTTGGACTTTACCCCATTCTTCTTGGAGGAACCGATGCCCAAATCGAAGAATTCGTCGTTCCTTTTTTAAGCTCTCCCAAACTCTGTTCTTTCTGTTTGACCGAACCAGGTGCGGGGTCCGATGCAGGTTCTCTTTCGACGATGGCTAAAGAAGATGGGGACGATTTTATCGTTAACGGTTCTAAAATGTGGATTACCAATGCAGGTCACGCTGACCTGTTCACCGTCTTTTGTTCCACCAATAAAGAGCTTAGAACGAAAGGCATTATTTGTCTGGCGATTCCAGCGAACCTCCCCGGAATTACTTTGGGAAAACACGAAAACAAATTGGGACAACGCTGCTCAGACACTCGAGCTATTACCTTCGAAAATGTACGAGTGCCTAAGAGAAATCTCATCGGAAAAATGGGAGAAGGTTTTAAAATCGCCATGAGAACACTTGACCGCACTCGAACCCCGATTGCCTCAGGAGCTGTGGGCGCTGCAAGAGCGGCGATGAACTACTCAAAAAATTATTCTAAAGAAAGAAAGCAATTTGGCCAACCCATTGCTAATTTTCAAGCGATTCAATTTATGTTGGCTGACATGGCGGTCAAAATAGAAACTGCTCGTCTTCTTTGCTACAACGCTGCTTGGCTCATTGATAATGGACAAGACGAACAGGGCAGCTATTTCTCAGCTTTAGCTAAACGACACTCTGCCGATATGGCGATGGAAGTCGCAACCGATGCGGTTCAAATCTATGGGGGTTACGGATACACCAAAGAATATCCCGTAGAAAAAATCATGAGAGACGTTAAACTGGTTCAGATTTATGAAGGAACCAGTCAAATCCAAAGAGTGGTGATCGCTCGACACTTATTAAAAGATTAATTTAAACCTAAGAGGTAATTAACTGTATGAATATCATTGTTCTTATCAAACAAGTTCCTGACACCGAAACCAAGGTCAGGATTACATCGGACAAAAAAGGTATCGAAACTAACGACATCAAATGGATTATTAATCCTTACGATGAATTTGCGATCGAAGAAGGGTTAAAAACCAAGGAAAAACTAAAAGAAGGAACGGTCACAGTCGTCACTGTGGGGCCTGACCGCACCGTTGAAGCCTTAAGAACCGCGGTTGCCATGGGCGCTGACAATGCTGTTCATGTAAAAGTCGATGGAATGCTCGACACCTATTTGGTGTCCCGAGCTCTCGCTGAAGTCTGCAAAAAAGAAAATGGGCACATTATTTTCACAGGTAAACAAGCGATTGATGATGATCAAGCTGCCACTTTTAGTTATGTCGCTGAACTTCTCAACTATCCCAGCGCTACAGTCGTAGTAAAATGTGACATTTCAGCAGATAAAACCAAAGCAACTTTAGAGCAAGAAGGCGATGGCGGAGCTAAAAATATCATTGAAACGGCTCTTCCGGCTGTAATAGGTGTTAATAAAGGGATCAATACCCCTCGATACGCCAGTCTTCCAGGGATCATGAAGGCCAAGAAAAAAGAGATCAAAACTTATACTCTCAATGACCTCGGACTCGGCTCTGAAACCAACAAGACAGTTGAAATGGATTACCAACTTCCACCCGAACGTGCTGCAGGTAAGAAGTTAAGTGGTGATATCCCAGCCCAAGTTAAAGAGTTGGTCAGACTCTTAAGAGAAGAAGCCAAGGTAGTCTAACGAATCTTTTTAAGAAAAGAGGAATATATGGGAAATGTTTTTTTAATTGCCGAACAAAAAGACGGTCAAGTCAAACGGGTTTCTTTGGAAATATTATCTGAACTCACGCGACAAGGCGTGACCACCACAACCCTCGTCCCCGGTTTTGGAGACATGGGACAAGTTGCGGAAAGCCTAGTCAATCATGGCGCTCATAAAGTTGTTGTTTTGGAACATGAAGGGTTAAAGCAATACAACACTGAAGCTTATGCCAATGCTGTTTTTAGTTACCTCTCTTCTCAAAACCCAACTGCCATCATTACTGGTGCAACCTCTCACGGAAAAGATTTTCTTCCTCGAGTGGCTGCAAAATTTAAGGCAGGTTTAGTCGCTGATGGTATTTCGTTCCAGTTCTCGGGAGACAAAGTCAGTGTGAAAAAGCCAGTTTATGCTGGCAAATGTTCCAAAAGTGTCGAGTTTTCAGGTGGGCCCGCAGTTTTTTCTGTTCGCCCCAATGTCCTTCCGACTCAAGCAGCCAACAAATCGGGCTCGGTAGAAAAGGTGACTGCCGATCCTGGCAATGTAAAAGCCAAGATCGTAAGCTCAGTAGCTTCTCAAGTAAAAAAAGTGGAGCTCACCGAAGCCGATATTATCATCTCGGGTGGACGTTCTTTAAAGAGTGCCGACAACTTTAAAATTCTTGCCGACTGCGCCGCCACCTTAGGTGCAGCCGTGGGAGCTAGTCGTGCGGCCGTTGATGCTGGGTATGCTCCTCATGACATGCAAGTAGGTCAAACTGGAAAAACGGTAAGCCCAAAACTCTACATCGCCTGTGGTATTTCAGGAGCTATTCAACATTTAGCGGGGATGAGAACTTCGAAAGTCATCGTAGCTATAAACAAAGATCCAGAAGCTCCTATTTTTCAGAAATCGGATTACGGCATCGTTGGCGATCTTTTCGAAGTGGTCCCTCTTTTAACGGAAGAATTAAAAAGACTCAAAAGCCAATCTTGATCTTTCAATGAGATAACCAATCACGAATGGCCTTTTTCTCTTTTTGAGAAAGGGGCCTCGTAGGTGGCATAGTTATTTTAGAATCTTGGCTCTCAATTCTATTTAAAATGGAGTCCACTAAACGGCTATTCTCTCTAATACTTTCCGAGGACTCAAAGGGAATATAGGGAGCTCCGCCTTCGGGACTGTGACAGCCCATACAAGTAGCCACCGGATGACTCACCGACACAGGGTCTTTGAGTGGCTCTAAGAATTTCTCCTCTTCAGAACTAACCAACCATCGACAAATCTCGCTGATATGTTTGGCTTCACCCTCGCCCGTTTCAGGGACTCTCACCTGATTTGAATATTGATTATAGTAATCAAGAACCGGTAATTCTGGGTAGGTGGTTTTCACATCTTGATAAAGTTCCATCATGAAAATTTCATCCTGATAATACAGTCCCTCAAAGTAGGACCAATATTTAGGAACTCTTTCCAAAGAAAAATCGGTGTGTTCTATCCCTAATAAGAACAAGAGATGATGTTGTTCAGAGCCGGCCCCAACGTACCCGGTGCGATTCCAAGGAGCTGGGTTCTGACAACTCTTTTTGTAAACTTCAGTCAAATTATTCAAAGTCTTTTGAAAAGCTACATTTTCAGACTTCACAAAATCACCACATTTTAACAAAGTCGCTAAAAGCAGTTTCTTTTTATCTGAGTAATCGGGATGAGTCTTCAGTCGACTCAAAAGAGTTTTTGAATGAAGTTTGACTAGAGATTCCGTTAATTTCAGGTTGGGACGAAAACGATAATCGGAATATCTCCCGTTCGGACTAAAAGGAGAAACGGGAGAGCCTTCCGCAAATTTCAATTTAGAGTACCTAGGATGATTGCCGACCCCCTTCTTAAACTCTAAAAACTGAGCAAACTCTTTTCTTCTTTGCTCAATAGGGGGGGAATTAAAACCAGGGATTGCATATTTGTCGTTATCAAAGTCTGGAATAGCATCATCATTTTCCCCGTAAGCTCCGGGCCAAACATCGTAAGCACTCCAAATCGGCCTGACAGGATTTTGATGACAAGACAAACACCGCGAAGGATTGGCTTCTGACAACTCGACTTTTTGTTTTTTGCCGGAGAAAGAAAGTTTTCTCAGCTCCCATCGTGGGCTTGGATTCTCCCGAAAGAAAATCATTTCCAATTCTTGGTAACCCGCCTGCTCCTGGTGCCCGTTAAAAGTGAAAATAAATTTTGAGTCCGGACCAAACACAATCGCTCGGGGATTCGTAGTAGAGGCTCCTTGAGCGCTTAAGCTAGCTTTCATCAAAGTAAACCAAGCCATCTGTTGAGGGTCCGTCTGGTTCACCCATTCCAAAAAGCTCTCTAAACTGGCTGTGGAGTTTTCCTGAGTCCACTTTTCAACTTGCTCGACCTGAATGGCCGCGAAAGAATAGCTACTTAAAATAAGCCCCAAAAAACCAACAAAAAATCGCAGTAAAACCACATAAACCCCACTAAGATTTGGCGGGGACACTACCATAGCGTGCTGATGAAATCCAGCAACCCCTTAAACTAATGAATAATTTCTAATACTTAGCGTGTTTATCGATATAGGATGCTATCTCTTCTTTTAAGGCTTTTTTGAGGGCATCGATTCTTGGAGAAGGAAGCCCATACTTTTTTTGGTCCCATTCTCTCACGGGAACAATTTCTCTGACACTGCTTGCGATAAAAACTTCCTGACATTCTTGAAATCGGGCCAACGAGATAAACCCCTCCTCAATTTTGAACAAGGGACGGGCCAAATCCAGTATATGCCTTCGAGTAATGCTGTCCAAAATTCCCACTTGTAATGACGAAGTCATTAAGGTCTCCCCATCTTTCAAACCAAAAATACTGAAAGTGGTTCCCTCAGTCACATTCCCAAGACCGTCGCACAGAATAGCATCTTCCCCACCCCGGGCTTTCACTTCTTGAATCGCTAATAAACTATTTAGGTAATTGCTGGTTTTAATATTAGGGTCTTGAGCCGCCGCTGAATTTCTCACCACTGAAGAGGTTAAAAGTTTTATTCCCCGATTTCTTAGATCCTCTAATTTCTCCGAAAGCGGCTGAAAAATGATCACCAAAGTGGGTTTGAGATCCTCAAAAGATTCTAGTCCTAGAACAGCCCCCACTCCTCGAGACAAAATCACTCTGAAATAGGCCTGGTCTCGACCAAATGCCTTAGCAGTCCGATAAATTTCTTGGGTGAGCTCGGCATCGGTCAAAGGCATCGGGATTTTTAATTTTCCGGCTGAACGCTTTAAGCGCTCAATATGCTCTTCGATAAACAAGGGACAGCGTCCCAGTGCTTTTCCAGTCTCATAAACACCGTCCCCAAATAGAAATCCACGATCAAACACGGAAACTTTGGCGTCTTCTCCAGCAGAAATGTGGCCATTATGTTCACTAAAGCGTTCATTCTAGGTTAATCTTAGAAGTAGGGTAAGTCTGCTGTCAATTTGACTTTAAGAAGGCAAAAAGGCACAAGGAAACAACTTTTAAGGACACTGTCGTGAGTATCAAACAAATAATTTTCGATTTTTTTTACTATCTCAGCGCTGGAACCTTTATCAGTTTTGGCGTGTTACGACAAAATCAGCTCGGTAGAAGATATTTCATTTACCATGGTTTAGGAATCGCAGTGATTATTCTCTGCAGCTACTTTTTTTCAGGACAAAGCTTTTTGGACAAGGAAGCCACCTACTGGTTGATAGCCTCTCTAGTTTTCATCACAACTTTTTCTCTTACCGTAGGTTATCGAAATCGACTCCCCCTGGCTTCTTATTTCCTCGGTGTTTTAACGATATTAGGAATGTTAGTGTTAGAGATCACCACCACTCATCCCTACCCTCTTCACATTCCACTGATGATCAATTTGGGATTATCCACACTTTTAATGGGGTTCGCAATGAATGCGATGTGCTTAGGCCACTGGTATTTGGTGCAACCTAAGCTTTCCATCAATGAACTTAAACGAGTTTGTCTAGTTCTAGTGATTTTAATTGTGCTCAGATTTCTGTTTGGAACCCTAGGGCTTTACCATACAATCCAAGGAAAATCGGAAGGTGAAATCTATAGATATCTTCTAGGGAATTCTCAAGGAATCTTTGTTTTGATGCGCTGGTGTTGGGGACTCTTAGGCCCCTTGGGTTTAGCCTACCCCATTTGGGCTACGGTCAAAATACGTTCGACACAATCAGCGACAGGAATTTTATATGTCGCAGTTCTTTTTATTATGACTGGAGAGATCTTAAGTCTCTACTTAGCCTCACAGTTTGGGATTGCGCTTTAAATGGATTTTTCAAGCTTTTGCCCTCATTGCCAATGCTTTCAAGAATATACTCTTCCTGCTTTCGAAGAAAAAGCATGCCAAAGTTGTAAGAACCCTCTTTTTCCCCATGCCTCAGATAAATTCAAAGAAAGTTTTCACTTCAATCAATGTCCCCACTGTGGTGCTGCTCACTTGTATCGGCAGAAAGATTTCAACCGCAAACTCGGTTTAATTCTTTTAATTTTGGGAATTGGAATGAGTTTTTTTACCTACGGAATTTCTCTGCTGCTGGTAACGGTTTTCGACTGGTTTCTCTACAAAAGGGTAGGAGAAGTGGGCTGTTGCTACCAATGCAAATCCCAATTTAGAAACTCGCCCGAAGTAGAAAAGCTTCCCCAGTTCGATTTGGAACTCCACGATTATTATCAGAATTTATCTTAAATGTGTGGTTCCGCCAAAGGGGTTGTTTCGTGATGACTCTTCTCGAAACAGTTCTCTGTCTTGACGCTCATCAATATCAAGCACCGACCCTTGTCGAAGATTACAAAACCTAGATTCAAATTGATTTCGATCAATCGCATTTTCTCCGGGAGGTATAACACTCTTTGCGGCCGCTTCTGAGACTCCCAAAGTTCTTGCGATGTCTGCCGCTTTCAGTGGTTTATCAAACTTTTTAACCATCTTAGGAAGTACAGGAAAGGGATTTTGGCCGTCGATTGAAAACAACGAACCCGTGGCTCTCTGGGCTTCAAGAAAAATGTTGCTATCCCGAGCGGCTCTTTTAACATAAGTCTGATTATCGGTAAAAAAGTCCCTGTGGGTCAAACGATTACCAAAAGCATTTCGAAATACGGTATCAGTGGGAGGAATGTCATTGAGTCGATCGGTATAAAATTTATCTCCTTTATCTTTCATCTTTCCGCCGCCGATAAATCCACCCGCATGGCAGTCCAAACAAGCCGTGACCGCTGTAATGGCGGGTCCCACCGTGCCTAAAGCTCCGGTCGCGATTTCAGCAGGGGCTCTTCCCAAAAGATTTCCGGCCGCATTAAATAAAAATCCCTGCATCATCCCATTTCTACCCAAACAGAGCCACTCTTCTGCATCGTGAGTGAAATTGATCCCATTCTGACGAACATCGCGTGACGCCGATTGTCCCCCTGGAGCGTTTCTATCAATCACGTCTAAGCTACGGTAACAGGAGCTTCCGGGAACTCTTTGGCTGGATTGAACTTCAATGACCCTCAAGTTTTTGGTCACTCCAGACTCAAACTCTCCGTCTCGATTGGTCCCTACGAGCAACTTATTTCCTGAAGTTCTTGTTTTATCTTCTTCTACACCGATGGCTGCAGCAACTTCAGCTCGAGTTTTGGGGGCATTAATAAACTTATAGTAGTTATCCGGATTCATCGCGAAGGTGATGAGACGATCGAGTCGAAATTTACCAGTACAAGCAAAAGTGGGGTCAGCAGCTTTGAGTAAAGCTAACGCTTCACCTCGGAAAAAGGGGGACAGATCTAAATCAACAGTCCCATCCGCTTTTATCCTCTCCGGAGGAATTCTTAATCGAACATTAGTCTGAATCGTATTTAACAAGAAATTAAGTGAAGCCAACGCAGCTTCCATGGCCTTTTGTGGCCCTAACTTCAGAACATCTTCGTCCATCACAATGTTTTTCAAATCGATGGTGAACTTTCCATCGGACACTCCACCATTTCTGAGGAGAAAACGATCTACCGTTTGTCTTTGTCCTGCATTGAACTTGTCTCGGTTTAAAAGAAAAAATTCCCGGGCCTGTCTCACCGTTTCTACTTCAGAAGCGCCAAGAAGATTTCCGGCACCATCGATAAAGAGACGTCGAACCTCACCGCGTGAATTTCTTTCAATGAGCTCGTTACCATTTTTTAATAAATTCGAAAACCCTGCTATTTCCTGAACATTATTCCCGTTAATCTGATTATTCACCCCTCTGACCGCATCAAAATTTCCGATAAATTGTCTTTGGGGCACAAAACCTTGATTGAATCCCCCCTGATTGCGGATCGCCGGCCGAAATACCGTCCTAGAAACAAAAGGCCTTCGTCCAAAAAGTCTTCTAAAGAAAAAGGCATGGCAAGGCGAAGCTTCGATAATGACTAAAAGAGCTATTAAAATTTTTAAGCTACCGCTGTTCCTCTGCTTCATAACTTAAATCCACAGTTCCTTCCAAAGTCACATTCACTCGAATCTCAACTTGTGGCATTCCTAAGCTGCATTTTGAAGGCCACCAAAACTATTCCAACGTATACCGTCTTATTCAGAAATAGATTCAGCAACCTTGTTCAAACCTCCGGTGTAACTCAATCTTTTTAACACTTTAAGAATACTGGCTATTTTTTTGACAGTAGTCTTAAGCTTAATATCGCTAAAAACCTCTTCGCCCAAAGCCTCTTGAACTGAGCCCTCTAAACGCGCCAGCAGCGTTTAATTGTCTTACCTGCTCCAAAGTGTCGTTCCGCAACGGAACAATGGCTCCACCTAAAATTTTTCCGTCATTAAACACCAGGGGTCTGTCGGTGCTAAGCAAATCGGAATCGAACTGTTCAAAAAACTGACCCTGGTCATTAACAGCGATATTTGAACTTGCGATTCGACGAAGCCCTCGTCCATTGAGATTTTCGGAAAGTCCCGCCAGTCTGGAAAGATCCCCGGTGGGGTCTAAGGCCAGGTTTGAGAAGGGGTCAACCGCCCTTCGAGCTAAAGCCAATCTGTCGATATCGTTGAATCTAAAGTTATTGACTCGATTGAAATTTCTGGCCACCCCACGACGGCGAGGGGCCGGTTGTGCTCTTCGACCAAAAACAGCTCTCCTAAAACCCCCGCGTCTGCGGCGAGCTTCTGCGGTTTCTTCGCTGAAGACAAAAAGCGAAAGGACCAAGAGAATGAGAAATAAATAACCACGTCGGCTAACATTTTTCCACAGCGACATAACCACCTCAACTAGAAGATTCAACTCTTATTGAATCCCACTCTTTAAACACTACAGAGAGCATATGAGATGCCACATGAAAGAACTGCGTCAGCCAAAATCGCTAATCCAAAGAATACAGGGCTTTAGATTCCGTTAAGCTCAGAATACATGAGATGTGAATCCTCTTTGTGGACTGATTAAAAGCGATCCAGTTGACTTGCAAAAAACGGCCTCCAATGGGCTCCACGTAATTTGTCAGCTGCAGGATGTCCTAGTCTCAAAGGGGCGGTACGAAGCTTCCTAGAATATCGCTAAAAATAAAAAACCCGAACCGTTCGTGACGGATCGGGCTTTTAAAGCGGATTAAGCTAATCGACTCAAACGAAAATCCCAATCGTTTTAGGGCCAGTTCGCTGGCACATAACCTTGCGAATCGAGTTTTTTCAACTCATCCAGCGGTTTTGCTGAAGGCATAGGATCCTTCTTCTGATTGATCACAGGATTAGCTGACGCTCCATCACGGTTGATATCGACATAAGCCTGAAATTTGCTCGGAAGATTCTCTTCAGAGTAGATAGCTTCCACAGGACAAGCAGGAACGCAAGCATCGCAGTTTACACAAGTGTCTGGATTAATATAAAGGATTCTTTCCCCTTCATGGAAAGCGTCCACCGGACAAACCGCCACACAATCGGTATATTTGCAATCAACACAATGCTGAGTCACGATATAAGACATAATTACCTCCGAAGTGGATTAAAAATTCCCAATTAGATTACCACCAATACTCCCCTAGGGCGAGCCTAAATTTCGGGCCAAGCCCCTCTTTGCCCCTTGGAGGTGATTAACCCTTTGACATCTTCCTCATTGGGCTAACCCTCTAACCCTTTACATTTTTTTTAAGACTGCCTTCCCATAAAGAGAGCTGAACTTCAGAAGTGTTTATTTTAAGAACAGAACGAATCGAAGGGTCTTCTGACTTTCGAGCCCATTCAGCCTTAATCTCATCTGGTATTTCCTTTGCACATAGAACCCAAGCGGATGAGTGTCGTGTCTCCCACATGGACCGACACCCTTAAATCAGTTGTAGTTGATAGCGGATGTGGTTTCGGAGGAAGTGGAAGTTGAAGCGGAATATTTTTTATTTAAGTCTCTTTCTTGTGTTATTTTCCCTGGGTTGCTCTAAATCTTCTAGCACTAACTCTCCAGTGCGGCCGAACGATCCGACCACCCCGGTCAATCCAGTCAATCCGCCTACCAATGACCCTTATGGTGGAGACATTCGAGCCAGCGTTCCTATTAACCTGGTGGATAAAACCTCTTATACCGGTTTAATCGATATCGCTAAACCCGATATAGTCGAGCTTCCCCTCGTTGGAGACGCTAAAGTTAGACTTCAGATTTCCGATTCCCGTTCTCAAAGTATTAATGGAAGCCTTTTCATCGCCTTTGAAGACCAAGCAGGTTTCTGGGGTGCACGTTGGGAAAAAGCAGTTAAAAACACCGGAGTTCAAACTTCTTCTAGCTCTGGACGAACCGTCGACCTCATTTTTGCTGATGATCTTTTAGTCGTAAGAACTCAAGGCATTGTTGTGAACCAAAACTTTGTCGGTGCCTTGTATTACAGATTAAGACAACCAGGAGATACTGCTTGCAAAGCTGTGAAGACCTATTGCACGGTCACATGGCCTGGTTTTCCTCCCTATTCTTTTGAAATTCAAGACGGACAAACCTGTCCCGGCTATTCTACCCCTGTAGATACCGTGACTCCTTGCCGTAACTACATGAATCCTTCTAACCCTCAAGTTAAGCAATTGGGGACTTTTACTAATACCTTCTCCAACATTGCGACTTTACCGGAGGCACAATGAAAAACTCGACCTCATGGTTGTGGCTTCTCAATCTAGCCACTGCAAGCTTTCTCACTTTGATCGTGGCCTGCGGAGGCGGAAACAACAACAATAATCCCAATCCCGCTCCAGCCGCTTCAAATCCGGCACCCATTTCTCCCGTAGGACCGATGATACCCGGTTCCAACTGCCCCATCCTAGGCGGTGGAGTTCCCTTAAACTCCAATGGATCTCCGTTTTTTGGTTCCATGAAATCCAACTCTTCTGGAGCTTGGGGCAACACCAACACTTTGACGCTAAACTTATCTTTTGCAAATTACTCGGGTCCAGGAACCCTCATACAAAACCTAATTGGAAGTGGCTCATTTGTGTTTCCCGATTTGAGTTATCTTTTAGGAACACAGACCAACAATATCAACCTTTGCGTCAGCTCCAATAATGTGGGAGCGGCTGGATATAATCCAGGAACCTTCAATATGGGCAACGGAACCCTGTCACTCACACTCAACGGGACAGTGCCTGTACCTCTCTACAATCCATTTAACTATTATCCCGGTTCCTACCCACCTTCCCCCTCCAATCAAATGGGACAAGAAGTGATTCGACTCAACATTGGAATGAGCTGCGCCGCCTATGTTAACAACAACCGAATCTTTGGTTGTGTTGACGTCAGAGTCGGCAATTCGCCCTATGGAAGAGTCATGCAATATTATTCACGTTAGAAAAGGACAGCACCCGTGAAAGATGATGATAAAACAGTAGAAATTATTATCCCGAATACAAATCCCTCTGTGAACATCAGCCCAAGCTTAGCTTCTCAGAGTGACATGAGAGTTGCTCACAGAAGCACAACCCATTCAGTGGCTCCCAAAGTGAGTTCCATCGTCGCTCCAAGCTGGACCGACGTCCTCAAAAGAGAACTATCAGAGGACTGGACCCTACGGGTGCTCGCAGCCCTCACTATTCTAGTTTTAAGTTTATTGGTGCTCTAAATACCGTCTCAAAGTTAGTTCTTCTTGCTAGAACCTTTTCGAGTGGAATTAAACTTTTCAATCACTTGATCGGTCAAATCTTCGGCACTTTGACTAAAGAGCACTGCCCCTTCATTTTTTTCAAGAATCAAGGTGAACCCTTTTTCTTTTCCGACACTTTCAATCACAGCTCTTAATTCGTCGATAATGGGTTTAGTAAGCTCTCTTTCCCTTTTTTGGAGATCCATTTGGCTCTCAGCAGCTTCCTTCTGAAGTTCCATAAACTTCTTCTGAAGCTCTTGTTGTTTTTTTGTTTTGTTAGCATCGTTTAAGAGAGCCGATTTTTTCTCGAAACTTTCTGCTTCTTTTTGAAGTTCGTTTTGTCGCTTCTCCAGTTCCCCTCTCTTGGAGGTCACTTCTTTTTCTAGTGATTTTTTAGCATTTTTTCCAGCTTCCACATTTTGCAAAGCTTTCTGTAGATCCACTAAACCTAAATGAAAGCCGTCAGAAGCAAAAATGTTTCCTGTAAAAACCAACACCATTGAAATGATAAAACTTAGACGCATATTTTTTTCCTTTTCTTAAAATGGCGGTCCGATTGTGAAAAAGAATTTCGAAGCACCAGATTTAACCATAGGATAGCCAAACTCAAAACGCAAGGGGCCTATCGGCGTAAACCATCGAAATCCCCAACCTAAGTTTGCGTAAAGTTTAGGTCCCGAACTCTTAGATAAATCATTAAAGGCATTGCCCACGTCAGCAAACAAGACCCCTCGTATCCTGGCCTCTTTTAATAGGGGGAATTCTATTTCAGCATTCATCAAAACCTGATTCAATCCCCCAATGAGAATTTGTTTGCCAGCCAGCCCCTGCTTTTTAGCCTCTTCGGAAAGATCATCTGGATTCGTACTTAACGAGACGGGTTCTCCCCCGATACTGAACGGATCGTAACCCCTTAAGGAAAACAATCCCCCCATCAAAAAGAGTTCATTGTTAGGAACTCGACGGCTTCCCGTTCTAGAAATATTGGACCCTGTGACATTGAGTCTGAAAATAAAATCCCAAATAATCGGATGAAAATATTTAGCGGTGGCAGTCGACTTAAGGAAATACCGATCTCCACCTAAGCCCGCATACTCTGAAGTCACACTTCCAAAAAACCCTTCTCGGGGATCAAAGCGGTCATCACGTTTGTCGTACACAAGATTGCCCGCAAGAGAGCTCGTGTAACCGTTCACATCTTCTTTGGGGTAAAGGGTTTTGTCGATTACAGTCGAAGGACGCACATAAGCGTGCTCAAACTTGTAAGTCAAAAACAGGTTGAGAAAGTTGTAAACAGGATGACCCAGTTTAACCGCGGAACCGGTCTTGATCTCTTCAAAACTATTAATCGCTTCTAAAACCGCTACGTTCCTTCGAACTTGGTAAAGATCGCCTCCTACACTCCAAAGAGTGGCTCCGTAGTAAGGTTCTTGAAAACTCAACGAGTATTCATAAAGTTGAGTTCCTGTTTGAATCTGTGCTGAGAAGCTCGCTACTTGACCATTACCCAAAAAGTTATTCTGAGAAAGCTGGGCATTCGCAATAAATCCGACTCCTCCAGTGGAATAACCGGCCCCAATGACTAACTGGCCCGTGGACCGCTCTTTCACCTTCACATCGATATCCACCACATTCGGATACTCTTTCGAGGTGGTCTGGTGAAATTCTACAGAATCGAAGAAACCTAAACGGGTCACATTTTCTTTGCTCTCCCGTTTCTTGGTTCCATTGTACAGCTCTCCTTCATTAAAGGTTAGCTCTCGACGAACCACTTTATCTTTGGTCTTAGTGTTACTGGAGACCGTAACTTTCCCAATGTAAACCCGCTGGCCCAGATCCACTTCAAAAGTGATATCCACTTGGCGAGTATCGTCGTGAATAATGGGTTGGGGCACAATATTAGCGAAAGCATAACCCAGATCACCGTATTTTTCGGTCAATCGAAGGGTGTCCCTTCTTAGCGTTTCCGTGTTAAATGTTTCTCCTGTGAGAAGGCTCATGTCTTCGTTGAGTTCGGCCCTCGAGAAAAGCAGTTCCCCACCAAAATCAATATTTCCCACGGTGTATTGCATTCCCTCATCAACAAAAAAGGTAATGTAGATCCACTTCTTATCAGGGGAAACGGTCACTTCAGGTTTGCCAAATCTAGCCTTCACATAACCCAAAGTTCCGTAATAAAAACCGAGAGCGGCAATATCTCTTTCAAAAACGACTTCTCGATAAGACCCACTTCCGGTGAGCCAAGAAAAGGCTCCGCCTTCTCGGGTCTGCATCACTCGTTTTAAATCATCAGAGGAAATCATCTTGTTTCCGATGATGTTCACTTTTTTTACAGTAATTTTGTCGTTCTCTTGGGCCTTAAAGAGAATGCTGACATCACTACTTTCAGGTAGGGGTTTGATTTCGTAACTGACATCGGCCAGGTAATAACCCTTCTCTTCATATTTTTGAGTTATTTTTTCGACCGACTCATTCACTTTTTGACGATTTAAAAGTTCATATTCTTTAATAAGAATTAAGTCTTTCAACTCATCTTTTTCAATCGACTCAAGTCCTTCAAACTCAATCTTAGCAATCGTCGGTTTCTCTTTAACTTTAAAAATGATTTTGAGTCCGTCTGAAGTTTCCTCTTCAAACACCGACACATCCTCAAAAAACCCCAGGCTAAATAAAGTTCGAATGTCGGAAGTGATCAGCTCTTTCGAAAACGTCCCATTCACTTGAGTTTTCAGCTTTTGCTTTACAGCTGCACTTTCAATTTTTCGATTGCCCTGAATCTCGACGGCGGAAACCACATCCCTTGCAGCTAAAGCAGGAAAACTTCCCTGAAACAGAAGGGAAAATAACAAGGCAGAAATGATGAAACTTATGTTACGCAACTCTTCTCTCGCACCTTTAAGACTTCACTAGATTATCTCGAGCTAAGTACTTGTATTTATTAAACAACCTATTGAGGGGCGATTCTAACCTTAGAGCAGAGTAATTGTAAACGACGAGTTAACGGAAATCTCACTTTTTATTAACTCATTGTGTCGCAGAAGAGCCACCGGCCAGCGTAAAAAGCTCCCCTTGATCCAACCTAAGAACCCGAGGAAAAGATTGGGCCAAAGTTTCATCGTGAGTGACCGAGACCAGCGCAATCCCATGTTCCTCTTGGAGTAAGCGAATCATCTCAAAAATTTGACGACCAGTTGCCGTATCCAGGTTACCGGTCATTTCATCGGTCAAAAGAAGTTTGGGTTTCATCATGAGGGCTCTTGCGATAGCGACTCGTTGTTGCTCCCCACCTGAAAGTTGATTCGGCTTATGGGTCAACCGATCTCCTAGCCCGACCCGTTTGAGTAGGTTTTCTGCTAGGCCCCTAGCTTTGGATTTACTCTCTCCGGCCAACAAACTTGGCATCATCACATTCTCAAGCGCAGAAAATTCGATCATCAAATAATGAAACTGAAACACAAAACCGATCTGGCGATTTCTAAAACGAGCTAGATCATTTTCCCCTAAATCGAAAATATCTTTTCCTTTAAACTTCACAACACCGTGAGAGGGAGCTTCCAGTGTGCCTAAAATATGGAGTAAAGTGCTCTTGCCAGCTCCGCTTTTGCCTAAAATCGCAATTCGGTCATTCACTCCAATATCTAAATCGACCCGTTTGAGCACACTCACGGGAGGCTCCCCTTTTCGTCGATAAATCTTAGAAACATCTCTTGCTGATAAAAGAAGTTCACTCATACCGTAATGCCTCCACCGGTCTCGCATAAGCCGCCCTTAAGGCAGGCAATACACTAAAAACGATACAAAGCCCCAAAGCTGCTAATGAAATCAAAAGCACATCTCCCACCGCAATTTTAAAGGGAAGCCGATTCGTATTATAAATAGCTTCATTTAAAATAGAGGGTTGATACTTTTCTACTAGTTTACACGTCAAAAATCCGAATCCTAGTCCCAAGGAAACTCCGATGGCCCCTACCACAGCACCTTGTGCGAGAAAAAATAAAAATACCCCTCGAGCTTTAAAACCCATGGCCCTTAAAATAGCCATGTCTTTTCGTCGATAGTGAGAACTCATCATCAGAAGACTGATCACATTCACCCCAGCCAGCCCTACAATAATTTCAAGAACTAAAAACAATCGGCGTTTTTGATCCTCGACTGCTAAAAAAAGATTCTGGTTGATCTGATTCCAGGTTTTGACTTGAGCATTTTTTTGAAGAGCTACTTTAACGGCTCTAGCTGCACGAAAAAGAGGGACCGCTTCCTTAATTTTCACTTTATACAAAACAGGGCTATTGGTTTTATTAAAAATGGTACGTAAGACATTGAGATCGATTCTGGCATAGTGGAGATCGTGATCATAAAGACCAAACTTCGTGATGGCTGTGACCGTAAAAGGCTCTAGCTGATTCTTTTGGCCCGGAATAAAAATCTCCACCGAATCGCCCACCTGAGCACGAATTTTCTTTGCCAATTGAGAACCTAACCAAATCCAATGAGCGTTCCGTACTTCCGATTGCCCTTTTGGCTCTGCTAACCAAACCTGCTCCCACTGAGTCACTTGAGACGAAGATGCCAAATCAATTCCCTCTAACGTCACTCCCGCAACTCCCTCTTTAATCAACATGCTCTGCCCCAAACCAAAGGGAGTGAGAGCTTGAACTTCCGGAATCTTGTGAATGATTTCCGGAAAATTAACTTTGGCAGCAGAGTTTTTAGGAATCACCACCATATCAGAAGAGATCGCGGTGTATTTATCTTCTAGAAACTCGAGAAACCCAGTCATGACTGACAGAACCAACATAAGCTGAATGATTCCAATCACAACTCCAATGACCGACACCCAGAGCGCAAAAGACAAGAGGTTTCCCTCTTTAGGAACCAAATATCTTCGCAATAGGAAAAGAATAGGCATCTTAGCTTAAGTCTTCCAGGTATTGCTGAAGAGCTTCGACTTCTCTCTTAAGCTCAGTTTTCTGTTTCACCACCCCGTCTCTCACAGCTTGCGGGGCACTGTTCATAAATCTTTCATTGCGAAGCTTTTCTTCTGCACGACGAAGCGCTTCAGTCTTTTCGACCAACTCCTTTTTCTTTCGAGCCAGCTCTTGAGTTAAATCTCCCAAATCGGTCTTAGGAATAAATAATTTTAAATCCCGCATGATCACTGAGAGGTGAGTCTCTTTGGGAAACTCCGTTTGAATAAATTCAATTTCCTTCAATTTTCCTAGTTTTTTAATGAGTTCCTTAAAAGGAATCAGCTCTTTAAGTAGCCCCTCTCCCACTAAGGAGGTCACCGAGATAGTTATTTCCACTGCCGGAGATAACTGATGAACCCCACGAGTGGTTCTAATCTGCTCGATCAACCGGATCACCCGACCTAACTTGTCCTCGGTCTCTTGTGAAATTTTCGATTTGTCCGTTTCAGGATATTGAGTGATACAAATAGAGACTTTGGTTTGATCCCTTAAGGGCATCTCTTGCCAAAGTTTCTCGGTCACAAAAGGCATAAAGGGATGAAGTAATCTCAAGGCTTCTTCTAACACTTGAACTGCAGTCGACTCTTTGGAGGACTTTCTTAACTCCAGTTCCTCTTTCGATTTAATAAACTCTATGAACCAATCGCAATACTCACTCCAAATAAAATGGTAAATGGCCTGAGCCGCTTCAAAGAAACGGTACTGATCTAAGGAACGATTGACCTCTTCTTTGATGTGGTTGAGCCTAGACCAGATCCAACGATTGATTTCATTAGAAAGATCAATCTTAGACTCTTTCACGTCACTAAAATGCATCAGCACAAACCTAGAAGCATTCCAGATTTTATTGACGAAAAACTTACAGTTCTCGACCCCTTCCTCCGAAACCCTCATGTCTCGGCCGTGAAAAGCATTCCAACTCAAGAAAAACCTTAGGGCGTCGGTTCCTAATCGGTCACTGATTTCTAAAGGGTCCACAACGTTCCCTTTAGTTTTAGACATCTTTTGACCCTGTTCGTCGCGGACCATGGGGTGCAAATAGACCGTATGAAAAGGAATTTTTCCGGTCATTTTCATGCCCAGCATGATCATGCGAGCTACCCAGAAAAATAAAATATCAAAACCCGTTTCTAAAACTGAGGTCGGATAAAAAGCGTTGAGATCTTTAGATTCGTGGGGCCATCCCAGAGTCGATATCGGCCACAGTCCAGAACTAAACCAAGTATCTAGAACATCTTCATCTTGTTTAAGACTAGAGTGATGACACTTTGAACATTCTTTGGGGGCCTCTAGGCCAACATGAACCGCCTCACACTTGGCACAATACCAAACAGGAATTCGATGTCCCCACCAAAGCTGGCGACTGATGCACCAGGGGCGAATATTTCTCATCCATTCGAAGTAGGTCTTCTCCCACTCCTCCGGAACAATTCGAATTTCCTTTTTTTCAACCGCCCGAATCGCATCTTGAGCAAGCTCTTCAGCTTTGACAAACCATTGCTTGCTCACTTTAGGTTCCACTACAGTTCCACAACGGTCGCAATGGCCTACATTGTGAGAATGGTCTTCTTCCTTCACTAATAGTTGCTGATTTTGCAGATCTTCAAGCACTTTTTGCCGAGCTTTGACTCGGTCTAAACCTCGATAGCTTCCAGCCTCCTGATTGAGAATGGCATTCTCATCCATCAAGGAGATAATGGGCAAATGATGGCGCTTTCCCACAATATAGTCGTTCGGATCGTGTCCCGGAGTGATTTTTAAAGCTCCAGTTCCAAACTTAGGATCCACATACGAATCTAAAACCACTGGAATAGCTCTTCCCACGAGCGGAACCATCACTTCTTTGCCGTGGAAAGATGAGTATCGTTCATCGTCAGGATGAACGGCAACTGCGGTATCTCCTAACAAAGTTTCGGGACGAGTCGTAGCCACTACCAAAAACTGACTGGGTTCACCTTTGAGTCGATACTTGATATGCCAAAATTTTCCAGGGACCTCTTTGAATTTTACTTCAAGATCCGACAAAGCGGTGTGACACCTGGGACACCACTGAATAATCGCAGTGTCTCTAAAAATGAGCCCTTCATTGTAAAGACGAAGGAAACACTCTTTAACCGCTAAAGAAACATTTTCATCTAAAGTGAAAGCCAAACGACTCCAGTCGAAGCTTCCCCCCATTTTTCTCATTTGGCTGATAATAGTCTCTTGAGACTTTTCCTTCCATTCCCAGACTTTCTCTAAAAATTTTTCACGACCCAAATCGTGACGACTCTTTTTTTCCTCTTTCATTAAGTTTCGCTCAACCACCATTTGAGTAGCGATTCCCGCGTGGTCCGTTCCCGGAACCCAAAGGGTATTAAATCCCTGCATACGCTTTCGGCGAATTAAAATATCCTCGAGGGTGCAGGTTAAAGCATGGCCCATGTGTAAAACGCCGGTCACATTGGGAGGAGGAAAAACAATCGTGTAAGTAGGCGCTTTTGATTCGGGATCGGCTTTGAACAGATCGTGTTTCAACCAAAATTCATAAATCGAACTTTCAGAGTCTTTCGGTACAAACTGGGATTCCAACATGATGATTCCTTAAATTTATTCAAAAACACGTGAATTGAGAAAAGTGATTTTCCCTGGCTTTACCAGTATCTTTTCCCATTTCTTAACCTGCCTTTGTTGTCCAGAAGATACCATATCAAGGACTAGGTCTCGACGTCCAGCCGGAAGGGTTAATCTAGCCATTCTTAACTTAGCAGGTAAAGTGACCCAGCTTCTCAGGTCCGCATGATCCGTCGCCAGAAGCAGGAGAAGACTGAAAAACTCAGCATCTTTACTTTTAGTGGCCTGACCAATCCCGTAAGCCATAGCCCTTTTGGCAACCAATCCCCCTACTTTTTTAGTCGTAATGAGGGCCATTTTCTCCTCAAGCTCCCTAATAGCCGTCGACTCCACATCAAAAAGCGTTTCTGCTTCTGTGGAAGCCCCTGAAGAAAGATCTTTCAAAAAACCTCTTTCATAGGTGGAACCATTTTTCACAAACATGGGCAATAAATCAAACGAAGGATTGGAAACTTTGTAAGGCCCTCGCCCCTGCTCCAAAATTAAAATCACCTCCCCTTCCCCTTTTCCCAATCGATAATTCTTGTACTTAGGAAACTCTCTCAGATAACTTTGTAGTTCCTCCTCTGCTTTTAATTTATCGGCTACTCGCATCAAGGGGGCTGGCAAATAGACAAATTCGTTCATCCACTTTTTGACAGCTCGATAATCCACAAAAGCATCATTATATTCCTGTTGAGATTCAAAAAGGCTGGCCGCTAAATATTTGGCAAAACTGTTGTATTGGTAGGGCATTTTTCCCTGAGAGATCATCACATCCAATTTTTGGTTCACTCGGCGACACTCAACTAAGGCCTCTTCCCACTTACCCAAAAGCGTGTAGTCGATTGCTAAATAGACATTGATCAATATTTTTTCGAAATCCTCTCCCTTATAAACTTTGGTAGAATCATTTAAAAGGACACTTCCCACCTCTTGGGAAATGCTGGTGTAGTCGTTCAGTACCGCAATTTTCTCAGCCTCTTTGAAACTCTCGATGGCCTGAGCGTATTTTCCAGCAGCATGGGCAACCATTCCCAGCTCCAAAAGATACAGAAGTTGATCGTTATCTTTCAGCTCCACTAATTTTTGAAGTTCTTCGGAAGCAGACTCATATTGAGCCGATTCAAATAGATATCGGACGTTACGGATTTTGCCAGCATAAGTCGAACAGCCCAAGGCCACAAAGAGACCCAAAGCCAACAGGGCGTTCTTGAACCAAGCCATGTTTAGACCTTAAATTAAAAACCGACCGATTCTTTGGTGTAATATTTTCGAATCTCTTTTTCGTCGGCCCACTCAAGAATACCCGTTTCAATGCTAACCAGGTTGAAAGTACATTTGTAATAAACATACTTTTTGCTTCCGACCTCTTGAACTCGGTCGGTGATCTCGCCAGTCAAAAAATATTGAGCCCCAATTTGTTTGCCTTTTTTTCTAGCCGTAGCCGGATCCACATACCCTGATTGCCCTTGGTAATCCATTTCGTTCGCCACTTCTTCGCGATTTTCTTTTTCAGTAAATTTAAATTTGCCACTTTTAATCAAAGCCACTTTGATCTTGTCGGTCATGCTTTTCATGTCGATGTGTTCTTGGCTTCGATTTTTAACTAGTGTCACCAAAACCACAGGGGGTTTCTTAGCTTCTCGAATCACTACACTCTCAGTCAGCGACTTCACCATCGTATCAGCGATTTGCCGCATATCACTTTCGTTAAACTTGTCATCGAGAAGCCGGTCTTCACTGAGGTCGTCATAACTTCCTTGAGTAAACTGACGGGACCCACACCCCAACATGCCCAAATATACCCAACCCAAGATTAGAATTGATAAAGCAGTACGCATAGAATCCCCCGTTATTTTTGGTTCGGTAACCTAATTTTTCCCTTAGGTTACCGAGATTCCATCCTCACGTCTATTTTATTTCGAATTGGCGGCTCTAAGCCCCATGTCAGACGACTTAAAGTTGGTAGAGACTGGTTTCATTTCAGCTTCAGGTTTGGTCGCAAATCCGCCTTGGCCTAACGACAAAACGTAATCGGCTAACAAGTCTATCTGAGCTTGAGAGTTTCCTCCCAAGATCTCAGGTGCCGGAGATTGCATTTCCGGCCAGTATCCAGGCATCCTCGTTCCAGGAACCATTTTGCCGGGTTCTTTTAGAAGTTGAACGATCCAATCTTTATTCAATCGACCGTGCGCCCTCGCTAAGTTGGGCGCCAGCCCTTTACTGCTGCCCTCTTCAACTAGTTCTGCGGGAGTCGCATCCCTACCGACAGTGTGACAGTTAGCGCATTGGAGTTTGTTAAATAGAGCTTTCGCATTCGATAACTGAACCGGAGTTAAAGAGACTTTTTGAAGAGGAGCAACTGGGAACGGTAGATTCCCTTGGGCTGCCCAATAACTGGTGATCTTATTAATTTCATCGTTGGATAATTGGAAAGTGGGCATTCTCACTTTTAGCTTCACTCTCAACCGATGACTCGGATTATTTAAGAAATTGTGCAACCAATCCGAGCGAACTCGAGTGCCTTCAGTCACCAACGGTGGAGGACCTAGAGTCTCATCTTCACTGTAGTAGGAAAGAATTCTACCCTCTAAATCCCACTTCTTCTTCTCGTGTTCTTCCTTATCTGGATGATCATCGGGAAGGGCTTGATACATTCCTTCAACCATATGACAACCTTGACAGTTGTATTGATGAACAATGCGCTGGCCTTCCTCCATGATAGTTTCTCTTGAGGTCAACACTTTAGCTGCTGGGGGACTGATTTTTTGTGCAGTCATTCCCAAAAGACCAGTCACCACTTGGTTTCTGTCCTCTTCCTCCATTTCAAAGTTAGGCATACGGAGTAAATCTAAATACTCCTTCACTACCCCTTTGTCCCAGATTCGAGTGTTGGCGAGCTTACCATGAGCCCAATTGTAGTTGGTATGCTCCATCTCCTGAAGACCGAAGTCCAACTTATTGGTGGGTTTACTTCCCCAATCGGAAAGTTCAACACCAGTTCCTTGAGCTGTCTCAAATCCTTTGAATTCGTGACATCCATAACAGCCATAACGGGTCATCGCCGCTTTACCCAATTTATTGACCACTTCATGAGGTTTTAATTCAGCAATATAAGTATCGACTTTCACCTCGGTAGCAGGAGCCATTTTGGGATCTCTCAACAAATAAAGTTTCAGAACTTTTTTCTGAGTTTCTAAATCAGCTGTTCCCACTTCGAGCTTCTCAAACTCCTCATTACGTTTGCTCAGCAGATAAGCGGTTAAATCGCCCACCTCGCCATCAGACAAACGCAAGCTAGGCATAACCGTGCCTTCCCAATAATGTTTGGGATTTTTTAACCAAGTCGTGAGCCAATCTTTAGAAACTTTACTTCCTACCGTGCTCAAGTCAGGCGCTTGAGTCCATCGGCCTCGAGTTCTTGGGAAATCATCAACTTGATGGCACCCCAGACAACCCACTTGACCGAATAGCTCTTTCCCACGGTCTTTATTTCCCAGGGCGGTGTAATAATTGGGTTTGTAGTCTTCCGATTCTTGCAAGATGTAATCGGTTAGAGCATTCAGTTCAGCCTCTTGGTATTGCTTGAAATCCTCTGAGGTAATATTGCTCTGATGGAATTGAGCCGGCATCCGTGTCCACTGATTGAAGGAACGAGGTTTTCTTACCCATTTCACAATCCAGTCACGAGTCAGCTTTCCTTTAACTCTTTTCAAAGAGGGAGCTGGTTTTCTCATGTGGTCCCAACCCTCGATGCGATGACAGCCGAAACAACCTGCTCCACGAATCGTCTGAACCGCTTTATTCAGTTTCTCAGCTCTGGGAACATATTCGGTCGATTTATGACAAACACGGCATTTCCCCTCGGTATATTGGAGAGGAATCATCTTCTCGATAATATGATGCTGCTCGTGCCAATGATATTTCTTTTCCCATTGTTTCTTCTGTTCTTCGTTCCTCGGAGTGTGCGCCGCTCTCGAAAACTCAGTTGAAGTTCCTCTTCCTTCATGACAAACCGTACAACCGATTTTATCAATAGGATGCGGGGATGTGCTGCCTAACATCACATCAAGTTTGGGATGAGTTCTAAAAGGCTGAGCCTCTTTTTCAAAACCAGGAAGGTCGATAGCCAAGTGACATGTAGTACAACGATCCACTTTTTGAACTTGAGAAAAATAAATATCATCGCGGATGGTCGGCAAAACGATCTGTTGCAATCTAAATGTCGGACTTGCCATATCAAGAACGGGGGCACTTCGTAGAAGCTTAGCAACGGTGAGTTCTGCATTTTCTTTAGCGGATTCCAACCGATCCACTTCTGCTCTTAGAGATTTCAACTCTTTTTCAGCAGCTGTCTTAGCAGCGAAGAAGGCCGTATTTTCGGCTTGCTTGGCTTCAAACTCTTGAGTGCGAACATTCATGA